>NZ_JBNWCL010000003.1:0-379921 GCF_053522445.1 Agrobacterium sp. 22-221-1
AAGGCCAACCCCTTGACCAAAGCCTGATCAGAAAACCATACTCAGAGGTGGCTCACTTCTCGGTGGAAAAACCGGCTCAGTTCCGCGTGGAAACCAACAGCCAACCGCACAATGATCGTGGCCTCGGAAGACGACAATTTCCGTTCGACGGCCAAAGCTTGCGCTGAATCAAGGCCACTGATGGTGACGTTGCCGCCCATGATCGGCTCTCTCACGACCGGTTCGAAGATGACGTCTCCATCAACCAGCAACTGGGTCTTCTGCCCGAGAGCCGCGCGTGTGAAATCCTCGAAGGCCTTGGCGCTTTCCGGTGTCAAGGCAATTTCCACCGCAGGTCCGGCAACGGGATCGACCGAGGTTTTCACCTTTGCGACCTTGAGCGAAATCGGTGCAATGTCCCCGCCGCTGTCGGCAGGGGTCTTGCCACCCTCATTCTGGTTGGGAGAGGAAGTGGTATCGGCGTCGGCCTTCGGGCGGTACTGGTCCATATCGATCGAAGCCTGCGTATTGTTTTTGGGTAGCGGCTCAACGCGTTGGCCAGACAGGGTCTCGGCGGTCCAGGCATGCGGCGCGGGCAGGACCGGTGGCTGATCCTCTCGCCAGATATGCACACCCACGGTGACCTTCATGCCGCCAACACTTGCGACCGTGTTTTCCAGCACTTCGATTGTCGAGCCGTCGCGTGTTGAATTCACATAGGTCACAGTCCGCGACTTGCCGGCGCTTCTGGCTTGCGCCAGTTGCGCATCGGTCAGTTGTTTCGCCCGGTCTGCGAAGCTTGCGATCATGCCATCGATCGAAGATTGCTGGGATTGCAGCAGGGCAGCCGGATCGTAGGTGACCGTCGCGCTGAATGTTGCTGTTTGCCGGGCCTTGTCGGCGGCTTCGAGTTTCCAGACGGTGCTTGTCGGAACGAGCACCCCCTTCAGTTCTTCGCTTCCCGCAACCGTCCATTCCTGCCCGATATCTGTCGTGAAAGCTTCGGAGGACTGCCCGAGCGCAAGGATCATGCTTTCCGGCGCAAGCACGTTGATAACGACAAGAGGATTACCTTTAACGGTCTGGAGCATGCGGGAGGCCGTGTTATCCGACGAGGACGTGGACAGGAGCATTTCCATATTGGCAATGATCTGATCGGCGCCGATAAGCGCCGCCGGAGCACCGCTCGGATCCGCGTCGAATTCCAGCTCCTCGACACCATAAGCGGCGAGCGAATTGCGGAACATGGCGTTCATCGCATAGGAATCCGCAGCACCCGTCGCATCCGGGGGAATGTCTGCGGAAAGTCTCCACTTCATCCGCATCCCCTCGTCGTTCCGCGACAGGACCGTTGCCGATTGACGGAAATCGCCCCGCATGACAACGGACGATGCTTCCGGCTTGTCGAACCAAAGCGACATATCGGTCTCGGTCGTCTTTTGAACCCGATAATGAAGCTCAGTCCCGACGGCAGGTTCGTAAGGTGGAACGGTCACGCTCTCCGCCGCCTGGGCCGGGCCGGATGCCATCGTTGCCTGGAATATCAGCCCGGCGGCGAGCAAGAGGGAAGGGACCAGACCGATATTACGGCGCGTTGCGTTAGTGCGAATTTGTGCCTCCCTCCGATTACGATTTTCCAACACCTGACACGTCGATTTCATACTGTCTATCCCAGGTTCAACGCCAAACGCCTCCCACATGCAGTGATTTTTAATCATTGAATCCTGTCTTGCGCTGCGATTCCGCGATCATTGCATTCAGGCGATGTCACGGCGCGCGGTCCGCTAGTTGAGCCGTTGACTGGTTCTGGCATCGAACAGGTGGATCGATGCCAGATCCGGCTGAACCTGGATGGTTGCGCCCGGCTGCGCTTGGACGCGCTCGCGGAAGACACCGATGACCTGGTGATCGCCGATCATCATCGTGACCTGCGTTTCCGACCCCATCGGCTCCACCAATAAAACGGTTGCTGTGAGGCCATGGTTGACCAGTTCGAAATGTTCCGGGCGGATGCCGTAAATCGCTTCGCCTGTGGCAGGGCCGGGCGGGAGGGGCAGGACGACGCCGTCAGCCTCGAAGCCGACGGCGGTAAGTCGTCCCTTGATGAAATTCATCGCCGGGGAACCGATGAAGCCGGCGACGAAGGGATTGGCGGGCCGGTCATAAAGCTCGAGCGGCGCCCCGCATTGCTCGACCCGTCCGGCATTCATCACCACGATCTTGTCGGCCATGGTCATGGCTTCCACCTGATCATGCGTGACATAAACGGTCGTGACCCCGAGACGCTGGTGCAACGCCTTGATTTCACCGCGCATCACCACACGCAGCTTGGCATCGAGATTGCTGAGCGGTTCGTCGAACAGAAAAACCTGAGGATTGCGGACGATTGCGCGGCCCATGGCGACACGCTGCCGTTGCCCGCCGGAAAGCTGGCGGGGGAAGCGTTCGAGCAATGGCGTCAGCCCCAATATCTCCGCTGCCCAGTTTACCCGCTCAGTGATCTCGGCCTTGCTGCCGCCGCGATGCTCGAGCGAAAATGCCATGTTTCGGGCCACGCTCATATGCGGATAAAGCGCGTAGTTCTGGAAGACCATGGCGATGTCGCGGTCTTTCGGTTCGATCTCGTTGACGACACGGCTGCTGATCGAGATATCGCCGCTGGTCACGGTTTCAAGGCCCGCGATCATCCGCAGCAGGGTGGATTTGCCGCAGCCCGAAGGGCCGACGAGGACAACGAATTCGCCATCGGCAATATCGATATCGACACCGTGGATGGTGGCGAGTGCGCCATAGCTTTTCTTGACGGATCTAAGGGTAACGGGTGCCATGGGTCAGCCTTTCGATTAGCCTTTGAGCCCGGTATGGGCGAGGCCTTCGACGAATTGTTTCTGCGCAACGATGAAGACGACGAGTACGGGGATGGCGGTCATCGTTGCGGCGGCAAGCTGGATATTCCACATCGGTCCGCCATAGGCGTCGGTAAATTGTGTCAGTGCCTGGGGCAGAGTGAACCTGTCGGGGCTGGAAAGAAAGACGATGGGTTCGAGATAGAGGTTCCAGCTGCCGAGAAATGTGAAGATCGCAACGGCGGCCAGCGCCGGACGGGCAAGCGGCAGAGCGATGGTCCAGAATATCTTCAACCGGCCGAGGCCGTCGACCCGCGCGGCCTCCTCCAGTTCCACGGGCAGGGAGATGAAGAACTGGCGCATGATGAAGGTGGCGAAGACCGCCGGCGCACCGAAGATCGGCACCAGGATCAGCGGCCAGTGCGTGTTGATCATGCCCCATTTGAGAAACATCCGGAACAGCGGAACCAGCGTCACTTCGGACGGGATCAGCAACCCCACCAGCACCACCATGAAGATGGCGTTGGCGAAGGGGAACCTGATGCGCGCAAAGGCATATCCGGCCATCGACGCCACTGCCATGGTGCCGATGGTGACGATTGCGGCGATATAGGCGGAGTTCCAGTATTGCAGCGCGAAGGGCTGTATTCTGAAAACGTCGGAATAGGACGAAAAATCGAAGGCGCGCGGCCAGATATCCGGCGGAAAGGCAAATATCTGGCTGACGGGTTTGACCGACGACGTCACCATCCACCAGGTCGGAAAGACGAAGGGGACAAGCAGCACGCAGAGTATGAAATAGATCAGCGCCTGCGCGCGTGGGCTGAGTTCAGTTTTCATAGAATACGAACTTTCTGCGCAAGTGCCATTGGATGAATGTGAGAGCGCCGACAATGACCAGCAGGATGATGGAGAGTGTCGAACCGTAACCGAAGAGGTAGAACTGGAAGGCCTGCTGATAGAGGTAATAGACAAGAACTGTCGTGGAAAAACCCGGCCCGCCCTGAGTGAGGATCATGATCTGCGCAAAGACCTGCAACGCGCCGACGATGGTGACGATGGAGGCGAGCAGGATCGTCGGGCTGATCATCGGCAGGGTAATGCGATAGAACTGCTTGAAGCGCGGTACTCCGTCGACGCGCGCGGCTTCGAACAGTTCCCGCGGCACGCCCTGCAGTGCTGCGAGAAACAGGATCATGTTGAGGCCGAGATTCTTGAGCGCCTGCACGACGATGACCGAGATCATCGCTGTCGTGGGATGGCGCAGCCAGTTGGGACCCTCGACACCGATCGTTTGCAGGAGGCCGTTGATGCCGCCATTGTTCTGCAGCAAGAAACTCCAGACGATTGTCCAGGCGACCAGCGACACCACCACCGGCGAAAAGAACAGCGTCCGGAACAGTGTCATGAAGGCGAGCTCCTGGTTCAACAGCAAGGCAAGTCCCAGCGCCAGGCTCATATTGAGCAGGGCAAGTCCGGCGGAGAACACGGCGGTCACGGCCATCACTTCGCCAATGGCCGGATCGCTGAGCAGCTTCTGGTAGTTGGCAAGGCCGGTAAACCGGAAAGATCCCGCCAGCACGTTCCACTCATGCAGCGAATACCAGAAGACCAGCACCAGCGGAACGAGCACGAAAACGACGATACCGACGAGTTGCGGCGCGATGAACAGATATCCGATCGCGGCGTCACGCCGCGCCATGGTCCAGAAACCGCGCCGGGCCTCTGTTTGCGCTGTTTGGAGGGCAAGCGTCATGGCTCTTCTTCCTTCTGCCTTTCGCATCCACTGGATGACTGCGAAGCGTCAATTGGCTGCCAGCAATGGGTCAAGACGGCTGCAAAGCGCTTGCAGGACAGCCGCGACATCGGCATCGGGTCGCCAGAGACCGTCGAGGCCAGCGCGGACAGTCTGTTGCAGCCGGGCAAAATTGAGAACCTGCTGCGTCGATTGACCGGTGGCGACGCCGCGAATGACCACGGCCTCTATCTGCTCGCGCGACAGCAATGGGTTGGCGGCCGCGAGCACATCGGCGGTGAGCAGACTTTGCCGTGCCGGCGGGAAAAAGCGCGCAAGCTTGGCTACATTAGGCTTGGAGGAGAAAAACGCCAGGAATTCCGCCGCGAGCTTGGGATTTTTGCCGCTGGCCATGACGCCAATGCCTGCGCGACCTGTAACGGCATAGTCCCCGGCAGGCCCCGTGGGCAACGGCACGAGATCCCAGTCGAAGGCCTTGTCGCCTTTCGGCAGCAGCGATGCGCGGCTGATCTGGGTGGTCGTCATCGCCGCATCCCCGGCAAAGAAATCGGCCGAAACGCCAGGTCCCGGCATGGCTTTCTTCACGAAGATCGCATCGTGGATGAAGCGCATGGCGTCAACCATCTCCGGGCTGGCAAAAGCGCAGGACTTGGTATCCTTCGACCAGGGATAGGCGTTCCAGCCGGTATAGACTTCGGCAAGATTCTCCCACGCCTTGTATTCAAAATCACGAATGATCAATCCCTGTTTGCCGGTCGTCGCGACTTTTGCCGCCGTCGCAATGGCATTGTCCCAGTTCCATTCGCCGGCAGCGATCATCTCGGCGGGCGTCTTTGCGCCTGCCGCCCGGATCATGTCGTTGTTGACGAAGACGCCGAAGGGCGATGTCGAGAATGGATAGAGATATTGTACCCCTTCATACGACCAGGCGGTGAGCGTTGCCGGGGGGAAGTCGCCCATGTCGTAACCTTCGGTATTGGCAAAGGTTTCGGTGAGGGGATAAAGCGCCCCGGCCGCCATGAAGTCGGGCGCGGTCGTGTCGAACAGCCAGGCCAGATCGGGGGGATTGCCGCCGGCGATCTGGGTGGTCAGAGTGGTGGCATAGCCTTCGTAGGCAAGCGAATCGTAGGTGATCTTGACGCCGGGATGGCTCGCCTCGAACTCATCGGCGATCTCGTTGAACAGGGCCAGATGGGCTTCGTTGGCGCTCCAGATGGCCATCCGCAATTCCTGCGACAAAGCCGGCGAAACCAGCCCGGATGTGACCAGAAAACCGGCCACTGCAATTTTCACTATACTCCTGCGCATAATAATCCTCCCAGATTATACGTATTAGCTAGTAGCCGCGAATATCAGGCCAATGGCGCTCCACCCCTTGGCGTTCAATATGGGTATGGAACTCCGCCAGCCGCTTTTTATCGGCATGCACGCCATGCGGGGTCTCGCCCTTGTCGAGACAATAGGCGGCCAGCATGCCGGCCACTTCGCCGATGTTCCATTCGACCGGATGCAGCCTGTAACAACCATTGGTGATATGCGTGGTGCCGATATTCTTGGCTGCGGCCAGCAGGTTCGTTTTATGGCGGGGAATAAGAGCACCCAACGGAATCTCGAATGGGCAGGCGCCGACATCGATATAGTTATCGCCGCCCGTCGAGGGGTGCAGGTCGATGCGGTACATGCCGATACCGATGCTGTCCGGATAATGCACCGCGCCGCGATCGCCGCGCACGGCAAGCGACAGATCCTGTTCCACCACCGTGGTCAGGGCACGAATTCGACGGCTTTCACGGATATAGGGCGCCATGGCCAGGCCATGCTCCGTGCCGGTGATGTCGCCGCGCAGGCGCAGGCCCGGAAAGCCCTGACCGCCATCCGGGCGAGGCGCCTCGGTCTGCATCCAGTAGAACATGGAATAGGACAGGCTCGCCGCGTCGGCCAGCCGCTCGGCATATTGTTCGGGGGTAACGTCGATGATCGGCGCCTCGAAATAATCGATCATCGGCCAGTTCACGAGGCAGATATCGCTGGCATAAGCGCCGGGCCGAAATGTGTGGCGGGCGGCAATGCGGCGGAATATCCACAGGCTCATATCGCCGGCGCTGTGACGCTGGTCGGCAACGTCGCGCGTTGCGTTGTCGACCGGGTTGGGATCGAAGAACCGGCGGCTGCGCTCCAGCGTCCGTGGATTGGGCGAGTCCCAACTCAACAGCGGGCCGCCCCAGAATTCGGGGGCAACCTGACGCCAGTGGTCGTACCGGGCGGGTTTGTCGATGACATGATTGCCGTCAACCTGATCGACGGCGAAGCAGATAGAGACGGCTTGCTGATTGTCCGGTTGCGCTTCGGCCGGCGCGCTCGGCTCGCCGGTTTCGGATTGAGCCTCGAAACCCGTGACATAGTCGGTTGCGGTCAGCGGCAGCAGATCGCCCAGTTCGGTGGCGTCGATAATGTAGTGGGCCGAGCAGGAAATGAGATCGCCCGTAGTGCAATGGCGCAGCGTCACGGCCCGTACGGTGTCGCCGTCGGTCTCCGCGGCGATTGGTTCATAGGGCTTGAGGATGATCAGCTTGCCGCCGGCCGCGTAAGGGGCAAGCATTGCCTCCATCACCGCCAGCGAAACGCGTGGTTCATGGCACAGGCGAGACACATTGCCGTCTCCGGGGTTGAGCGTCAGATCGGCCCGGGCGGCGTCCGTCAGCGGATAGTGGTCGCGGTAATATTGACGTACGCCCGTGCGCAGGGCGCGATAGCTGGCGGTGATGCCGAACTGCTCGACCCAGCTGTGCTCGTCGGGCGGCACGGCCTGGCTGGTCAGCTGGCCGCCAATCCATTCGAACGCTTCTGTCAGGATAACGCTGCGACCGTTGCGCAGGGCCCCAAGCGCCGCGGCCACGCCGCCAAGCCCGCCGCCAACCACAAGAATATCTGCATTGTATTCTCTCACGTCAGGTTCTCTTTCCTTGATTTGGGCTTTGATTTGGGGAGCCAAGCGTTTCGCCCCCCACGATGTCGCAGCCCAGCAGTATCTGCCGTACGGGGCCGGGGGGGCTGGTAAGGGTTTCGACCAGCATGGAGGTCGCCTGCCTGCCCATCTCTTCGCGAGGGATGGCATAGGAGGTGAAGACGCGTTGCGACCGGAGCGTATACGTGCGCGTGCCGCTGCCCAGCACCACGATGGAAAGATCGCCGGGGACGCCCACCCCCTGGGCGCGGGCCTGATTGTCGAAGACCACCGCTTCGGCCACTTCGGCAAAAAAAACGACGCTCGCTCCGCTGGCGCGAACGGCGGCCAGTTGCTCGGCCGGATCGCCATTTTCGCTTTCGTGGGAATAGACCAACTCCGCCGCGCCCTCGATTGCGGCGAGAAAACCACGCCAGCGGTCGCTGATGGATTCCGCCGGGCCCGTCGCGCCGATAAAGGCGAAGCGGCGATGGCCGGCGACAAGCGCCTCTCGGACAAGAGCATGCGTGGCTGTGACGTAATCCGCGCCAACATAACGCACCGGCCCGCCGGCGTCGTCACGACGACCGACTGCGACATAGGGATAGTCACCGGCAACCAGCTGGGCCAGCTCATCACGGTCGAACTGACTGCCCAGAATGAGGCACCCGTCTGCAAGTCGAAGCCGCCCCGTTTCCCCGAAGATACGCTTGCGCCCGTTGTCGTCGCGCGCCGCAGCCGTCATCAGCAGAAGGTCGTAGCCCAACCTCTCCGCTTCCTCCTCTATTCCCATCAGAAAAGGCGTGTAGAAATCCGCCTGCGCAATCGGGAAAGCCGGCTGATAGGTAAAAACACCCAGAATCCGGTTGGCGCCCTTGACCATGCTGCGCGCGATGGGGTCCGCCACATAACCCGTGTCCCGAATGGCCTTCAGCACTCGCTCCCGCGTTTCAGGCGGGATACGGCCTTCAGCGGATTTCGCCTCGTTGAGCACGAGCGAAACCGTCGCCTGGCTGACCCCCGCGAAGATCGCAATGTCCCGTTGCGTCAAGCGCCTAACCATCGAAACCTCGTTTCCTGCCGACTGCTAATTCGTATTAACTGCTTATGCGTATAAACAGGGTTTGCGAGAGGATGTCAAGAGTGAGGTACTCCGTGACGATGTGTTGGTTCCGGTACGGAGCATGGTGCCGCTATAGGCGGCACGCGAAATTGCAAGATGCTTGCTGAATGACTCTCGTGAGAGATGTGAGGAAAATTTTCGCTGCTTTTGGCAAACGCCGTCGGGCCTCGATCTATTGCCAAACTCTATCCCGGATACGCTCAGAAACGAGTGATGCGATCTGGAGATCACAGCTGATTTTGATTGATAATACAAAACCAGGTTGCACTTACCCGTCGCGTTGATGCTAATATTCGCACATGGGATTCGGGGTTTTCATTCATCGGTCAGATTCAATCTACGACGACAGTCCGGCGGAGCAATATCAGTTTCCGAGCCAATATCTCGGACGTGTGCAAGCCTGCGTCGGTGATTGGATCATTTATTACGAGCCGCGCAAGGTTGTAGCGACGCGTGGTTATTTTGCTGTCGCCAAAGTAGCCGAAGTCATTGCCGACCCCAAGGCTTCCGGGATGTATCTGGCTTTGATCGAGCCAGGAAGCTACCTCGACTTTGTCAATCCTGTTGCGTTCGGTGGGCAGGATGGAATTGTCGAGCGCGGGTTGCTGAATGATAAGGGCCGGATTTCCGGCCGTGCGCAGGCGGCCGTGCGCTCGATATCATCGGCAGATTTTAATCGCATCGTCTCTATTGGATTGGCGGAGCTTGAAGTGGAATTACCGCGGCTTGGTGAGCCGGAGGAAACGGGAGGCCCACTGGCGTTCGAAGACGAGCCTCAGACGCCCTTCGTCTTGGAGGAAGAGCGGGAGCGTGTCACGATGCTCTCTTCGCGTCTTGTTCGAAACCGCCTGTTTCGCCGGCTGGTTTTGCAGGCTTATGACAAGAGATGCGCAATTACAGGCCTGAAGCTTATCAATGGCGGCGGGCGGGCAGAAGTTGACGCTGCGCACATACGTCCTGTCGAGGCAAATGGTCCCGACATCATAAGCAACGGTATCGCCCTTTCAGGCACGGCTCACTGGATGTTCGACCGCGGGCTGATCGGCCTGTCCGATAGCCTCGAAATTATCGTTTCCCGCCAGGCCAATGATCCGGAAAGCATTTTTCATCTGATTAACAAGTCTGGCCGGGCAATCGTGCCAGCTCGGTCATTCGAGAGGCCTCATCCACATTTCTTGCAATGGCACCGGGAGAACTGTTTTAAGGCCTAGGGCTCGGTGCGTGCAATCTGGAGGTTACTGTCCATTGCCCGTTCGGCAGGGCTAGGTCAGATATCGTAGACCTATTTGGTTCAGACCAAAGCGGTCTGCGCTACGTGGTGCCGGACCGGCAATCCATTTCATTGTCTATGTCACCGGAGTGCGCCTGCGAGCCGGATACAATTCATGAAAGCCGGAAAAGTTCCGAGGCAGAGAGCGGTCTAAAAGCCGGTTGCGGGCAACAATAAATTACAAAATCTTCATTGCAGGTCACTCATTCCGAAGCTTAGATTTTATCGGGGGGAGAAATGAGAGAGCAATGTCGAACCTGGGTAGCCTCATATCCCTTTTTGTCTTCGCGATAGGCATTTTCGCCTTCTATCGATGGATCTCGGATGGCATCGGCAGGGAAAACAGGAAGTCGGAATCGAGATGGTGAGTTTTTCGGCCCCGACAGATACCGCAGTATCCGAGATAAGAAACCGGGTGACAAAAATCATCGGCGAGCAGCTCGGAATAGCTGATGATAAAATAGTCGATACAGCTAATTTTTCCGAAGATCTGAATGCCGATTCGCTTGAGGTTGTTCAGATCGTCATGGAGATCGAAGAGGAATTTGGTATCGAAATTCCCGATGCTGCCGCAGACAGTCTTTCCACTGTCGGTGATGCCATTCGCTTCATTCAGTTGGCAACGACCTAGCCGATCTGGAAAGGGCGCGTTCGATATGGCGATAATCCATCCCTTCATATACTTTCTTCCCGCCCTTGTCGGCGCCTATGTCCTCTATAAATTCATCCTCTATTTGCTCGGCGCCGATTAGGCGCCGGTCATCGCTTCCGTGCCTTGCGGCCCCGGTTTGCGTCGAAGCTCCCCTACGAGAAGCCGTATTCTCCATCCTACCGCATGAATTGAAATAAATTTCACATCATAAAATAAAATTCAAGCAGCATTGACGGCCGCTCGGTTTCCGGCTATCCCAATTCGTATGCAATAAATTACATCGAATAAAATTTATTGCGGACTAAGTCATTGTCCTTGGGAGGGGAATATGTTGGCTTTTCTGAAATCGACCGCTGCCGCGGGTGTTTTAGCCGTGGCGATTGCCGCTGGTGCCGGTTCGCAGGCCACCGCTGCTGCGGGCAAATTTGCCTGCGAGCCGGGTGAGACCTATGTGATGAACGTCATGGTTTCCAGCCACCCCTATTGGGTGCCGGTCTTCGAGGGGTTCAAGCAGGCCGCAAAGGCGCTCGGCTGCGAGGCCGTTTTCACCGGCACCCCGGAATATGACATCACCAAGCAGATCGCATCTTTCGAGCAGGAACTGGTGAAGAAGCCGAAGGGCATCCTGCTGCACCCGATGCAGGCCGATCCCTTTATCGAACCGATCAACAAGGCGATCGGTTCCGGCGTTTCGGTGACGACTTTTGCGGCGGATTCTCCGAAGTCGAAGCGCACCGCCTATATCACCTCGGACAATGTTGCCGAGGCGAAATTCGCGGCCGATGAAATCGTCAAGAAACTCGGCGAAAAAGGTGAATATGCCGTTCTGGAAAATCCGGGGCAGAGCAATCACGATCTGCGCGTCACGGCCCTCATCGACTATATGGGGCGCACCTATCCGCAGATGAAGCTGGTCGGCCGCCAGGCGACCAATCAGGATTCGAACCTTGCCTACCAGGCCGTCGGCGCATTGTTGCAGGCCAATCCCAATCTGGGTGCCCTGTGGATTCCCGAAGCCGGTTCGGCCGAAGGCGCGACGGCTGCCGTTCTTGAGGCGAAGAAGAAGGTCCTGATCCTGCATGCGGATATCACCCCGGCCACGCTGGAGCACATCAAGCAGGGCAATATCTACATGTCCATCAATCCCAATCAGGGCGTTCAGGGCTTCATGGGTTTCATGAACACGTTTCTGGGCGCCCATTCGGACCTGATCGATCCGTTCAACGACTATAAGGTTTCCGGCTTCAACCCGATGCAGGTTCCTTCGATGGACAATGGTTTCGCTGTCATCACCAAGGCGAACGCCGCTTCCTTCGATCTCAACGACTATATGAAGGGGCGCTGACGCGTCGCTCGGGACCCGGCGAGGTTTGCGCCTCGCCGGCCACAAGGGGAAGCAGGTTCGGGAGGGCGTTATGGGTGAGGTCATCCTCAGCATGACGAATATTCACAAGGCGTTCGGCCCCGTGCGGGCGCTGCGCAATGCGGCACTAGAGCTGCGGCGCGGCGAAATCCATGCGCTGGCGGGTGAAAACGGCGCCGGCAAGTCGACGCTGATGCATATCATCGACGGCATTCTGCAGCCGGATGGCGGGGAAATCGTGCTGGATGGCAAACCGGTCAAGATTTCCTCGCCCAATGCGGCGAACCGGCTCGGCATCGGTTTCGTGCATCAGGAGATCGCGCTCTGCCCGGAGATTTCGGTCGCCGAGAACATGTTTATGTCGCAGACGGGCCAAAGCCGCTCCTGGTTCATGAACTATCGCGATCTCGAAAAGCGGGCGGCAATTGTGCTGCGGGAAATCGGTGATATCGATCCCGCCCGCCGGGCCGGAGACCTGTCGATTTCGCAACAGCAGATCGTCGAAATCGCCAAGGCGCTGACACTCGATTGCCGTATCCTGATCCTCGACGAGCCGACGGCGGCTTTGACCGAGACCGAAGCCCAGACCCTTTTCAGGATCATGCACCGGCTGGCGGAACGGGGCATTGCCATCATCTATATATCGCATCGTATGGCGGAGATTTTCGAACATTGCGACCGCATCACGGTCATGCGCGACGGCTGTCATATCAGGACGGAGAATATTGCCGATATTTCCCCCGAGGAAGTCGTCAACAGCATGGTGGGACGGGTTCTCGACAAGCTCTACCCGCCAAAGCTTTCGGAGGATGAAAAATCGGATGACGTCATTCTCTCTGTTCGGGGCCTCAATGAAGGAAAGCGGGTTTTCGATGTCGATTTCGATCTGCGCCGCGGCGAAATCCTGGGGCTTGCCGGGCTGATCGGTGCGGGAAGAAGCGAGATCGCCCGGGCCGTTTGTCGACTAGAGGGGAAGCCGAGAGGCGAGGTTACGCTGCGCGGCCGGCCGCTGAGGCTCAAGGATTATCGCGACAGCATCCGCGAGGGGCTGGTCTATCTGTCCGAGGATCGCAAGGGGGACGGGCTTTTCCTCAATATGTCCATCGCCTCGAATGTCTCCGCGCTCGATATCGGCAGGGTATCGAACGGCATGGGCTTCATCGAACGGCGCAAGGAAATGAAGCGCGCCGATGAGCTGGGACGCCGGCTGAAATTGCGGGCGAACAGCATCGGCGATGCGGTATCGACCCTGAGCGGCGGCAACCAGCAGAAGGTGGCGCTGGCGAAGATGCTGTCGGTGGAGCCGGAGGTCATCTTTCTGGATGAGCCGACACGCGGGGTGGATGTGGGGGCGAAGGCGGAAATCCACCGCCAGATCCGGGAACTGGCGCGCGAGGGGGTCGGTGTGGTCGTCATATCCTCGGAACTGCCGGAACTCATCGGCGTCAGCGACCGCGTGCTGGTTGTGCGCGAGGGGCGCATCGCGGGTGAGGTCGAGGGCGACGACATGACGGAGGAAAAGATCATGCAGCTCGCATCGATCAATATTGTGCATAGCCCGGAAAGGGCCTGAGGGAGCGGGAAAATGGCAACATCGGAAACACCTTCAAGCCTTGCTGAGACGGCGGTTCGCCGCACCGCCTGGTGGGAGCCGGCGCTCAAGGCGCGGGAAACCGGGCTGATCGTCATCATCCTCGCGCTTTTTGCGGTAATGTCCTTCATATCCCCGTATTTCCTGACCGTGGACAATCTGCGGGCCATGGCCATGGTCTTCGCCATCGAAAGCATCGTCGTGGTGGGCATGACGATCCTGCTGATCTCCGGCGGTATTGACCTTTCGGTCGGCTCCGTCACCGCACTTGCGATGGTGGCGGCTGGCTGGCTCTTCCTTAATGGCGTCGACCCATGGGTGGCGGCGGGGCTGGCGATCTGCCTTACGACCTTGATCGGCATGGCCATGGGATTCCTGACGACGGTGATCGGTCTGCATCATTTCATCGTGTCGCTGGGCGTCATGGTGATTGCGCGCGGTGTGTGCCTGCTGGCGACGGGCGGGCGGCCGCTCGGCCTCTATTCCCTGCCGCCGGAATTCAAGTTCATCGGTCAGGGCGCGCTTGGCGGCATTCCGCTGGTGCTGATCATCTTCGCGGTGGTGGTTGTTGCTTTCGATCTGCTGCTGCGGCGCACGACCGCCTTCCGCAAGGTGTTCTATACCGGCAGCAATCCGAAGGCCGCGGCATATTCCGGTATCCGCGTCGGCCGGGTGGTGTTTGCCACCACCACGCTTTGTTCGATGTTGTGCGGTGTTGCAGGTGTTATCTATATGGCTCGCTTCGGTTCTGCCCAGCCCAGCTTCGGCGTCGGCATGGAACTTAACGTGATTGCGGCGGCGGTCATCGGCGGCGCGAGCCTTTCGGGCGGCTCGGGCACCATTCTCGGCGCGATCCTTGGGGCGATCCTTCTTTCGGTGGTTTCCAGTTCGCTTGCCTTGCTCAATGTGTCTGTCTACTGGCAGGACATCATCAGGGGCAGCATATTGCTGACTGCGGTCCTGTTCGACCACTATCTGGTCAGGCGCCGCCGTTGAGCGCCCTTCGCTCGCCCGAGGGTAACTGGAGAAAGACGACCATGCTGGATATCAAGGACGATTTCGATCAACAGAGGCAGATGTATTCCGTCCTGGTGCTGCATTTCATCGAGGGTGTGAAGCAGTCGGAAATCGCCGAGCGGCTCAATCTTTCCCATACCAAGGTGAACCGCATGATTGCGGCCGGCCGCAAGGCGGGCATGGTGAAGATCACCATCGCCAGTCCTTATCAGAGGCTGGTGGACCTCGAAAACGAGATCACCCGCCGTTTCGGCCTCAGGCAGTCGGTGGTAACGCCGACGGTCTCCGACAATCCGGAAACCGCCTTGCAGATGGTGGGTCGGGTGGCCGCCAACCACTTGCTGGAGACCATTCGTGACGGTGACGTGATTGCGATTACCGGCGGGAAGGCGGTGAGTGCCGTTGTCGACAATCTGGAGGCGGAGCGTCGTTTCGATGTGCGGGTGGTGCCGCTGACCGGCGGCGTGCAGGGCAAGCACTATACGGATGTCAATCATCTCGCCACGCAACTGGCGGAGAAACTCGGCGGCAGCGCATCGCTCGTTCATGCGCCGCTGTTTGCCGAGGATGAGGAACAGCGCGATCTGCTGATGAATGTCGCATCGATCCGCGAGGTCTTCGATCTGGCCCGGCAGGCGCAGGTGGCGCTGGTCGGCATCGGCTCCGTGGAGGCTCCGGGCTCCGGCTATTACGATCTTCTGCCGGATGCGGCCCGTGGCGGGCAGGCGCTGGTGGATGCGGGCATTGCCGGCGAGTTTCTCGCCCATCTCACCATGGCAGACGGACAGCTGGCGCGCATCGATCTCAACTCGCGCGTGGTGGCGCTGGACCCCGGGCAGCTTGCCCGGTGCCCGAATATCATCGGTGTGGCGGCAGGCGCCATCAAGGCCGGACCGGTGGCGGCCACGCTTGCCGGCCGCTATCTGACCTCGCTCGTCGTGGACGAAGCGATAGCCGGCTATTTACTGGATCATGAAGGAGGGGAAACCGCGTGACGGACAATGCAATATTGACCCGGACGATCGGCAGAAGCGGCATCGGCGCATCCGCCGTGGGGCTCGGCACCTGGGCCATCGGCGGCTGGATGTGGGGCGGCACCGACGAGCGGCAATCCATCGCCGCCATCCAGGCCTCCATCGATGCGGGTATTTCACTCATCGATACGGCACCGGCCTATGGCATGGGGCTTGCGGAAACCATCGTCGGCAAGGCAATTGCCGGCAGGCGCGAGAAGGTGGTGCTGGTCACCAAATGCGGGCTCGTCTGGCATGTGAATGAGGGTGCTTATTTCTTCCATCAGGATGGCAAGCCCGTTTACCGTTATCTCGGTGCCGCTTCCATCCGGCACGAGGTCGAAGAGAGCCTGAAACGGCTCGGAACCGACTATATCGATCATTACGTGACCCATTGGCAGGACGCCACGACGCCGATTGCCGAAACGGTCGGGGCTTTGGTGCGGCTGAAAGAGGAGGGGAAGATCCGCTCCATCGGGGCAAGCAACGTCTCGCCCGGCGATCTCGAAGCCTATATCGCCACCGGCGCGCTGGATGCCATTCAGGAAGAATATTCCATGGTGAAGCGCGATATCGAGACGACGCTGCTGCCGCTTTGCCGAAAGAACGATGTCTCGGTTCTCAGCTATTCGTCGCTGGCGCTCGGTCTCCTCTCGGGCAAGGTCGGGCCTGAACGGGTCTTTGCGGACGACGACCAGCGCCACGGCAACCCGCGCTTCAGCCAGGCGAACCGTCAGAAGATTGCTCGGCTGATGGGCGTGCTGGAACCGGTGGCGGTCGCCCACGGGGCTTCGGTCGCACAGGTGGTGATCGCCTGGACGATTGCCCAACCGGGCATAACATTCTCGCTGTGCGGCGCGCGCGATCCGGCTCAGGCGGTCGAAAACGCTGCCGCGGCGCGTCTTCGCCTTACGGAGAGTGAGCTGGCGCTCATCAGCGCCGGTGTCGCGGAGCATCTTGTGGGGCTCGATACCTGATTATGTAGGCTGAGACGGGATTTCAGGCGAACAGCGCATCATTTTCGTCCCGTCTCTCACGTCGCTTTAAACGGTCAACAACATTGGGACGCTGGTCATCAGCCGGCGAACGGTATTTCTATGCCCAATTTTCGCGAGGACGCTCTGCGCCGCATCCGGCTCGATGGTGATTTCGATGCCGTCGTTATCGGCGGCGGCATCAACGGAATTGCCGCCTATCGCGATCTCGCCTTGCAGGGGCTGCGGGTGCTGCTGGTGGAGCGCAACGATTTCTCCTCCGGTTGCAGCGCCGCACCGTCGCGCATGATCCACGGCGGCCTGCGTTATCTCGAAAACGGTGAATTCGGCCTCGTGGCAGAGTCTTTGCGGGAGCGGGATGCGCTTCTGAGGCTCGCGCCGCATATGGTTCATCCGCTGCCGACCACGATCCCGATTTTTTCGACTTTCAGCGGCCTGTTCAACGCGGCGGCAACCTTTGCCGGTTCCGGCGGAAAACCCGCAAGCCGGGGCGCTCTCGCCATCAAGGCGGGTCTGATGCTCTATGATTTCGTCACCCGCAAAAACCGTATCCTGCCCCGTCATGCGTTTCGCGGTGCGTCTGGGACTTTGCAGCGTTGGCCGGATTTGACGCCCGAGATCAGATATTCGGCCACCTATTACGATGCGTGGATCAGCCAGCCCGAGCGGCTTGCGCTGGAGCTTCTGATCGACACCCGTGCCGATGCGCCGCAAAGCATTGCGCTCAACTATTCGGAGCTTGTCCGTATTGGC
Organism: Agrobacterium sp. 22-221-1; assembly: GCF_053522445.1. Classification (NCBI taxonomy): domain Bacteria; kingdom Pseudomonadati; phylum Pseudomonadota; class Alphaproteobacteria; order Hyphomicrobiales; family Rhizobiaceae; genus Agrobacterium; species Agrobacterium sp. 22-221-1. The sequence continues at coordinate 17,303 of NZ_JBNWCL010000003.1, forward strand.
GACGAGTATCGTCTTCGACTGGAGGGCGTGGATGAAGCCCTGCCCGTCCGCCCAAGGATCGTCGTCAATGCAACCGGCGCATGGATCGACGAGACGATTGGCACGCTGACCGCCGGGCCAATGGCGGAGAAAGCAAAACCGACTGTCTCCGGAACCAAGGGATCGCATCTGATTATCGCTAACGAGGCGCTTTTGAAGGCCCTGAACGGCCATATGATCTTCTTCGAGAATGACGATAATCGCGTCTGTATCCTCTTTCCCTATCTCGGCCGGGTTCTCGCGGGTTCAACCGATATCAAGGTGGATCGCCCCGAGCGGGTGCGCTGCGAGCCCGAGGAACGGGATTATATTCTGGATGCGATCCGGCAGGTCTTTCCGCAGATTGCCATCGCCCATTCCGACATCGTTTTCAGTTTCAGCGGCATACGTCCGCTGCCGCGCAGCGATGCCGCCTTTACCGGAAGAATTTCCCGCAGCCATTTCATCCACCGCGTTGCGGGCGATCCGCCGCAGCTCTGCATGATCGGCGGCAAGTGGACCACTTTCAGGGCTTTTGGCGAACAGGTGACCGACGAGGTTCTGGCCTTTCTTGGACGCCGGCGGCTGACCGGCACCATGGACCGCCCGATCGGCGGCGGCAGGCATTTTCCCACCGGTGCCAGCACCCTGCCCGCCTTGCTGGCGGAGGAGTTTTCGATTGCCGGAGACCGGGCGGAGCATCTGGCCCTGGCTTACGGCTCCCGTGCCTTCGATCTGATGGGCTTTTGCCGGGATCGTGCGGATGATGTGCGGCTTTCAGAAAAATCGCCGATCACGGCCGCGGAGGTGGTCTGGCTGATCCGATTCGAACACGTGCGCCACCTGACTGATCTCGCCCTGCGGCGCACGACGCTCGCCATCACCGGCGTCATCGATGCCGATCTGATCGACGCTATCCTCGCCGTTGCGGCCCGCGAGCTGGGCTGGCCGGCCACCCAGGCGGCGGCGGAACGGCAGCGGCTTATCCATGAGCTGGAGACTTTTTATGGGGTCACGCCGGCAATGCTTCAACACAGATGCAAGGAGAATGCATGATGATGCGGATTTCGAAAAAGGCGCGCATGAACCGGCTGTTCCGCAATGGCGGTTGCCTGGATGTGGCCATCGATCACGGGGTTTGCAACGAGCCGAGCTTCCTCATCGGGCTGGAGGATATGGCGCAGACCGTGAACAGGCTGGTCGAGGCCGGTCCCGATGCCATACAGATGGCCTATGGGCAGGCGGATCTGCTGCAGCAGAGGCCGGAGCGCGACAAGCCGGCCCTCGTCATGCGTATCGACATGGGTAACCCTTACAATTCCACGCGCCACAGAACCATGTGGTCGCAGCTCCAGAACTATCAGGACCCGATCATCGGTGCGCTGGAAATGGACGCCGCCTGCGTCGTCGTGAACCTGTTCATGCTGCCGGATGAGCCGGAGCTGTTTCGTCAATGTGTGGAAAACATCAGCCGTGTGCGGGCAGATTGCCATCGTTTCGGTATGCCGCTGATGATCGAGCCGTTGGTGATGCTGCCCAATGATGTGCGCGGTGGTTATCAGGTGGATGGCGATGCCGAAAAGATCGTCACGCTGGTGCGTCTTGCCTCGGAAATGGGAGCCGATATCATCAAGGCCGATCCGACCAGCGATCCGCGCGATTTTCACAAGGTGATCGAAGCCGCGCGGTGCCCGGTGCTGGTGCGGGGCGGGGGGCGTGAGGACTTGCGTAACGTGCTTACGAAATCGGCGGCTCTGGTGGCCGAAGGTGCGAACGGGATGGTCTACGGGCGCAATATCTACCAGCACGACAATCCCAAGGCCGTCGTTGCGGCGTTGATGGCCATCATCCATCAGGGTGCGGGTGGTGAGGAAGCATGGGATATCTATAATCGTGGCTGACAAAAATCACATATTGGGTCTCGATGTCGGCAACACGGTCATCAAGGCCGTGCTGTTCGACACGGAAGGCCGGCAGGTTGCGCAACACGCCATCGACGGACAGTCGACATTCCCCCAGCCCGGCTATGTCGAGCGCGATCTCGAGGAATTGTGGCGGAACGGCTGCGAGGCGATCCGCCAGCTTCTGGTGAAATCGTCCGTCGATCCCCGCAGCATCCTGGCAGTGGGCTGCGCCGGCCACGGCAATGGTCTTTATCTTCTGGACAAGGACCGGCAGCCTCTGATTGGCATTCAGTCGCTCGACAGCCGTGCTGCCGATGTGGCGGCCGAGCTTGACCGGAAAAGCGGAGCGCAATTGCAGGCCCGTTGCCTGCAACGGCCATGGCCCGCGCAGACACCCAGCCTACTGGCTTGGGTGAAGCGACATGCCTCCGATCTCTATGCCCGGACCGGTACGGTCCTGTTCTGCAAGGATTTCGTCAATTTCCGCCTGACGGGGTGCCTTGCCAATGATATTTCCGATCTCAGCGGCGCGGGGCTGCTTGCCTTGCCGGAAGCGCGGCTCGACCGTGAGCTTCTGTCGCTTTACGATCTTGAGGACGCGTTCGCGTTCTTCCCCCGTCGCGTGGAATCGGCTGACATCGTCGGCCATGTGACGGGCGAGGCTGCGGCTATGACGGGACTGTCCGAAGGCACACCCGTGATCGGCGGTTTCTTCGATGTGGTCTCCAGCGCCATGGGGTCGGGGGTCATCAATGCCGGGGAAGCTTCCATCATCGCCGGCACCTGGAGCATCAATCAGGTTTTCGCGGACAAACCGGTCATCAGTCCCGATGTCTTCATGGTCACCACCTTCGGCCGTGACCGCTATGTCAATATCGAATCCAGCGCCACCTCCGCCGCCAACCTCGAATGGTACGTGCACCGTGTTCGCGGCGACCATGGCGACCACGCCTTCGAGCGCTGCAACGAATTGGTCGGCTCGGTCACACCCCGCGCCGACGATCCGTTCTTCCATCCGTTCATTTTCGGCTCGCGACTGGGTGCGGAATTTCGCGGCGGCTTTTATGGTCTCGCGGGATGGCACGGCGAAGGTCACATGTTGCGGGCCCTGTTCGAAGGGGTGTGTTTCGAACATCGCCGCCATATCGGCGTCCTGCGTGAAGCGGGACTGCCGGTGGAAAGCGCCGTGATGTCCGGCGGCGGTTCCCGCAGCCAGCATTGGCCGCAGATCATGGCGGATGTTCTGGAAATTCCTCTGCGTGTCGCGGAAGCCCGCGAGACGGGCGCGCTCGGTGCGGCCATTGGCGCGGCCGTGGCGATTGGGCTTTATCCTGATTATGAGGAGGCGGTTGCGGCGATGACACGGGTTGCGAATGCTTACCGGCCCGATGCTGCGCAAGTCTCGCACTATGGGCGGCGCTACGGTCTCTATGCAGAATTGACCGCACAGTTGCGTGGCTTCTGGAGCGCTTTGCGGTTACCGCAATAGTCTCCGGTTTCTGCAGGGCGCAATCGCGCGCCCGCATCAATCAGAGCCCCTGCGCAGAGAGAAAGTATCTGTGCAGGGGGTGAGGATATCGCGCAATAGTTTGTATATACTTTAATATTGCAACTTTATAAAGTATTGATGTTTGTTTATGGCGCTTGAAAAATAGAATTGAAAGTAAATTTTAAACATAACTTCTTAAGCTCACCATCCAGCCCGGTCGCCAACAGTTGCGCACGCACCCGTAACTCTCGCCACCGTCGCAGCATAGTTTTGGGGGATGGGACATGCTTTTTAAATCGACAACGGGTCGGAATATTTTTGCGGTTGCCGCATGCGGCGTCTTTGCGACGATCGCGGCCTCGGCCATGCTGTTTTATCGGTCCATTGAGGATACCAGGGCCAACAATCTCGAGCGTATGCGGCAGATCGCCCATAGCGAAGCCCTGGCGACCGAAAAGAATATCGGCGGCACGATCCATATCGTCAACAGCCTCGCCTCGGTTCTGGAATCGATGAAACAGTCAGGCGATGCCGACCGGGGTAAGGCCGATCAGATCATTCACCACATGCTGGCAAACAACCCCGATGTGCTCGGTCTCTGGACCGGATGGGAGCCAAACGCGTTTGACGGCAAGGATGCGGATTTCGCCAACAGGGAAGGGCATGACGCGACCGGCCGGTACATACCCTATTGGGTACGCAGCGGCGGCAAAATAGGCAATACCGCTTTGACGGACTATGCCACCGCAGGTCCGGGCGATTATTATCAATTGCCCTTCACCCTGAAGAAAACGGTCGTCGTCGAGCCCTATTCCTATGCAATCGACGGCAAGGAAGTCCTGATTACCTCGATTGCCAAGCCGGTTATGGTCGATGGCAAACCTCAGGGGGTCGCCGGCCTCGACCTGTCGCTCGATGAAACAAGCAAGGCGCTTTCGGCGGTGCGGCCCATGGGAACGGGTTTCGTCAGTCTCGTCAGCGGCAGCGGCAAGATCATCAGTCATCCGGATGCGGCGATCATGGGAAAAAGCCTCGCGGACGGCGGCGCGCAGACCGCTGGCTGGGATCAGCTGATTGCAAATCCCGGTGCGGAGCGCGAGATCACCGCACAGGATGGAACGGCGTCCTTCGCCATCGCCTTGCCCGTCATGCTTACCCAGGACATGAAATGGTACGCAATCATCTCGGTGCCGGAAGAAACGGTGTTTGCACAGCTGCATGCCATGATGCGTGACGCCGCTTTGACCATCGTGACGGCCACCGTGCTGCTGGCACTGGCGGGATGGTTCATCGCGCGGCGGTTCATCGGGCGCATCGCAAACATCATCGATGAGACCGCCCAGATTGCACAGGGAAATCTTCATCTGACATTGAAGGATATCGAGACAAGGGACGAAATCGGCGATCTTGCCCGCTCTCTCGATGTTCTGCGCGAAAACAATCGGCAGAAGGCCTCGCTGGAACAGGAGGCCGAGACCAACCGCACGCTTGGCGAAGAAGAGCGTGCGGCCCGGGAACGCAGGGCCGCCGATGAGGCGGGCAGCATCCGCTTTGCCGTCGACAGCCTGGCCTATGCGCTGGCGAAGCTCGCTGACGGCGACCTAGCCTGCCGTATCGACAATCCCTTTGTCGAGCAGCTCGACGCGGTGCGTGGCGATTTCAACGGTTCGGCCGGGAAATTGCAGGACGCGCTTCTGCGGGTATCGGAAAACGCCTCCGGCATCGACGCCGGCGCCAATGAAATCAAGGCGGCGTCCGATGATCTGGCGCGGCGAACGGAGCAGCAGGCGGCGGCCGTTGAAGAAACCGCTGCCGCCCTTGAAGAGATTACGACAACGGTAAAAGACGCCGCGAACCGTGCGCATGAGGCGGGCCGGCTGGTTTCCCGCACGCGCATCGGCGCGGAACGGTCGGGTGAAGTCGTGCGTCAGGCCGTGATGGCGATGGAGCGGATCGAAAAATCGTCGAACGAAATTTCCAGCATCATCGGCGTGATCGATGAGATTGCCTTCCAGACGAATTTGCTGGCGCTGAATGCCGGGGTGGAAGCGGCGCGTGCCGGTGAGGCGGGCAAGGGTTTTGCCGTGGTGGCGCAGGAAGTGCGCGAGCTTGCCCAACGCTCCGCCGCCGCGGCGAAAGAAATCAAGTCGCTGATCACCAAGTCGAACCAGCAGGTCGAAGAGGGCGTGCATCTTGTCGGCGATACCGGCAAGGCGCTCGATGTCATCGTTGCCGAAGTGCAGGAGATCAACCAGCACGTCGCCGCGATCGTGGAATCCGCGCAAGAACAGTCATCCGGCCTCCAGCAGATCAACGTCGCTGTTAACCAGATGGATCAGGACACACAGAAAAATGCCGCGATGGTCGAGGAGATGACCGCCGCAAGCCACACGCTGGCAGCGGAGGTCGATGCACTGAACCGGCTGCTCGGCCAGTTCGAACTCGGTCAGGGAACAGGTGTCCATCGTGGGTCTCTGAAGGCGGCCTGACTGGACGCCCTGAGCGGCCGTGTCCATCAGCGCCGATGGGCACGGCGGGGAAATGGAAGATGGACTTTGTCTGCAAATTGAGCATCTTATTTCCTGCAAGCAAGTAATGGGATGATCAACAGCAGATGGATATCAGGCGCCTGAAATCGTTTATCACGATTGTCGACATGGGTAGCATAACCAGAGCGGCCGATGTGCTGCATATTGCCCAGCCGGCGCTCAGCCAGCAGCTGGCGAGTATCGAGGAGCATTTCCGCCAGAAACTTTTGACCCGAAGCCAGCAGGGCGTGGTCATGACCGATGCCGGCAAGGTCGTCTACAGACATGCGCAGGTCATTTTGCGGCAGATGGAGCAGGCGCAGGCGGAGGCGCTGGAAGCGGGCGCTGTGCTTTCCGGCAAGGTATCCGTGGGCCTTGCGCCCTTCAGCAGCGCCGCCACGCTTTCGCTGCGTCTGATGGAGGAAACCAAGCGGCTTCATCCCGGCATTCTGCTGCACATCACGGAAAGCGTCAGCCAGCCCTATAGCCAGATGATCATGAACGGCCGTCTGGAAATGGGTTTGATCCACGGCGTCGGGCCGATCCGGGGTGTCAAGTTCACGCCGCTGTTGCGTGAGGAATTCGTTCTGGTCGTACATCGCAGCTTCGGCGTGGAACCGGGCGATGCGCCGATTACGGTCGCCGATCTGGCGTTTTTGCCCTTCCTTCTGCCGCCGACCTATAATTTCGTGCGCCGCGCCATCAATCTTGCCTTCACCCGCAGCCGCAAGGATCTGATCGTGATGGCGGAGCTGGAATCGGTAAGGACCATCGCGCGCGGCGTGGATGCAGGGCTTGGCGCGACCATAACGCCCAAGGCCATCGCTGACCGTATCGTGGCGGAATCCAATGAGGACATCGTCGTCAGGCAGATCGCCAGCCCGATGATTGAGGAAACGCTGTCCTTCTGCGTATCGGACAATACGCCGCTCTCCGAGCCCGCGCTTGCAGTGAAGGAAATATTGCTGCAACTGGCGGAGACCCTGAAATAAGAGGGTCAGACCGGTTTTAAGGCCACGCGCAGTATCGTTTGTCGGTGCCGCGCGTGGAAAAGATCAAAGCATTGATTCCTTGCGGCAGTTCACCAGCAATTCGGCCACCGAAAGGTTGTTTGGCAGGCGAAGCAGGGTTTCCACCATTTCGGCGAGATCTTCCGGCTGGGTCATGTCCTCGCGGCTGACTTCCGTTTCGCCAACGGTCATATCGGTTGCGATATAGCCGGGGCAGAGGGCGGTGGCGCGCACGCCGCTGTCCCATAATTCCTGCCGGATACCATGGGTGAGGGCGACGACGGCGAATTTCGTCATCGCATAACCCACATTCGACCCCACGCGGCGTCCCGCAAGCGAAGCGACATTGATGACCCTGCCCTGTCCGGTTTTTACGAGATGGGGAATGGCGGCGCGCGTTACCCTCAACGGACCCTTGACGTTGATGCGCCACATCTGGTCGAGGCTTTCTTCACCCGCATCCATGACCCGGACTTTGGGGTTGATGCCGGCGCAATTCACCAGCCCGTCGATCCGGCCATATCTGGCGACAACGGCTTCAACCCAGGCCTCCGCCGAGCCAGCCTCTTCCGCATCGTAGCGATCGGCCGAAAGCCGGTCCTTCACCGCCACGGCGGCCGGATTTCGTGCTCCCGCCGCGACGGTGAAACCGGCGTCGTGAAGCCTTTTGGCGATCGCAAGGCCAAGGCCCCGCGATGCGCCGGAAACCATGATGACACGGCCACTTCCTCCCAACATGCTGTTCTCCCTATTTCATTCCATTGCAGAATTCGGCGATGCGGGCGCAGCCTTCGGCAAGGTTTTCCATGCTGGTGGCATAAGAAAGCCGGAAGAAGGGGCTCAGGCCATAGGCCGCGCCCTGCACTGTCGCAACATGATGTTCGGCGAGAAGCGCCATAACGAAATCGGTATCGTTTTCGATTTTCGTGCCGCCCTTCGTCGTCTTGCCGATCAGCGCGGCAATGTTCGGGAAGATATAGAAGGCACCTTCCGGCTTGTGGCAACGGAGCCCCTCGATTTCCGAAAGCTTGCCGAGCACGAAGTCGCGGCGCGTCTTGTAGATATCGGCGCGCTCCTTCAGCAGATCCTGCGGGCCGTCGAGAACCGCGACGGCGGCAGCCTGCACGATGGTCGCGACACCGCCGCTGTTCTGGGTATTGACGTTGCTGATGGCCTTGATGAGATCTTTCGGGCCGCCGCAGAAGCCGAGACGCCAGCCGGTCATGGCATAGGCCTTCGATGCGCCGTTGACGGTCAGGACCCGATCGTAGAGGCGCGGCTCGACTTCGGCGATGGTGCAGAATTCGAAGTCGTCATAGATCAAGTGCTCATACATGTCGTCGGTCATGATCCAGACATGCGGATGCCGCAGCATGACCTCGGCGATTTCCTTCATTTCCGCGCGCGAGCAGGCGGCGCCCGTGGGGTTGTTGGGGAAGTTGAAAAGCAGCCACTTGGTTTTCGGAGTGATGGCGGCTTCGAGATCTTCGGCGCGGAGACGGAAACCGTTATTCTCCGGGCAAACCACCGGCACCGGCACGGCGCCCGCGAACTTCACGATATCGGCATAGCTGATCCACGACGGCGCGGGAATGACGACTTCATCGCCCGGGTCGCAGGTGGCCATGATGGCGTTGAAGATGATCTGCTTGCCGCCGCCCGCCACCAGAATCTGGCTCGGATCGTAATCGAGATTATTGTCGCGCTTGAACTTCCGCTGGATTGCGGCCCGTAGCGCCGGGGTTCCGTCGGCTGGCGGATATTTCGTGTCGCCGGCAAGGGCCGCCGCATGCGCCGCCTCGACCGCGTGGGCAGGCGTCGGGAAATCCGGTTCGCCGGAAGACAGGCTGATGACCTTGATGCCCTGAGCGGCGAGATCGCGGGCTTTCTGGGTCATGGCGAGCGAAGCTGACACGGTGACGTTGTTAAGGCGTTGGGCGATGGTGGGCATGGATTATTTCCGATTGTAACGGTGAAGGCAGGCATCGTCGCGACGCCAGTGCATGACAAAGAGGTTACGGGAATTTTCCGCCGTTTCCCCAATACGACTTCGATGTGAGGTCATACGGGATTTTGATGCATCGCCGCCAAAATGGGGTGGGCAGTCCATATGCGTATGCGATGACCTCAGAGGAATAAAATATTATGCAGCCCGTCGGCTTAGCCCCTAAGCTTGGCTCAACAACAAGGGAACGACGCGTCGGGCAATGTTACCCAGAGAGGTAACCGGCGCGAAAATGCAGAAATATGCGACAGGTGCCGGCACAAGACCGGATGCCTCGACAGGGAGCACACCCAGCAAATTCTAGTCATAGGGTTGGACGATCTCGTTCGGCTCAAAGCGATGCCTCGTGCCGTATTCAACGCGACGGGAGTATAGATGTCGGATATTGCGATCATGGAACCACATGCCCCGCCACGCCGTGGAGTTTCCGGCTGGAAAGCCCTCGAGCGTCGGCTGTTTTCGCCCGGCATCCTCATCCTGCCGCTGCTGATCTTTTTGCTGATCTTTTTCTTCTGGCCGGCGGTTCAGCTGATGAGCTTCAGCGTCATGACCCAGAATTCGCAGGGGCTGATCGGCTCCCCCTTCACGCTTGCCCATTATGTCAGGTTCTTCGAGGTCGATCTTTACCAGAAGGTGCTCTGGGCAACGATCCGTATAAGCCTGATCACCTCGGTTCTTGCGGCGATACTGGCCTATCCGGTCGCGACCGTTCTCGTGCGCGGCAATATCGTCACGACCCGTATCATTACACTGATCGTGATTGCGCCGCTTGCCGTCAGCGTCGTGGTGCGCGCCTATGGGTGGCAGCTCATTCTTGGCAACGGTCCGACCGGCCTTCTGAATTACGTGCTGATGAATCTGGGCATCATAGACAGTCCGATGACGCTGCTGTTTTCGGATGCCGCCGTCATTATCGGCTCGCTGCACATTTTCTTCCCGATGATGGTGCTGCCGCTGTCCTCGGCTCTCGGAAAGATCGATCCGAATCTGCAACAGGCCGCCAGAACTTTGGGCGCGCCGACATGGAAAGTGTTCCTGCGGATCACCTTCCCGCTCAGCCTCCCTGGTCTCGTCGCGGGTTTCACGCTGGTTTTCTCTCTGGCCTCGGCATCCTACGTCATTCCCGCTTTGATCGGCGGTCCCGGCTCGCAGATGCTCGGCAACATGGTCGAACAGCAGGTTCTCGCGGTCTATGACTGGCCGTTCGGCGCCACCATCGCCACCATCCTCGTTTTTATCGTCATTCTGATCAACGCCGTCTCGATGAGGCTGCTCGGCGGGCGTCGTATCAAGGCAAGCGCGTCATGAACAACAAGCTGACCGGCACTCCCGCCATCGTCCTTTACGCGATCACCGCCGCCATGATGGTCTTCATCCTGGCCCCCATCGTTCTCGTCGTCGCCATCTCGTTTTCCGACAGTTATTTCGTCACCTTCCCACCGCAGGGTTTCACCTTCCGCTGGTATGCGGCGGTAATGCAGAACGAGGAATTTACCGCCGGCCTCACTTTCAGTGCAGCACTGGCGGTGGCGACCACCATTCTTTCACTGGCGCTCGGCGTTCCGGCAGCCTTCGCACTCTCCCGTGGAAAATTCATCGGCCGCTCGTTGATGAAGGGGCTGTTGCTTTCGCCGCTGATCTTTCCCGTGCTGGTGACCGGCCTGGCATTGCTGCAGCTTTTCTCCGGTTATGGCTGGATGGATACCAAGCTGAAGCTTCTCATCGCCCACACCGTCGTGACGTCGCCCTATGTGATCCGCACGGTGCTGACCAGCCTTCAGCTCGTCAATGTCAGCCTTGAGGAGGCGGCGCGCACGCTTGGCGCCACCCGCTGGAAAACCTTCACGCGGGTGATCTTTCCGCAGATCGCGCCCGGCGTCGCCTCCGGCTCGATCTTCTGCTTCATGGTTTCTTTCGACAATTATCCCGTTTCGATGTGGCTGGCGGATTCCGCGAACCTGCCCGTGCCCATCGTTCTCTATCGCCAGATCGGCACGGTCTTCGATCCTTCGGTCGCGACCATGTCCACCATCATCATTCTTCTGGCGGTGACCGTCGTGCTCGTCCTCGACAGGCTGGTGGGTCTGCGCCGGGCAATGGCTATGTAAATCAACAACAAGAGGGGTACCGGAAATGACAGACAAGACCATCATCATGAAACGGCGCAGTTTCCTGACAGTCACCGCAGGCGCGCTCGCCACACCCTATTTCTACACCGCGGCTTCCGCACAGGACCGCACCATGTATGTCGGCGTCTATAATTCGGCGCAGGGCGGGCTGATCAAGAAGGAAGTGATCCCGGCTTTCGAGAAGGAATATAAGTGCCGGGTGCTGACGACCGAAGGCGCGACGCTCGCCAATATCGCCACGCTACGCGCCACCCGCGAAAATCCGCAATATAGCGTGATGTCGATGGACGATGTCGGCGTGCCGCAGGCCAAGGAGGAAGGCCTGATCGAGCAATTGCCGGCGGACGAAATCCCCAACCTCAAGAACGTCTATTCGCGCTATCTTTTCGAAGACAATTTCGGCGTCGGTTTTGCAATTTCGATTGCCGGCCTGTTCTATAATCCGACGACGGGCAAGCCGTTCGAAAGCTACGAACAGATGTTCGACAAGAAATATGCCCGCCGCATGCTTCTCAACACACCGAAGAACACCCAGAGCGTTCTGATGCTGATGGTGGCGGCCGCCCTTGCGACCGGCAAGCCACTGAAAGAAGCGCAATATGATACGGATGCCGGCTGGGCGAAACTCGCCGAGCTGAAGCCGAACGTGCTCTCGATATACGACGCGGAAGCGCAGACGATGATGGTGGCGCAGGGCCAGGCGGATTTCGGCGGCATCGAATATTCCAAGGCGGTTTATCCGCACACCAAGAAGGGCGTGCCGCTGGACATGACCTTCCCGAAGGAAGGCGCATTCACCGGCATCAATTCCATCGCGCTGGTAAAGGGCGGACCGCACCGCGATCTCGCGCTTGCCTACATCAACCGCATTCTCGATCCGGGCGTGCAGAAGATGCTTTCGGAAGCGACGCTGAGCGCGCCCTCCGTCAAGGGCATCGAGTTCGGCGCAGATACGGCGAAGTTCCTCGCCTACCCGGAAGCGAAGATGGAATCGCTCAACCTCTTCACGCCGGACTGGAAATACATCATTCCGCGCCGCGCCCAATGGCTCGAAAAATACAACCAGACCTTTAACGGCTGAGGAACGCTGATGAAATCCGTAGAAGTCCGCCTGGAGAGACTGACCAAGCATTACAGCGGTCAGGTCGTTGCCGTCGATGATGTTTCGCTTACCGTCAAGGCAGGGGAAATCCTGGCACTTCTCGGTCCGAGCGGATGCGGGAAAACGACCTGCCTGCGCATGATTGCAGGGCTTGTCGATCCCACCTCGGGTGAAATCGTGGTCGGCGGCAAGCCGACCACGCGCACCCCGGTTCACCGCCGCAATGTTGGCATGCTTTTCCAGAACTACGCCCTGTTTCCCCACATGACCGTTGCCGAAAATGTCGCATTCGGTCTGGAGATGCGGGGCATCTCGAAGGTTGACCGGGAAGGGCGCGTGAAGCAGGCGCTCGATCTCGTTCAGCTACACGCCTTCGGCGACCGGCTGCCGGTGCAGCTTTCCGGCGGCCAGCAGCAGCGTGTGGCGCTGGCGCGCGCGCTGGTGATCGAACCTTCGATGCTGCTCCTGGACGAGCCGCTCGGTGCGCTCGACAAGGGCCTGAGGGAAAGCATGCAGGTCGAGATCCGCAGCCTGCAGCAGCGGCTTGGCCTCACCACCATCATGGTGACCCACGATCAGGACGAGGCACTGACCATGGCGGACCAGATTGCTGTGATGCGGGATGGCAATCTCGAGCAGATCGCCCCGGCCGGCGAAATCTACCAGAAGCCGCTGACCCGCTTCGTCGCGGGTTTCATCGGCGCCTCGAACTTCTTCGAGGCGAGCGTGGCGGAGCGCAATGGTCGTTCCGCAAGGCTGGTCACCGGTTCGGGCGTGCGGCTCGATGTCGAGGATATGGGGGCGGTTCAGGGCGACAAGGTCGTCGTCACCGTTCGCCCCGAAGCGATCTCGGTCTCACCGCTTGCGGTGGACGCAGGTGAAAACACTGGCAATTCCACCACGGCGCGGGTGGAGCAGGTCGTCTATCGCGGTTTCATGCTGCATTATTACCTGCGGCTGGACAATGGCGAGCCGATGATCGCCTACCGGCAGACCCAGACGGAAGGTTTCACCAATGCCGTCAGCGCCGCTGGCGACCGGGTGAGATTGAGCTGGACGAGCGACAGCAATCACGTGATCCAGCTGAATTGATGATTTCGCGGCCGGGTCGCTGAGGCGGCCCGGCTGGCGACGGGTCGAAATCCGCGCTGTATTCCATAGCCGACAAAATTACGGCACCGCGCTCCTGACACGGAATGCGGTGCCGTGCTTTTGTGCTTCAGGATATGAGGCGTATGCTACTTCAGGCGACCACTTCGCGAGCCGGCACGACGCTGCCGCCACAGGCTTCCACTTCGCTGCGCACCGTGCGCGCAAGCTCCAGCGAGCCAGGTGTATCGCTATGAACGAGGATCGATCTGGCGCGAACGGGGATGGTCTCGCCCTCGATGGTCGTGACCGTGCCTTTTTCCAGAAACTGGCGCACCCGCGCGCGCACTTTCGCCTCTTCCTTGATGACGGAATTCGGCAGCTTGCGTGGCACGAGCTGGCCCTTCACATCATAGGCCCGGTCGGCGAGAAAGAGGTTGAGCACTTTCAGCCCGCAATCCAGCGCCGCCTTTTCGATCAGCATGTCCGGCATCGAAAAGACGATGAGATTGGGATCGACCGCCCTGATTTTTTTCATGATCCGTTCGGCAAGCGCCGCATCGCGGTTGATCATGTTGCCCATGGCGGCATGGAAGCTGATATGGGAGAGCGCGACATCCTGCGCCCTGGCAATCGCCGAAAGCGCGCCCAGCTGGTAGAGAACCTGCTGTTCCATTTCTTCCGCATCGACGGGAATTTCGCGGCGGCCGAAGCCGAGGCGGTCGGCAAGGCCCGGATGCGCGCCGACGCCGACGCCGTTCTGTTTGGCGAGACGCACCATGCGCGCCATCATTTCCGGATCGCCGGCATGGAAGCCGCAGGCGATATTCGCCGAAGAGACGACTTCCATAAGCTTCTCGTCGTCGCAGACCTTATAGACGCCGAAACCTTCGCCCATATCGGAATTAACATCGATCTTCATGGTTCCCTCTCCGTGTTCTTCAGGATTATCGTCTTGCGAGCGTGCCGAGTGCGGCGGTGACCAGCGGCAGGGTTTTGCGGATATCGGCGAAATAGGCATCGATTGCCTGCTCGACTTCCAGCGCCTCGCGCACCGTTGCCTGCACGAAGCGGATGCGGCTGCCGATGCGCGCCTGTCCGAGCCGCCAAAGATCGCTGTCGATGATACCCGCCATCTTCGGATAACCGCCGGCCGTGTTGGCGTCGCTCATCTGGATGATCGGCTCGCCGCCCGGCGGCACCTGAACCACACCTGGAATGACGCCATAGGAGCGCAACTCGACGGGAGCCGAAAGCATAAGTGGCGTGCCGGCAAGCCGGTAGCCGGTGCGGTCGCTCTGCGAGGTGATTTTCCAGGCTTCGGACCAGAAACGTTCCGCACCTTCGCCGAAAAGATCGTGTTCGGCGGCGGGAATGGCTCTCAGCAGCAATTCGCCATTGTCGGATACCGGAAACATGTCCGGCATCGCCTCGGCAAGCGGCATGACGCCGAGGCCGCTTGCCGGCAGCGCCGGTGGTTCGGATGGCAGAACGGACAGCCTGTCGCCGGTGGTGAGATGGCGTCCCTCATGGCCGCCGAAGGAGCCGCGAAGCGAGGTGCTTCGTGATCCCATCACCACCGGAACGTCTATGCCGCCCTGAAGGCAGAGATAGGCGCGCGCATTTTTCATGGGCGTCGAAAGCTCAAGGGTTTGCCCCTTCTCGGCTCTAACGCACCAGTAGGGCGGCAGATCGGCACCATTGAGCCGGGCAGCGCAATCCGCACCGGTTACGGAGAAGGTCAGTGCCTCTTCGAATTCGATGCGGAACGGAAAGGTCTGGATTTCAATCGCGGCGGCCTCTTCGCCATTGCCGACAAGAATATTGCCGACCCTGAGCGCGATGGGGTCCATCGCGCCCGTGGCGGTGATGCCGATATTGCGGTAACCCGCGCGGCCGAGATCCTGAACGGTGTTCAGCGGACCGCAGGCAAGAATATGGATCATAGTTCGATCCTTTCGGGAAGGAAGCGAACGCGGTCACCGGGCGCCAGCACCGCCGGCTGTTCGGCGGTGGCGTCGAACATGGTGATTTCGGTGAAGCCCAGCGAATTCCAGCCATTCGGTCCGGTCAGAACCGAGATGCCGGACTGCATGCCGCCAATCGTCACCATGCCCTTCAACATGCGGAGCGACGGGACTTTCTTGCGCGGCATGAAAATGCGCGGATCGAGACCGCCGAGATAACCGAAGCCCGGCGCACTGCCGACGGCAAAAACCGTATAGGTTCGCTCGAAGTGCAGGCGCACGACTTCCCTGTCCGGCAGGCCGGAATAATCGCAGATCGCCGCAAGGTCGATGGCGTGTTCGCCGCCATAGGTCGTCGGCACTTCGATGGTCTTGCCCAGAAGATCGAGTTCCGCAGTCCTTTGCCAGATGTCGAGAAGCTCGTCCTGCAAACGTCCGGCATCTTCAGGCGTGCTGCGCAGCACGATCAGCAGGTTGGTCATGCCGGGTATGAGTTCCAGCACCTCGGGGCGGTCCTTCAATGCGCGCGTCAGCGCCCAGATGCGCCTCTGGGCGGGCAGGTCCAACTCGCCGGGCGCTTCGATCAGAAACGTCTTGTTGCCGATCATCGAAATTTTCGGCAGGCCCAGATGGGCGGGGGTGAGGTGGGGCGTTTTCAGCGGGAGGTTGCTCATCGACGTCACCATCATGTTTCGGTCTTGAGAAGGGTGGAGCCATAGCCGACAAGCGCGCCGGCTTCCGTCACGATTTCGCTGACGGTGCTGGCTTTTTCGGCGATGACCGGAACGATCACGAGACCTGCCGCGACGAATGCGACGATCTCGCCTTTCGCTGCGGATTGTCCGGCCTGAACCGCCCGGTCGGGGCGCTGCGGATGCGCGGGTGTGAAGATGCCGGCCATCGGTGCACGGGCAAGAATATCCCCCGCCTTTACCGGCACTTTGGCCGCTTCGATGGGCCGCTGTGCGGCAGGGGCCTGACCGCCTGCCATGGCGACGATCTTCAATGATCCATCCGGCGTCTCTATTTCAATGGCGGAGACGTTGTTGTGCTCGAGGTGAGCGGCAAGATCGGCAATCGTGCCGGGCTCGCTGTAGCGGGATATGGAAACAGGCTGTCGCTTCACTTTGCACTCCGCGCTGCAAGCCAATGCTCGAGGTAATGAATATCCGTGCCGCCTTCGGAAAAGGCCGGGTCCTGCAATATTTCCCGATGCAGCGGCAGGTTGGTGGAAACGCCTTCGATGCGCATTTCGCCAAGTGCGCGCCGCATGCGCAGGATCGCCTGTTCGCGGGTCGGCGCATGGACGATGAGCTTGGCGATCAGGGAATCGTAATGGGCGGAAACCCTGTAACCTGCCGTCACGTGTGTATCGACCCGGACGCCGGGGCCGCCCGGCAGGTGAAGCGCCGTAATCAGGCCGGGGCAGGGAATGAAGCTATAGGGGTCTTCGGCATTGATGCGGCATTCGATCGAATGGCCCTCGCAGTTGATATCCTCCTGCGAAATCTCGAGCGGATGGCCGAGAGCGACGAGAAGCTGCTGGCGCACCAGATCCACGCCCGAGGTCATTTCCGTGACCGGATGTTCGACCTGCAGGCGGGTATTCATCTCGATGAAATAAAATTCGCCGTTCTCGTAAAGAAACTCGAAGGTGCCGACGCCGCGATAACCGATCCGGCGGCATGCTTCGACGCAGCGATTGCCGACGAAAGCCGCGACATCGGGCGGGATGCCGATGGCCGGGCCTTCTTCGACGACCTTCTGGTGGCGGCGCTGCATGGAACAATCGCGTAGGCCCACCCAGACGCCGCCACCCTGACCATCGCAGAGAACCTGAATTTCGACATGGCGCGGATGTTCGAGGAATTTCTCGATATAGAGTTCCGGCGTTCCGAAGGCCCGGCTCGCCTCCTCGCGCGTGACGAGAACGGCATCCTGAAGGGCGGACGCCTCGTGCACGACACGCATGCCGCGCCCGCCGCCGCCGCCGGCCGCTTTGACGATGACGGGATAACCGATTTCGGCGGCGATTTTCGAGACTTCGGCCATGTCATCCGGCAGGGCAGAATCAGGGCCGGGAACGCAGGGCACACCAGCCTCCATCATCGCCCGCTTCGCCGCGATCTTGTCACCCATGGTGCGGATGGCGTCGGCGCGCGGGCCGATGAAGACCGCCCCCGCCGCCTCCACGGCTTCTGAAAAAGATGCTCTTTCAGACAGAAATCCATAACCGGGGTGAACCGCGCCAGCGCCGGTCAGCTCCATCGCAAGCAGTATGGCCGGCGCGTTGAGGTAGCTCTGGCCGGGAGAGGCCGGGCCGATGCAGATGGCGGTATCGGCCGCCTTCAGATAGTCGGCATCCTTATCGGCTTCCGAATAGATCATGACGGTCTTCAGGCCGAGTTCATGGCAGGCGCGCTGAACCCGCAAGGCGATCTCGCCGCGATTGGCGATCAGGACGCTATCGAATGTTCTTGGCTCAGCCACCTCTGGGAGTGTCGCATCCATCATTCGAACTCCAGCACCGGCTGTCCAAGTTCGACGTCTTCGCCGTCATTGGCGATAAATCTGGCGATCCTGCCGCTTCGTTCAGCCCTCACGGTGTTGAACACTTTCATCGCCTCGATGATGAAGAGTTCCTGCCCTTCCTTCACCTCGTCTCCGGCTTCGGCGAAAGGCGCCGCACCCGGGCTCGGGGCGCGATGGAAAAGACCGAATGAGGGTGCCGCGACGATGCCGGATGCCGGTGCGGCTGCGGCGGATGCAGGCGCCTGCTCTTCGGCGCGGGGTGTCTCGGATGCCGTTTCGGCTACCGCAACGGGCCGGGGCTGCGATGATAGCGCCTGCAGTGAAACGGCATTGTTTTCGCGGATGATCCGGACCGTGGTTCCCTCCTGGCTCACGGTCAATTCGGACACTCGCGAAGAGCCGACAAACTCGATCAGTTTCTTGATCTTTTCCAGATCCATATTGGTTTCCAACGTCTTTTTTGTCCCCACGGCGGCAGGTGAGCGGAGCGGAATCCGCACCCTGTCCATCAGCAATAGCTACCATGGGGGCGGGATTGATGGGGTCAGACGAAGTTCCTATGGACATTGCTTTGCGGTTTGATATCCCGCCGCCGCGTGGTGAAACGGTTCGAAGACTCCGAAGGAACGAACCATGGATTCCCGCAAAGGCATTCTCCTCAAAATCTCCGCAGCGCTCGCTCTGGTGCTGATGGGCGCCTGCATCAGCAGCCTCAGGGGCGAAATACCCATCGGGCAGGTGGTCTTTTTCAGATCGGCGGTGGCCATGCTGCCGCTCTGTCTGTGGATGGCGGTGCAGGGCGGTTTCCGAAGGCAGGTGGCCACCAGCCATATTGGCGGTCATCTGGTGCGGAGTTTTTCCGGCACCGGCGGCATGGTCTTCAGCTATCTGGCGCTCGCCTATATTCCGCTGGCCGACGCGACGGCCATCAGTTACGCGACACCGCTCTTCACCGTCATTCTGGCGGTGCTACTTTTGAAGGAAGTCGTCAGAATTTACCGCTGGACGGCGGTGGTCGTCGGGCTGTGCGGCATCGTGCTGATCCTGTCGCCGCATTTTTCCTTCGATGTTTCGG
Source organism: Agrobacterium sp. 22-221-1 (assembly GCF_053522445.1). Taxonomy (NCBI): domain Bacteria; kingdom Pseudomonadati; phylum Pseudomonadota; class Alphaproteobacteria; order Hyphomicrobiales; family Rhizobiaceae; genus Agrobacterium; species Agrobacterium sp. 22-221-1. Next base: position 36,151 of record NZ_JBNWCL010000003.1, read on the forward strand.
ATGTCGCTTCCGGTTCCGGCGTCGCCATGCTCGGCGGCCTGTTCGGTCTGGCGGCGGCTTTTTTCTCCGCCATATCGATGATCCAGATCCGGCATTTGACGCAGACGGAAAATACCGGCGCGATCATCTTCTATTTCACCCTGCTCACCACCGTCATCGGCTTTGCCAGCATCGGTATGGGTTGGAAAATGCCGACCGCGTGGCAATGGACCCTGCTGATCGGCACCGGTCTCATTGGCGGAACCGCGCAGATACTGGTGACGCTCAGCCTGCGTTATGCCGAGGCCTCGCTGCTGGCGCCGTTCGATTATACCACGATGATCTGGGCGCTGTTGATCGGTTACACCTTCATGGATCAGGTCCCGGCCCTGACGACCATTCTGGGGGCTTCTATCGTGGTTGCCGCCGGTTTGTTCACGCTGTGGCGGGAAAGGCGGCTGCACAAAAAGCGTGTTACGGAACAGCTGACGCTGTCGGCTCCCTGATGGCCTGTTTCGCCAGCCGGTTTTCGCGCCACATCGCAAAAAGTCCGGCGGCGATGACTGTCAAGGCGCCAATAATGGTCGCACCCGTCGGCACTTCGGCCATGAAGAGATAACCGAGGGCGATTGCCCATATCATGGTGGTGTAATCGAACGGCGCGAGCAGCGAGGCCTGGGCGTGGCGCAGGCTGAGCGTCATGGCGATCTGGCCGATGCCGCCGGCAAGGCCCCCGCCGGCGAGCAGCAGGAACTGGTGAAAATCCGGCATCTTCCATCCGAATCCGAGCGTGGCGAGGCCGGCCACCACACCCGTCAGCGTATAGATGAGAACGATGCGCGACGGCTTTTCGATGCTGTTCAGATGGCGGACGGCGATGGAGGAAAAGGCCGCGCAAAGCGCACCGGTCAGCGCCAGTGCGGTTCCGATCATCGCGACGCTGTCGATTTGAGCGGGGCCTGAGGCGGCATCGAAGATCAGTTTCGGCGAGAGCGTGATGAAGACGCCGATGAAACCGGTCAGCACGGCGGACCAGCGATATCTCCGCACTTTTTCGCCAAGCAGCAGCGCCGCCAGCATGATGGTGAAAAGCGGTGTCGTGTAGCTCAGCACCGTCACATTCACCAGCGGCAGATAGGCGAGGGCGAGAAAGCCGAAGAACATGCCGCCAAGACCGGCCGAGCTGCCCGCGAGCAGGCTGCCGATGTTCTTCGCGGCCGGAACGGTTATCCGCTCCGAGGAGGCGATGAACCAGAGACAGAGGGGAATGAGGGCAAAAAATCCCCGGCAGAAGACGACTTCGCCGACGGGTATCGCCCCGTCCAGGCCCTTCACGCAGGCGGACATGACTGTGAATGCCAGCATGGCCGTCAGCTTGAGCAAAATTCCGGTCTTAGGATTCATCCCGCTCCCCATAGCAGCCAGGACCGTGCCATGGGGAAGACATTGGGAAAAGCCTTAGCCGGCTGTCATAAGAATCTTGTCTTACCCCATCACTCCCTTGAAGACCGGCAGGACCGCCGGACGGCGCTTTTCCCCTAGGTCCCCGCGGTGATTTGGTGTCATGATCGCATCTCGAACCGGCGGGAGGTTTAATCGGGCATGTTGGATTTGCGCAGGCTGCGATATCTGGTCGCGATTGCCGATTGCGGCTCCATGTCGGCGGCGGCGCGGCAATTGGGGATAGCCCAGCCGGCGCTCAGCCACCACATCACGGAACTGGAGCGGCTGGTGGGTTTTCCCGTGCTGCATCGGCTGGCGCGCGGCGTGAAGGCGACGGAAAAGGGTGAAGTCCTGCTTTCCCATGCGCGGGAGATTACCGAGAAGGTGCGGCAGGCGGAGGCGGAAATCCGGGCCATGGCCTATCTGGATGAGCGGGTGATCCGGCTGAGCCTCATTCCCTCCTGGGCCACGGCCTTTGCGCCGAGCATCATCAGCGAGGTTGCCGCTTCGATGCCCAAAGTGTCGCTGCGGCTGATAGAGGCACGCAATGACGAATCCCTGCGGCTCATTCGTCTCGGCAAGGTGGATATGGCCGTTGCGCTGGTCGGTGCGGAGGACAAGGCCGACGATCTTATCGTCAAGGAGAGCCTGTTTGCCGTTTCTTCAAGGCCTATCGGCCGGTCGATGCCGCTTGAGGCTGCGGCAGGGCTCAACCTGATCCTGCCGCCGAAGGACAATCCGCTGCGCATATCGATCGACGAGGCCGCTGCCCGTGCCGGAATAACACTGAACGTGACCATGGAGATTGACGGACAGGATACGATCAAACGCGCCGTCAGCGCTGGCATCGGTGCGACGATCCTGTCATGGAATTCGGTGCAGCAGGAGCAGGAAGCCGGTCAGCTTCAGGCCGCCCATATCACCGAGCCCGTCATTTATCGCTCCATCCATCTGCTGAAGGGCAGGGAGGTGGATGAGCGAACGTTCAGGCTGTTCCGCGACCTTTTGCGGGCGGTCGCAAGACGCGAACCGGCATCCAACCCATAAACGATCTGTATGGGTAAATTGAAAACTCGGTATTTGTATTGTTGATGGCTTCTTCCTAGCCTCCCCGGTGAAAGCGTATCGGGGAGGAAAAGATATGCGTTTGAAGACATCTCTGTTTGGCATGCTGGCGGCGGCGGGAATGCTGGCTGCGGGAGGGGCGGCGGCGGAATATCCGGAGCGGCCGGTGACGCTCGTCATCGGCTATCCGGCCGGCGGCGGCACCGATATCCAGTCGCGGGCGCTGGTGCCCTATCTTGAAAAATATCTCGGCACATCGGTCGTGGTGGAAAACCGCGAAGGTGCCGGCGGGTTGATCGGCGCGACCTATATCGCCAATGCGAAACCTGACGGTTACACCATCGGTGCGCTGAATTTCCCGTCAATGTATTCGCCGATCGTGCAGGGCAATGCCAGCTACAAGGAGGATGCCTTCACGCCGCTCGCAAACCAGATCGGCGGAGATCTGGCGCTGACGGTCAACAAGGTGTCGCCGATCAAGACCGCCAAGGAATTCGTGGAGGCGGCCAAGGGTAACCCGGTCGTCGTCGGCGTGACGGGCATCGGTCATCCGAGCCAGATCACCGCCCTGCTGTTCGAAGAGGCGGCGGGCGTGAAGCTCAATTTCGTGCCCTTCAATGGTGGCGGGCCGGCACGGCTTGCCATGCTCGGCAACCACGTCACGCTCGGTTTTATGAATCTCAACGAGGTCTTCGCCGACAATCGTTCGGGCGCGCTGCGTGTGCTCGCTACCTCCGGTGCCGAGCGTTCGCCGCTTTCGCCTGATGTGCCGACCTTCAAGGAAGCCGGCTACAATGTCCAGTTCAGCCTGCTGGCGGGCTTCGGCGCGCCGAAGGGCTTGCCGGCGGATGTGGAGGCCAGGCTGGTCGATGCTTTCCAGAAGGCGCTGAAGGATCCGGATTATCTTGCCGATGCCAAAAAGCGCGAACTGACGATGCTGCCGCTGACACAGGCCGAATTTGCCGAGGCGCTCAAGAAGGGCAACGCCAATCTTGCCGAGCTCTGGAAAAGCAAGCCCTGGACAAAATAAGCGGCCGGCACCGACCGCTTCTCTCATCCCCAATGAAAATTGACGCTTGGGCCGCGCTTGGCCCAGGCATGACCCACTGTTGAAAGGAATCCGGCCAATGGCCCATGTCATCCGCAATTTCCAGCGCCCTTCCAGAGTCGATATCGAGGCGATCAGCAAATTCAGCCCCGCTACCATTCACGAGGCGCAGGGCAAGCTCGGTGCTCTCGATTATCGCATCAAGCCGATCAAGCCCGGCCTGAAAATCTGCGGCCCGGCAATCACCGCGAAATGCCATATCGGCGATAATCTGATGATCTTCGAGGCCATCAATCTGGCAAAGCCCGGCGATGTGCTGGTCATCGATGGCGGCGACAACCCCAATCAGGGCGGCTTCGGCGATGTGCTGGCTGCCGCCTGCATCGGCAAGGGCATTGTCGGCTTCGTGGTCAGCGCCGCCGTGCGTGATGGCAAGGGGCTGCGTGAGATCGGTTTCCCGGTGTTCTCGCTCGGCCTTTGCATGAAGGGCACTTCCAAGGACACGCTCGGCACCATCAACCATCCGGTCGTGGTCGGCGGTGAACTGATCAGCCCCGGCGATATCGTCTGCGGCGATGATGACGGTGTCGTCGTCGTTCGCGAGAAGGATATCGCGAAGCTCGTCAAGGCCTGCCGGGAGCGCGACGACCACGAGAACCATATGATGGAGCTGCACCGGCAGGGCAAGATGGATATCGAGGATCGTTACGACATGATGCGCTCAAAGGGATGTGTCTGGGCCGATTGAGCCAGTGATTAAACGTTAGATACGCCGTGTCGGGAGGCGCGGCGTATTTCTCGATGAGGAGGGGAGATAATCATGGCGGAAAACGGCTCGAAACTGACGGCGAATATTCTGTCCGGGGCCTTCTTTCTGGCGGCCGCCGCCGGGCTTTATTACGGCGCGCGGCCGCTGAGCATGGGCACTAATTTCCAGCCCGGGCCCGGCTATATGCCGACGGTCATCGCAGCCTTGATGTTTGCGCTGGGTATCGCGCTGCTTTTGCAGGATCTGCTGGGAAAGACACCGTCCGAAGCCTGGGTGGCGCCGAAAATGCGCCCGTTTCTGGCGGTGGCCGGCATTGCCGGCTTTGCGCTGCTGATCGAGCCATTGGGCTTTATCGCCGCTGCCTTCGTGCTGATCCTGCTCGCCTGCATCGCTTATGGCAGGATCCGGCCGGTTGAAGTTCTGCTGCTTTCCGCCGTGCTCATCCTCGCCTGCATCCTCATTTTCGTTGTGGGCCTCGGACAGAGGATACCGTTGCTGCCATGACCGATCTTCTTTCCAATATCGTTCTCGGTTTTGGCGTGGCCGTCACACCCGTCAATCTTTTCTATTGCCTGCTGGGTGTCACGCTCGGCACGATGATCGGTATCCTGCCCGGCATCGGCCCTTCCGCCACCGTCGCACTGCTTCTTCCGATCACCTATACGATGCCGGACACGGCGGCGCTGATCATGCTCGCGGGCATTTTTTATGGCGCGCAATATGGCGGTTCGACCACGGCGATCCTCGTCAATCTGCCGGGCGAATCCTCATCCGTCGTCACCTGCATCGATGGATATGCCATGGCCCGGCAGGGCAGGGCGGGTGTGGCGCTGGCCACGGCGGCGCTCGGGTCGTTTTTTGCCGGCACGGTGGCAACCGTTCTGATCGTCGTTGTCGCAAAGCCGCTTTCGGCAATTGCGCTTGCCTTCGGCCCGGCCGATTATTTCAGTCTGGTGATCTTTGGGCTATTGTTTGCCGTGTTCCTGTCCAGCGGATCGCCGGTCAAGGCTGTCGGCATGGTCGCCTTTGGCATTGCGCTCAGCCTCGTCGGCATCGATCCGACATCGGGCGAGCAGCGTTTCACCTTCGGCATGGCGGAACTGTTCGACGGTATCGATTTCGTGGTGCTGGCCATCGGGCTTCTCGGCGTTAGCGAAATCCTCTTCAACCTGCAGCAGGGCGTGGAGCGCGATGCGGGTGCGGCAAAGACCGGATCGCTGATGCCGACCCGGCAGGATTTCAAGCAGGCCTTTCCGGCCGTGCTGCGCGGCACGGCGCTCGGTTCTTTCCTCGGCGTGCTGCCCGGTGGTGGTGCGATCATGAGTTCGTTCGCGAGCTACGCGCTGGAACGCAAGATCGCGAAGGATCCATCCCGTTTCGGCAAGGGCGCAATCGAAGGGCTGGCAGGGCCGGAAAGCGCCAATAATGCCGGCGCGCAGACCTCCTTCATCCCGCTTCTGACGCTCGGCATTCCCGCCAACGGACTGATGGCGCTGATGGTCGGCGCGATGATGATCCAGGGTATCACACCGGGACCGGAGGTTATGCAGTCGCGGCCCGATCTCTTCTGGGGGCTGATTGCCAGCATGTGGGTGGGCAATCTGCTGCTTCTGGTGCTGAACCTGCCGCTCATCGGCATCTGGGTTCGCCTTCTCGGCATTCCCTACCGCTTCTTGTGCCCCGCCATTCTGATGTTCTGCGCCATCGGGGCCTATGGCCTGTCCTACAGTGTCATCGACGTTCTGTTCTGCGCGGTCTTCGGCATTGTCGGCTTTTTCCTGCGCAAGATCGGCTGCGAGCCGGCACCGCTGGTGCTGGGCTTCGTTCTCGGTCCGCTTCTGGAGCAGAACATGCGCCTTGGGCTGCTGATTTCGCAGGGAAGTTTCTCGACATTCGTCACCCATCCGATCAGCGCCACCCTGCTCGCCTTGTCCGGCATGGTCGTCATCATGATGGCGATGCCGGCGATCATGCGCCGTCGCGAGGTGGTGTTTCAAGGTGACGACGACTGACGATCAATCGAGCCGGCGCAGCCGGCCAAACAAAGGTGAAACATGCATATTCTGATAATCGGCGCGGCCGGAATGATCGGCCGCAAATTGACGCAACGTCTCGCTTCTGACGGAGCGCTTGGCGGTGCGAAGATTACCGAGATGACCCTGACGGATGTTTTCGAACCGGCCGCGCCGAAAGGCTTCGGTGGCGCAGTGACCGTCGAGCGTAGCGATCTTTCGAATGCCGGCGTCGCCGAAAAGCTGATCGCCAAGCGACCGGATGTGATCTTCAACCTCGCCGCCGTGGTTTCGGGCGAGGCGGAGGCCGATTTCGAGAAAGGCTATCGTATCAATCTCGATGGCGGGCGTTCGCTGTTCGAGGCTATTCGTCTGGAGCATCAGAAGGATGGATACCGGCCGCGTGTGGTCTTCTGCTCGTCGCTCGCGGTTTTCGGATCGCCATTCCCCAAGGTGATCGGCGACGAGTTCCTGTCCGCACCGCTGACCAGCTACGGCACGCAGAAGGCGATCGTGGAGCTGTTGCTTGCGGATTATAGCCGTCGCGGTTTCTTCGATGGCGTCAGCATCCGCCTGCCCACCATCTGCATCCGCCCCGGCAAGCCGAATGCGGCCGCCTCCGGCTTCTTCTCCAATATCCTGCGCGAACCGCTGGTGGGCCAGGAAGCGGTGCTGCCTGTCGCGGATACCGTGCGCCACTGGTTCGCCAGCCCGCGCTCGGCCGTCGCCTTCCTGCTGCGCGCCGCAAGTGTCGATCTCTCCGGGCTTGGCGTTCGCCGCAATCTCATCATGCCGGGGCTTTCGGCCACGGTGGCCGATGAAATCGAGGCCCTGCGTGCCTTTGCCGGGGAAAAGGCTGTGGCGCTTATCAAGCGCGTTCCCGATGAGCGGATCATCCGGATCGTCGACGGCTGGGCCGAGGATTACGATCCGCAGCTTGCGCTGTCGCTCGGCTTCCGGGCTGAAACGTCCTTTGCCGAAATCATTCAGGCGCATGTGGAAGATGAGCTGGAGGGGAAAGCAGCATGAGTGATGGAAAGATCGCGCTCGTCACGGGCGGAGGAACAGGAGTCGGCAAGGCGATTGCCAAAGCGCTTCTTGAAGATGGTTACAGCGTTGCGATCACCGGGCGGCGGCGTGACGTTCTGGACGCCGCCGTCGGCGAATGGCGCGAACATCGAGACCGTGTCCTGGCCGTTGCGGCCGATATTTCCGTTCCGGCCGATGTCGAACGGCTGTTTGCGGAGGTCACCGAACGTTTCGGCCGTCTCGACCTTCTGGTCAATAATGCCGGCATGTCGGCGCCGGCCGTCCATATCGAAGATGTGCCGTTCGAAACCTGGAACGCGGTGGTCGGGGCCAATCTCACGGGCGCCTTTCTCTGCACCCAGGCGGCGTTTCGCCAGATGAAGGCGCAATCGCCGCAGGGCGGGCGCATCATCAATAATGGCTCGATTTCGGCCACCACGCCGCGTCCGCGTTCGGCGCCATACACCGCGACCAAACACGCGATCACCGGCCTCACCAAATCGGCCGCGCTGGATGGCCGGGCGTTCAACATCGCCTGCGGGCAGATCGATATCGGCAATGCCAGCACCGAAATGACGCGCGCCATGGCGACCGGTGTGCTGCAGGCGGATGGCAGCACCGCCATCGAACCGACCATCGATGCGAGCATCGTCGCCAAAGCCGTGGTGCATATGGTCTCGCTGCCGCTCGAGGCGAATGTACTCACCATGACGGTGATGGCGAGCGGCATGCCTTTCGTCGGTCGCGGCTAAGGAGCGCGCATGAAGCCCGATCTTCTGCAAACCTACCCGCTTCAGCCACAGATAGAAGCCGAACTGCAAAAGCGCTTCCGGGTCCATCGCTGGCACGAAATATCCGACAAACAGGCGTTTCTGCAGGCGGAGGCGGCTTCGATAAAGGCTGTCGTCACCGGTGGCCATATCGGCCTCGCCTCCGATCTCGCCGCCTGCCTGCCCGCTCTCGAAATCGTCGCCATCAACGGCGTCGGTTTCGATAAGGTCGATCTCGATCAGGCCCGCGCGCGTGGCTTCAGGGTCACGAACACACCGGACGTGCTGACCGAGGATGTCGCCGATCTCGCCATCGGCCTTTCCATCATGCTGCTGCGCCAGCTCGTCAGCGCGGATCACCATGTCCGCTCGGGAGAGTGGAAAAAAGCCGAGATGCCGCTTGGCAACAAGGCCTCGCGGCGGCGTTACGGGATTTATGGGCTTGGCCGCATAGGCCGCGCCATCGCGGCGCGGCTGGAAGCCTTCGACGCGGAGATTTCCTATTTCAGCCGGCGGAAACAGGACGTGGCCTATGGTTATCATTCAACGGCAGTATCGCTCGCAAGCGCCTGCGATGTCCTGATCGTCGCGGCGGCGGCGACGCCGGAGACCAGACACGCGATCAACCGCGAGGTGCTGGAGGCACTGGGGCCGGGCGGTGTGCTCGTCAACGTTGCCAGAGGATCGCTGGTGGATGAAAAGGCGCTGGTCGATATTCTTATGGCTGGCGGGCTGAAGGGGGCGGCGCTCGATGTCTTCGAGAACGAGCCGCATGTTCCCGAAGCGCTGATCGGCATGCGCAATGTCGTTCTCGCCCCGCATATCGGCGCTGCGACCCATGAGACGCGGCTTCAGATGGGCGCTCTGGTTCTCGCCAATCTGGATGCGCATTTCGCAGGACAGGACCTGCCGACGGCCGTGGTCTAGAATGCACCGGTGGCCGGCATGGGGGATGCATGCCCCGCCGGCCGCGGTTGCCGCATCGCTGAAAGTGGCGCAATCACCATCCATACAAGTTGCTTATTACTCCAAAAAAAATCGGTCTTAGGCAAGCGATGAAAGCTTCACTAATGTTTGCTCAACGATAGGGGACAAACATGCCATTCTCAGACTACAAGACCGCACTCGTAACCGGCGCATCTTCCGGAATTGGCGCCGCCGTCGTTGAGCGCCTTTGCCGCGAAGGGCTGGAAGTGCATGCGGTTGCCAGAAGCGTGGACGCTCTTAACAAGCTGGCGAAGCGCACGGGCTGTTTTGCCCATGCCATCGATGTGACGGACCGGCCGGCGCTTGCAAAGCTCACCAGTGAAGTTGCGTTCGATGTCCTCGTGAACAATGCCGGCGTCGACCGCCCGAAGAAGTTTCTGGAAGCGGATGAGAGCGATATCGATCTCCTGATCGACGTGAACCTGCGCGCCGTGCTGCATCTCTGCCGCATGGTCGTGCCGGGCATGGTGGCGCGCGATCGCGGCCATGTCATCAACATTTCCTCCATTGCCGGCAATTATAATTTTGGTGGCAATTCCACCTATCATGCCAGCAAGGCCGGCGTGGCGATGCTGTCCAACCAGCTGCGCATCGATGCTTTCGGTAAACGCGTGCGGGTGACAGAAATCTGCCCCGGCCGTGTTGCGACCGACATTTTCAACCATGTGCACGGCGATGATCCGAGCATTCGCGAACGTTTCATCGATGGTTTCGAATTGCCGCAGGCTTCCGATATCGCCGATGCGATTGCGTTTGCCATCGCCGCACCCGTGGCCATGAATATCGGCCACATGGAAATTACCCCGACGCTTCAGGTCATGGGCGGGCTGCAGACGGCCAAGCCCCAAACGGTTGAAAATCGGCCGGCTGAAAAGGTCGCGGCGGGCGGAGCCGGAGGAAAAGTCGCGTGAGCGGTTTTGACCTCGGCGCAATCTTGAACAATGCGGACTATGTCTCGATGCTTCTGCATGGCATCCAGATGACGTTCATCATCTATGCCGGCTCGTGGCTGCTCGCCATGTCGCTTGCCATCGTGCTTCTCGCCATCCGCCTCTCGCCCTTCCGCTTCGGCGATCCGCTAGTGGCGGCCTATGTGTCCTATCACCGCAACGTGCCGACGCTGGTGCAGCTGATGCTCTGGTATTTCGGCGTGTTCACGCTGCTGCCGAGCGGGCTGGCCAGCTGGCTTTCCAGCCACAATGCGGAAGCGATCTTCGCCATTATCGGCCTCGGTCTCTGTCAGGCCGCCTATTTCAGCGAGGATCTGCGTTCGGGCGTTCGCTCGATCAATCCCGGCCAGATGGAGGCGGCGCGTGCACTCGGGCATAGCTATGTCTCGGCCATGCGGTTCGTCATCATGCCGCAGGGCGTTCGCAACGCGCTGCCGCCGCTCATCAACCACAGCACCTCGCTTTTCAAGAACAGCAGTCTCGGCGTTCTGATCGGCGCACCGGAACTGACCCATGCGGTCAAGGAAGTCGAAAATCTGAGTTTCCGGACGTTTGAGGTCTATCTGGTCGCCACCGTGCTTTATCTGTTCTTCTCGCTGCTGATCATGGGTCTCGGAGCCTATATCTCCATGCGTGCCGATCCTCTGCGGAGGGCGCGGGCATGATCCACGACATGATCGCAATCATTCAGGATTACTGGCTGCTGCTCCTGATCGGCCAATATCCCAACGGCCCGCTCGGCGGCCTTGCCAACACGCTCATCCTGTCGGCGCTTAGCATCGCGCTTGCCTTTCCCGTCAGCATCCTGATGGCGCTGGCGCGGCTGTCGAAATGGCGGGCCCTGCGCTGGCCGGTGACCGCCGTGGTGTATTTCACCCGTGGCGTGCCGCTGCTGATGCTCATTCTCTGGAGCTATTTTCTCGTTCCGCTCTGGACCGGGGCCGATGTGCCGAGCTTCGTGACGATGCTGACCACGCTCGTCATCTATCAGGGCGCTTTCATGAGTGAAGTCGTCCGCGCCGGTATCGTTTCGCTGGGCACGGGGCAGATGGATGCGGCGCGCGCGCTCGGCCACGGTTATTTCGGTGCGATGCGTTATGTCATCCTGCCGCAGGCGCTCTACAACATGATCCCGAGCCTGATCTCGACTTTCGTATCCACCATCAAGGATACGACCCTCGGCTACGTCATCAATGTGCCGGACCTGACCTTTGCGGCAAACCAGGTGAACAACCAGCTTCTGACCCAGCCTTTCCAGGTCTTCCTCATTCTGGCGCTGGTTTATTACATCATCTGCTGGTCGCTCACCCATGTCGCCAATCTTCTCGAGCGGCGTATCGCCCGCCGCCGGGCCGGCCCGCGCGGCAAGCTTGCCGCAGACACGGCACCGGCCCCCGCCAATATCGCTACGGAGCAGCTATGACCGCGCCAGTTTCCGCCACTCAGGACTACACCATCACGCTTTCGCAGGTCTGCAAAAGCTATGGCGATTATCAGGTGCTCAAGGATGTCAACGAAAACGTCATCCGTGGCGAGGTCGTGGTCATCTGCGGGCCGTCGGGCTCCGGCAAGTCCACCCTCATCCGCACGATCAACCGTCTGGAAGAAATCAGCAGCGGGTCGATCATGCTGGATGGCAGGAACATCCACGCCCAGATGCGCGCAAAGGAGCTGAACGCGCTGCGCAGCCGTGTGGGCTTCGTCTTCCAGAGCTTCAACCTCTTCCCGCATCTTTCGGTGGTGGAAAATGTCTCCATGTCGCCGATCCGGGTGAAGGGCGTTTCTCCGGCCGTCGCCCATGACAAGGCGCTGAAACTTCTCGACCGCGTCGGCCTTGCCGACAAGGCCAATTCTTATCCTGCCCAGCTTTCCGGCGGTCAGCAGCAGCGCGTCGCCATCGCGCGGGCGCTCGCCATGGAACCGCCGGTCATGCTGTTCGACGAGCCGACTTCCGCTCTCGACCCCGAAATGGTCGGCGAAGTGCTCGCCGTCATGAAGAGCCTCGCTGCCGAAGGCATGACCATGCTCTGCGTCACCCATGAAATGGGCTTTGCCCGTGAAGTGGCTGACCGCATCTGGTTCATCGATGCCGGGCGCATTCTCGAAACCGCAAAACCGGACGAGTTTTTCAAAAATCCGCAACATCCGCGTGCCCAGCGGTTTCTTGCCGATTTGAGACACTAGACCCAACCTCTATAATAACGGGAGAACTGAAATGAACTGGAAGTGCATTACTCTTACCGCCATATTGGCAACCTCGGCTGCGGTCATTCCGGCCAAGGCCGACCAGCTCGATACGATCATTGCGAACAAGACGCTGCGTTGCGCGACATTCGCCGATGTGCCGCCTTTCGCCTCGCCGGATCCGAAGACGCGCGAAATGGCCGGCTTCGATGTCGATCTGTGCGGCGCCATCGCCAAGGAACTCGGCGTCAAGGCAGAGATCAAGCCGGTGTCGGTCGAAGCGCGCGTTCCCGAAGTCAAGCTCGGCCGCGTCGACCTCTCGGTCGCCAACCTCGCTTACACCCAGAGCCGCGCCGAACAGATCCAGTTCAGCGACCCATATTATCTGGCTAAGGAAATGCTGATCGTTCCGGTCGATGACCCCGGCACCAAGAAGTCCGATTTCGTCGGCCAGCGCATCGCGTCCAGCAAGGGCTCGACATCGGAACTCTCCGTCAAGCTCAACAAGTCCGAGCCGCTGACGTTCCAGGATACGGCATCCGCCTATCTCGCCGTGCAGCAGGGCAAGGCGCGCGGCATCGTCGGCAACACCATGACGATGACCAAGTTCGTCAATGAATCCAAGACCAAGGGCAAGCAGATGCGCATGATCGAAGAGCCGATGCTCTTCCAGCCCATCGGCATCGGCATGGCCAAGGACAACCCGGCGCTGACCGCGAAGATCAACGAAATCCTGCGCAAGCTCGATGCGGATGGCGAAATCAACCGCATCTGGGACAAGTGGCTTGGCCCGAACACCGAATACAAGATGACACGCACCGACAAGGTCGTGCCTCTGTCCGAACTGAAGTTCGACCCGATCCCCTGAGCTTCGGCTCAGCCTCGGCAATTTCCAACTCTTCAACATTATCAGTCGGCGAGACGTTCTCGCCGACAGCTTCAACGTGGGAGGTTTTCATGATCCACATTAAAGATATCGCGCAGCGTCCGGCCAAGGCGGATGTCGACGCCCTTGCCAAATTCTCTCCCGCCACGATCCATGAGGCGCAGGGACGCCGCGGCGCATTATCCTCGCGGCTGAAGCCGGTCGATTATCGCATGAAGCTTTGCGGCCCGGCCTTCACGGTCAAATGCGCGCCGCGCGACAACATCATGCTGCAGCTGGCCATCAACTATGCCAAGCCGGGCGATATCATCGTCGTTTCCGCCGGCGAATATGAAGAAGCCGGTTCCTTCGGCGACGTGCTCGCCAATGCCTGCCTTGCAAAAGGCATCGGCGGCCTGGTAACGGATACCGGCGTGCGCGATACGCTGCAGCTGCGGGACCTCGGCTTCCCGGTCTTCTCGCTCAGCGTCTGCATCAAGGGCACGGTCAAGGAGACCATTGCCGCGGTCAACGATCAGGTGATCGTCGGCGGCGAGATCATCAATCCGGGCGATATCATCGTCGGCGACGCCGACGGTCTCGTCGTCGTCAGGCGCGAGGAAGCGCAGGAAGCGGCCAAGCTTTCGCAGGCCCGCGAGGACGCCGAGGCCGGTTACATCGAAGCTTACAAGCAGGGCAAGTCGGTGATCGAGGTCAGCAAGCTCGAGCCGGTTCTGAAAGCCAAGGGCCTCGTGGTCGATATCTGAGACAAGTCCGGACAATGGGCAACGGCGGCGACTGCCGCCGTGTGAGCCTTATGGGAGGAGAGACTATGAAAGCGGTTGTCATCCACGCGGCGAAGGATCTGCGGATCGAGGAACGGGAGACCGAGCAGCCCGGTCCGGGACAGGTTGATGTCGCCATCGAAGCGGGTGGCATCTGCGGCTCCGACCTGCATTATTACAATCATGGCGGCTTCGGCACCGTGCGGGTGCGGGAGCCGATGATCCTCGGCCATGAGGTGGCCGGCACCATCAAGGCTTTGGGAGAGGGCGTTTCCGGTCTCGCCGTTGGCGACCGCGTTGCCGTATCGCCGAGCCGGCCCTGCAACCATTGCGAATTCTGCCTGAAGGGCCAGCAGAACCAGTGCTTGAACATGCGCTTTTATGGCTCCGCCATGCCCATGCCGCATATTCAGGGCGCGTTTCGTCAGCGTCTCGTCGCCGAGGCGTATCAGTGCCACAAGGTGCGGGATAGTATCTCCATTCATGAAGCGGCCATGGCCGAACCCTTCGCGGTAACGCTGCATGGCGTCAACCGCGCTGGCGCATTGACCGACAAACGCGTTCTGGTCACCGGCTGTGGGCCGATCGGTGCACTCGCCATCATCGCCGCCCGCGCCCATGGCGCTCGGGAAATCGTCGCAACCGACGTCATGGATGCGGTTCTGCAAAAGGCGCTCGCCATCGGCGCCGACCGTGTCATCAATGTCGCCGATGACCCGGATGCGCTCTCCGCCTATTCGGCAAACAAGGGTTATTTCGATGTGCAATTCGAGGCGTCCGGCAATGAGAGAGCCGTCCGTTCAGGTCTCGAAGCGCTGAAACCGCGTTCCACCGTGGTTCAGCTCGGTCTTGGCGGCGATGTGTCTATTCCGCAGAATATGGTGGTCGCCAAGGAAATCGAGATGAAAGGCACCTTCCGGTTCCATGAGGAATTCGGACTTGCCGTCGATTTCATCAACCAGCGCCGTGTCGACCTGAAACCCCTGCTGACTGGAACCTTTCCGTTAGAAGAGGCGGTTGCAGCATTCGAAGCCGCCGGCGACCGAAGCAGGTCGATGAAGGTTCAACTGGCCTTTTAACGGGTGCCGATATCTGATTTCGAAACGGCCGCAGGAAGATTCCGATTGCGGCCGTTTATATGTGGTTGAAAGATCATTCGGGCCTTGGCCGGACAAAGCGCTGTTCCAGAACCTCGCTTCCCCACTGGCTGCCCGGATGTTCCTCGACGCATGCGAAACCATGGGCTTCGTAAAGATGCCGTGCGGCCAAGAGGCCGTTGAATGTCCAGAGATGGGTTTCGGCAAAGCCTTTTTCATCGACGAAGGCCAGTGCGGTTTCCAGCAGCCTGCGTCCGACACCGCCACCGCGCACGCCGTCATCAACGATGAACCAGCGCAGATGCGCAATATCCGCTCCGAGATCTTCGCCATCGATAGCGACGGAGCCGATGATCTCCTGTCCGCGCATTGCGACCCAGATCGCATTCTTCGGGCTTTCGAGCCGATTGCAAAAAGCGGCGAGGCCTTCGGCGACAACGGATTCGAAGCGTTGGCCGAAGCCGGATGTCCGGGCGTAATAGAGCGCATGCATCTGCGTGATCCGGGCAATGATGCCCGGCCTGTATCCCTCCAGGATCTCTATGGAGGGAGCAACGGCATCGGTCCTGTCTTCCAGCGCATCGGCGTAAAGACGGAGCCCCTGGAGGATCGTGCGGGCATCCGCCGACGTAAGCTGCGTCAGGGCGCCGGAGACCTGCCGGTTCGCGAAGCCATGAATGGCGCCCACCTGTTCTTGTCCCTGACCCGTAAGACGCAGCCGCTTGATGCGGCTGTCCCCTTCATCCGTTTCTTCGCGAACATCGCCCGACAGGACGAGCTTGCGCAGCATGCGGCTGACACTCGATTTTTCAAGCCGCAGAAGTTTTCCCAGATCCCGCGCCGTGATGTCGGGGCATGCCTCGATCTCGATCAGGGCATGCACGGCGGAGGGCGGCAGATCGGTGCCGGCAAAGTCTCCCCCCATGAAGCCGAGTTCGCGGACGAGCCGGCGGGAGGTGGAACGGATATCGTTTATGGGGAAGGGTTGTTGGGGCACGTTCAATCCATTATGGTTGCATCGTGCAACCATAATCATATTCAGCCTGACTTGCCAAGATCGCCCCCGACGTAAAAGGCTGGCTTTCTCAGCAAAAGCGGGCAATCTGCTCTTCCGGTCGCCGACAATGGCGGCTAAACCGATATTATCGGCAAGATGGATATTCGCTGAGATCGCGCGGCGCGACTTTACCTGCGCCGTTTGCAGCATTTGATTATCCGGCTATGGAGCAGGCATGCCCGACACGCCCCGATTTTTCCGTTACGCGGTTTTAGCGGCCATGTTTCCCGTGGCCGTCCTCGGTCTGGTGGCAACCCCGAACGAATATCGCGCCATCGGCGTCGAGGCCGTCGATTGCGATGGCCCCATATCCGTTCTGATTGCCGCCGTGCCGGCGCTTGCGGCCTATGCAATTATCGGCTGGATGTTTCTCTCCGGAGCCAAACGCCATCGCTCGCTGATTTCAGCCTGTTTTTGCGGGCTTGTTTGCCTGGCGCTCGTCTGGAATATCGGCATGGCGCTTCAGGAACAGCGACGAAACGCGGCTGAAACGGCATGCGGTTTCAGTAGTCGGTTGTGACCGCGCTTCACCCAAGTTCTTCCGCAGTCGTCCCGCCTGTTCAACGGAACCGAAGGTTCCGGCGTGTGAGCTGATCGACGGAGGTGCAGCCCATCAGCTTCATGCCGCGCTCGATTTCGATGCGCATCAGCTCGAGCGCCCGTTCGACGCCCGGTTGCCCGGCAGCAGCCAGGGGGAAAAGGTAATAGCGGCCGAGCCCCACGGCTTTTGCACCGAGGGACAGTGCTTTCAGAACATGGGTGCCGCGCTGCACGCCGCCATCCATCATCACATCGATCCGGTCGCCGACCGCATCGACGATCTCGGCCAGCTGGTCGAAGGCGCTGCGGGAGCCATCGAGCTGGCGCCCGCCATGATTGGAAAGCACGATGCCGCTGCAGCCGATCTCCACGGCGCGTCTGGCGTCATCCACCGACATGATGCCTTTTAGGCAGAACGGCCCGCCCCATTCGCGCACCATCTGCGCCACATCGTCCCAGTTCATCGAAGGGTCGAGCATGTCGGTGAAATAGCGGCTGATGGAAAGAGCGCCGCCGTCCATTTTTATGTGGTCGTCGAGCTGCGGCAGGCTGAAGCGCTCATGCGTCAGGTAATTGATGCCCCAGGCCGGCTTGATGGCAAATTGCGCGATGCCGGAAAGATTGAGCTTGAACGGAATGGCAAAGCCGGTGCGCTTGTCGCGTTCGCGATTACCGCCGGTAATACTGTCCACCGTCAGCATCATCGTCTCAACGCCGGCGCTCTTGGCGCGCGCCATCATATCGCGGTTGAGGCCGCGGTCCTTATGGAAATAGAACTGATAGACCTGCGGGCCGCCGCTGATCCGACGCGCTTCTTCAAGGCTCGTGGTGCCAAGCGAGGAGACGCCGAACATCGTACCGTATTTCCCCGCCGCTGCCGCAACCGCCCGTTCCCCCTGATGGTGGAAGAGGCGTTGCAGCGCCGTCGGCGAACAATAGACCGGCATGGACAGCTTCTGCCCCATGACGGTGACCGACATATCCACATCGGCCACGCCACGCAGCACATCGGGAACGAGATCGCATTTTTCGAAGGCGGCTGTGTTTCGCCGATACGTCACCTCGTCATCGGCGGCGCCGTCTATATAATTGAAGATCGGTCCGGGCAGACGCTGTTTGGCCATGCGGCGAAAATCGTGGAAATTATAGCAGTCTTTGAGTTGCATCTTTTACTCGACCGGTCCGGTTTGAAAGCTTTCAAAAGAGTGTCGGAAACCTATACCGGAGATTTATAGCGGGCAATCAGGCCACGGACGATTTCCGCAGGCTCGAAGCGATGGATGCCGCGAGGTCGGAACGGCAGGAGATGTTCCGCACCGAGAAGCTTCGCTGAAAGCCAGAGAACCGACATCCACATTTCCGTGCCCTGCAGCCCGGCCGAATGTCCCTCGGCGAAGGCAAATCCCCTGTTCCTTTGCCAGCGTCCTTCATTTCGGCGCAGAATTTCACGGGCGATTTCCTTCGCCTCGTCCTGCCGGTGATGCGTCTGTTTCAGGCACAGAAGAAGCGGATGGATCGTATCGAGCAGGTTGCAGGCATTAAAATCTTCGCCATGGAAACCGCCATAGGCACGATAGTTGGCGATAACGGAGTCAATTGCTGCTTCCGGATGGGGAAGGGGCAGGCCGAACTGTGCGTAAGAGCCGCGGGTAAGCCGGTAAAAGCCGTTGACCGGTTGCAGCAGGCCCTGTGCGGCAGTCGGCTCACCCCAAAGCCCGGTGGTTTTATCCACATTCATCGCCAGCCAGCCGAAGAGAACGGTGAGGTTGTCGCCGGATGTGAAATAGCGCCTGTTGAAATAAAGCGCGGTGGCGATGGCGTCTATGGTGGCGCCGCAATGCCATGCACGGCTTTGCCATGGCAATTCTTCCAGCAGGAGGGTGAGTTCGTCGGTGCGCAGACGCTCCACGAAAGCGATTGGCTGTTTCGGCGCGGCACCGAAACATTCAAGCGCATATCCGACAGCCAGAATATTATAGAGGACGGCAGGGTCCTTCTCGGGAGGCGTCGAGGTGCGGTGGTGACGGCTAAGAAACAGCCCCGTTTCCTGATCCTGCAGGGCCTGAAGAGTGGCCACGGTTTTTCCGGCATCGAAAGCGATCTTTTCCTGTCCGAAGGCTGCTGCGATCTCGATGGCATCGCACAGATGCCTGACGCTTTCGACCTCACGTCCGGATGCATCGGCGGAACGATAGATGCCATCCTCGCCATAGGAGCGGATGGCGGCAAGCCAGTCGTCGGCAATCTCCTTGCCGAGTTCTTGCAGCAGGCCATCGGGCTCCATCAGCTTCGGCGCGGCCGCTTTTTCTCCGCGATATCGCAGAACCCGGGCGGGAACGCCACCTGCAATGGCCATGGCGGGAATGTCCTTCGCCACCACCGCGCCTGCGGCAATAACAGCGCCGCGCCCTATCTTCACGCCATCCAGCACAACCGCATTGGCGCCGATCCAGACGTCGTCGCCGATCTCTATCCCGAGCGAGGTCAGCGGTTGGCGATAGATCGGAGTTTCAATGTCGCCGAAGCCATGGTTGAAGCCGACGATGCTGACATGTGAGGCGATGCGCACGCCGTTGCCGATTGTCACCTTGCCGGAAAGACAGGCATAGGGGTTGATCGAGACATTTTCGCCGAGTTCGATATCGCCGCGCACGATTGCGTAACCGGCGATCCACGACTGCGCAGCCATAAGGAGTCTATCCGTATGCACCTCGGCCCTGGCGGCGATGTAGACGCCCTGCCCGAAAACGGCGTTTCCAGAGCGCTCAAGGCCACGCAGCCGCGCCTGATGGTCGGGGCTGTCGATATCCTCTCGTCTCCGCTCCCAGGTCAGGATGTTCAACCGATCCGGTCTCTGGGAAACACCCGGTGTGTCGTCGGTCATCTCCGTCAGCCTGCGCGGTTTTCATCGAGAGCATAGGCGGGAACGCGCCGCCCCTCCCGCCTGAACATCTCTTCCAGCCTCGGGAGATCGGGACTTTCGGGGTGGACAGCCAGTGCGGTCTCTGCCTCTTTGCCGGCCGGCAGTGCCATGGCCGCCGTCACCAGCAGCGTTTCGCCGGAGGCGATGGCGCCGCGCAATTGCGGAACAAGGGTTCTGGCGTGAATGAGGTTGGTATTGGCGATTGCCTGATGGCACACGCCTTCGCGCTGAATGCCAGCCGAAAGATCGACGATGAGGCTGGTGTCAGTCTGTCCGTAGCAGACGGCGCGACCTTCTACTGCCTCGGTGCGGTCGCGGTTGAAATCGGCGCGTTCTATGGCAAATCCGCCTTCCGATGTTTGCAAGGGGCGCGGGGTGCGGATGCGGTGCAGCCTTATGTGCCAGGGGTTTTGCGGCACGAGCCAGGTCTCGATCTCGACATCCGCCCATGGTCGCCAGCGGGAATAGAGGCAGTCTTTGGCGATCAACGCCTCTTCCATTGTCTCGCGGGTGCGAAAGTGCACGCCGTCGTCGGAAAGGCCGAGCATGCCATCGAAACTCGTGGCGGCGAAATGCCGGTCATCCGCCTCGACATTGAAGGCATAACGGGTGGAATAGACGAATTTCGAATATTTTTCCTGCGCGCCGCGCATCCTGTCGTGCTGCTGCCCGGAGGACAGGACCACGATATTGCCCGGCGTATGAAAGGCCACCATGCCAGGCTCCGTTAGGGGAACCGGTTCGGCAAATTCCTGCGGTTCGGCTTCTTCCGCGGCCCAGAACGGGTGATCGGCGGGCAGCGCCAGCGGCAGGAAAAATTTAAGCGCCCAATAGGGCGAGCAGGGAGAATTGTAGCTCTCGCTCATCAGAAGGTTTGGATAGGCGTATCCGACGGACAGGACGCCGTCGCGGTCCGCGATAGGCCGCTTCGACCACCAGCGGATATGGCGCATGTAATAGCCCTTGATCTCCGGCCACGGCAGCGCTTCCAGACCGGAAAAGGCAAGAGCGCCCCAGAAACCGCCTGCCGCAAAACGGTAGGTCTGGCTGCGTCCGAAGGCGAGCGATGCTCCGTCGGGCCCGAACCAGTGGCGTATGTCACGGGCAAAAATGCGGGAGCGTTCGAGCAAGCGTGTCTTTCGCGTGTCGTCACCTTTCGCCAGCACCGTATAGATCAGGCCGTAAAAATGCATTGCGAAGGGAATATAATGGTCGACCCGGCGCACCGGCCCGTCGCGATACCAGCCGTTGCCGATATCGAAAGCCTCGAGTTCATCGAGATAGGCTTGGGTCTTCGTTCGGTCGAATTCCACGCCGACCCGCTCCAGCCCAAGATCGATCAGAACGCGGAAGAACTTCCAATTATTGTCGACGAATTCCCGCTCGCGGGCGGCCAGAAGATAGGCGGCGACAGCCCGCCTGTCCGTTTCGGCAAGCGGCTCCCAGATATGTTCGGGAACCATGGCGAGCGCGAATCCTATCGCCGCCAGTTCGACCAGCCGCTGGTGCCGATCAGCCGTATCGCCCCAATATTCGGGGTGGGCGGGGTTGGCGCCATTGGCCAGTCCACGTCTGTAGAGATCCCAATGGGGAAAGTCATAACCGCCGGCGGCAAGCGGAACGATGCCCCATAATGGCCGGGCAAAACCTTCCAGTTCCGCCGCAGGAAAATCGAAAATCGCCCCCGTTGCTCCGAGCCGCACCCGCGCGCCGCCCGGTGAAAAACAGGCAAGCAGCGGGTTGAAGAGATCGATCACCGCCTTTGCGAGATCGTCCCTGCCGAGAAGCGGATTGTGAAAGAGCGGATTGGCTGTGGCGGTCTCGTGAGGCACGGTTACGAATGTCCGGAATTTATGATCAAAGGAAAGGGCCGCAGGCTCATCGCCCGCGGCCCTATGGCAATTATTTGATGGCCTTGACGCCGTCATTCATGTCCTTGATGCCGTCATCGATGGAGATATTGTCGGTCATCAGCGCATCATGCACGCGGTTCAGAACGACTTCGATCTTGGCCGCATTCGGGTTGACCGCCATTTCCAGATAGGCCTTGCCCGCCTGCAGCGCGTCCTTGCTGTTCTGGTCCTGCGGGAAGCCCGGCAGCGCTGCGATCTTCTCGGCCACATCATCGGTTCTGAGTGCAGGGAAAGTGCCGGTGGAGGCGATGATCGCCGCACCCTCAGGTCCGGTAACGAAGTGGATGAAGTCCAGCGCCGCTTCCTTGTGGCCGGAATTGGCATTGACCGACAATCCGGCAATCTGCGCGGCCGTCGCGCCGGCCGCCACCCCATCCGGATGGGGGAATTTCACGATACCCCAATTGACGCTTTTCGACTCGCCGGATTTCACCTTGGCGATCTGGGTGCCGACAAACCATGTGCCCATGGGCAACATGCCGATCGTTCCGTTGAAGAACAGAGCGGAATAATGGGTGTTCGAGGTTTTCAGCGAGGCGTAGGACGGTATCGCGCCGCTCTTCTGCAGGGCAAGCGCACGCTCATACCAGGGTTTCAGGAATTCATAATTGCCGTCCACCAGCGTGTGCTTGCCATCCTGAATACCGGGCAGCTGCACCGTCGAACGCCAGGTGTGCAGCAGTGCGCCATAGGTGCGGTTGGCACCCATGCCGCCCTTCAGCTTGCCGGCGATTTCATCGAACTGCGCCCAGCTCATGTCGTTGGTGGGGTAAGGCACGCCGGCCTTGTCGAAAATATCCTTGTTGTAATAGACCACCCAGAAATCCGAGCGGAACGGCAGGGCGTAAATCTTGCCGTCGATGGTCAGCTCCTCGATCAGGCCGCCATAGGGGGCCGTCTCGATCTTCTGGTCCTTGATGAAGCCGCTGAGATCGGTGATGTTGCCGGCGCGCACCAGATTGGCGTAGCCGGGCACATCCTTGATGGTGACGACATCGATATCCTTGGAGCCACCCGTGAGCTGCGTGGATATCATCTGCGTATAATCCTGCGAGCCGAGATCCACCACCTCGAACGTCACATTCGGATGCTTCTGCTTGTAGGCCTCCATCAAGGGCTTGAAATAAGCGCCCTTGTCCAGATCCCACAGCGCCCATTTCAGCGTGACGGGCGCATCGCCCGCAGCGAACGCCGTTCCTCCCATGCCCATGGCAATGCCGAGACCGGCGGTTGCGAGAGCGAATGCACGTCTGGTTGTCTTAAACTCCATAGCCCGTTTCTCCTTCCCTGACTGATGTCGTTTTGATTTCGGTCTGTTTTAGGCGCCGCTCCCCGCCGGTTCGGGCATCCGCGCGCGTGTTTTTGCGGCGGCGTTTCTCGCTGCGAAACAGAGGGCGAACATGCCGAGCGAAAAATTGATGGTGGCCGGCATGAACACCGACACCGGATAAAATAGGATATGCGCGAGCCAGAGCGCTGCGACGAAGCCGAGCGCCGCAAGCATCGGCAATGGCCTGGTGAGCGCCAGAAACGCCGCCTGCCGCAGGGTTTCCGAAAGCGGCAGGTCCCGCTTGGCTAGAACAACGCTGGCATAGGCGCTGAGGAGGATGAGAAACAGCGTGACCGCCAGGCTGATCGCAAAAGGCAGGCTATAGGCGAGCTGAAGCCGCGCGGCCCCGGCATAGCTGACAGTCGCGTAAACACCGGCGCTCACCAGCAGCGCGCTTAAAACCACAAGCGCGGTGCCGCGCAGGGCGAATTTCTGCAAGGCCTCGAGAAAGTCGCGCAGCAGATAGGTATTCTCGTCATTTGCGAAGGAAATAGAGACACGGGCCATGGCCAGCATCGCCGCCGGCATCGTCACCACCGGCAGGCTGACGATGATGAAGAGGAGGTTGAGCTTCACCATCTCCCACCATTCGCGCTTGATGATATCGAGGAAAAGGGCAAGGCCGGTCAGCGGCGGAGCGTTCTTGTCGATCCCGGCCCCTTCCTTTGTCCATAACCCTTCCAGCCATTGCATCGCGTTTCTCCCCGTCGCCTCAATAAAGGATCGATCGCTCGGTGGCGGGATCGAAAAGCTGCGCATTCGTCAGATCGGCCACCAGTTCGACGGGATCGCCGATCTTCGCCCTGAAACGCGGTGAGACGCGCGCAACAAGGTTTCTGCCGCCGGAGACGAGGTTGAGATGCACTTCCGATCCCATCGGTTCCGCCAGTTCCACCGTCGCCCGGAAGGGTGCGACATTGGCGGCATCGATATCCGCCGGGGCGAATTCGTGGAAGTTTTCCGGACGGATACCGAGAACGATGTCCTTTCCTTCATGGGGGAGCAGGCTTGCGGTATCGATGCCTGCCGGCAGAGGCAGCGGATTGCCGTCGAACAGGGCGATGAAGCGGTCGCCGTCGCGGCGCAGCGTGACTGGCAGCATGTTCATCTGCGGCGCGCCGATGAAACCCGCGACGAACATGTTGATCGGCCGGTCGTAAAGATTTTGCGGCGTATCCACCTGCTGGATATGCCCATCCTTCATCACCACGATGCGGTCCGCCATGGTCATGGCTTCCACCTGATCGTGGGTGACATAAATGAAAGTGGCGTCCAGCCGCTTGTGCAACTTGGAGATTTCCGAACGCATGGTGCCGCGCAGCTTGGCGTCGAGATTGGAAAGCGGCTCATCGAGCAGGAAGACTTCCGGGTTGCGCACCATGGCCCGGCCGAGCGCGACACGCTGGCGCTGGCCGCCGGAGAGCGCTTTCGGCTTGCGGTTCAAGAGATGGGTGATGTCGAGAATTTTCGCCGCATCCTTGACCTTGGTGTCGATGAGATCGCGCGGCGCCTTTCGGAGTTCCAGACCGAAGGCCATGTTCTTGTAGACCGTCATGTGCGGGTAAAGCGCATAGTTCTGGAACACCATGGCAATGTCGCGATCCTTCGAGGGCACATCGTTCATCACGTCCTCGCCGATACGCAACTCGCCGCCGGAGATTTCCTCCAGCCCGGCGATCATCCTGAGCGTCGTGGATTTTCCGCATCCGGAAGGGCCGACCAGAATGATGAATTCCTTGTCGGCAATATCCAGATCGATATCGTGAACGACCTTGAGCGCGCCGAAGGTCTTGTTGAGTTTTTTCAGGGAAATGCTAGCCATCTGTTCCTCGCGCTCACCAATAGGAAGACCAGTTGCGCGAAAGCCGGATCAGCGCTTCCAGATAATAATAATCGCCCCAGGAGACGCACTCGTCGACGCCTTCGCCCCGGCAGGTATTATGGGGCGTCTTCTTGGAATAGGTGCCGTGCAGAAGCTGCCCGTTGGAGATCGCGGGATCGCGAACCGAATAGATATCGGCGAGGCTTTTCACCATGCGCCTTGCCAGATCGCGATATTCCGCCGCCTTTTCCGGCGTCTCCAGCTCCGCCATTTCCAGGAGGCCACAGGCGACGATGGCCGCCGCCGAGCTGTCGCGCGGTTCGCCATCGCCATCCGCAAAAATCAGATCCCAATAGGGTACGAGATCGTCGGGCAGGCGTTTGAGATAGAAGGCGAGAAGCCGCTCGAAGGTGTCGCGATAGGCGGGCAGGCGCTCATATCGATAGGAAATGGCCATGCCGGCAATGCCCCAGGCCTGTCCGCGGGCCCAGTAGCTCTCATCGCTGTAACCCTGTTTCGTGACGCCGCGCACCGGCGCGCCGGTCTCCGGGTCCATGTAAAATGTATGATAGGTGGAATCGTCCGGCCGGACGGAATGGGCAAGCGTGGTGCGGGCATGGGCAAGCGCCACGGTGCGGTAGTCTTCCCGGCCCGTTTCGCGGCTCGCCCAATAGAGCAGCGGCAGGTTCAAAAGGCAGTCGATGATATAGCGATATTCGTTGGGATTATCCCTGCGGCCCCAGGCCTGGATGAATTGCCCGACCGGCTGGAACCGCTCCATCAACTGGTCCGCCGCCATCAGCGCCGCGCGTCTTCCATCCTCATCGCCCACCAGTTTCCATGCGGCGATGCAGGAGGGCGAGTAGAGAAAGCCCATATCGTGGTGATCGGTCTCGATGCGGTTTTCGATACGGTGCAGGAAACTCTGCACCTGAATTTGCGCCGCATGCTGAAAGGTCCTGTCGCCGGTATGCTCGAAGGCGAGCCATATCTGGCCCGGCCAAAAACCGGCGGTCCATTGGTCGTTGGCGACTGCCGGGTAAAAGTTCTTCACGCTCGAATGGTTCTGCGCCGCATAGGTAAATTGCGGAAGATTGCGCCTGACCTGCGCGACGGCCACGGCCAGCGCTGCATCGATTTCGGCGTCTGTGATCGGGGTTGGGAGGGACGTGGTCAAATCGAGCATGAAATCAACCCTTGAGGCCGGTGGAGGCGACGCCTTCGACGAAGAAGCGCTGCAACGCCAGGAAAACGACGAGAACCGGGACAAGCGCCACGACCGAGGCGGCCATGATCAATCCGTATTCCGCCGAATATTGTGAAATGAACATGCGCAGGCCGATCTGGATGGTCTTCAGCTCGGTCTTGGTGAGATAGATCATCGGACCCATGAAGTCGTTCCAGGTCGTGACGAAGGTGAAGATCGTCAAGGTGGAAAGCGCCGGTTTGGAAAGCGGCAGCATGATCTTCGCCCAGATCTGGTATTCGCTCATACCGTCGATGCGCGCCGCCTCGCAGAGCTCGTTCGGGATCGACATGTAAAACTGCCGCATCAGGAAAACGCCGAAGGCGGTGAAGGCCTGCAGGAAAATCAGGGCGAGATGGGTATTGTTGAGCCCGAATTCGCGCATCAGCAGAAACTGCGGCACCATATAGACCTGCCAGGGCATGGCGATGGTGGCGATATAGCCGAGAAACAGCGTGTTCTTGTAGGGAAAATGCAGCTTGGCGAAGGCGTAGGCCGCAAAGCTTGAGGTCAGCAATTGCAACAGTGTGACGATGATCGTCAGCTTCGACGTGTTGTAGATGAAGAGCGCCAGCGGGATTTTCGTCCAGATTTCCACATAGTTTTCCCAGCGCGGCTGCGAGGGTATCCATTCGATCGGGAACGCGAAGACATCGCGGCTGAGTTTCAGCGACGCCGACAGCATCCATGCGAAGGGCAGAAGCATGACGATGGTGACGACGATCACCGTGAGATAGATGCCGATCGTGGCGGCGGGGATTTTGCGGCCCATGATGCGCATGGATCAATCCTCCCGCTGCCGTTTGAACTGGACGATGGTGACCAGCAGGACGAGGAAGAACAGGACGAGGGCGATCATGCTGGAATAGCCGAGATCCCAGGAGATGAAGGCCTCATTGTAGATGTGATAGACGAGAACCAGCGTCGAAGTGCCGGGGCCGCCCTGTGTGATCATATAGACCTGATCGAAAACCTTGAAGGACTGGATCGTCAGCATGACGGTGACGAAAAAGGTCGTTGGAGCAAGCTGTGGCAGGGTGACGTGGATGAATTTCTGCCATGCATTGGCGCCATCCAGCCCCGCGGCTTCATAAAGCTCCGAATTGATGCCCTGCAGCCCGGCGAGATAGATGACCATGTAATAACCCATGCTCTTCCACACGCCGAAGAGAATGACCGTAACCATGGCCCAGTGCCGGTCCGCCGCCCATCCCGGCATGTCGGCGGGATCGAGGCCGAGCGTATAGAGCAGCATGTTGACCGGACCCATCTCCGGATTGAAAATCATGTTCCAGACGACGGCCACGGCGACCAGCGATGCGACGTATGGAAAGAACATGGCCGTGCGGAAGAAATTGCGGCCGAGGATTTTTTGGTTGAGCAGGATCGCAAGCCCGAGCGCGCAGGCGAGCGTGGCCGGCACTGACGCGACGGTGTAGATGACCGTGTTCCAGAAGGCCGCGATGAAGGCCCTGTCCTCGAAAAGCCGCCAGAAATTATCGAGACCGGCAAAACGCATGGCATTGGAGCCATCCCAATGCATGAAGGCCAGCGCAAAGGCAAAGAGGATCGGTCCGAGTGTAAAAATCGCAAAGCCGAGAAAATTGGGCGCAATGAAGGAATAGGCGACGAGCGCATTTTCTATTCCGCGCCGCCGTTTGGAGACGATGCGGAGTTTTTTCCTGCGATACGGAGTCGCCTGCTTGTCGGACATGGTCGCGGTTGCGATTGCCACAGCATATCTCCCATTGCCGCCGTTTCACTGTTCCATCGGTGCCGGCTGCCTGCATTTTCCATTGCGGTCCGGGTCCTCGCCCTGCCGCCTCCCGCGCTCTGGATAACACAATATCGATATTGGTCAAACAACTTTACATAAAGTCAGACAAATTTTCTGGTTTTTCAAAAATACGTATGATAGGAGGCCCATATCGGATTGCGGAACGCGCGGGAGGTTTGAGGGCGTGTTTGTCGAAATGATGCGGCTTCTGCCCGAACGGTTCGCCGATTTCGGCGCGGAACTGACGGCGCAGAAAATACGGTCTTCAGCAGCGGGCGCGGTTTTGCGTAGTCTCATCGAGGCGGCGGAACAGACGCTCGACGAGCCCTGGTCCGTCATTCTGGCGGGCGACTATCGGGAATATAGCCGCACCGGCAATCGCGATCGTTTCGAGGCGCTTTATTTTTCCCGTCGACTGAAGCTGAACGCGCTGGTTCTTGGAGAATGCGCCGAGGGGCAGGGCCGCTTTCTCGATGCCATCATCGATGGTCTTTGGCTGATATGCGAGGAGAGCGGCTGGCAATTACCCGCCCATAATTCCCATATTCGCGGCGGCCCACGAGATCCTCTGCCCGATCCGCAAAACCCGGTGATCGACCTGTTCGCTGCCGAAACGGGCGCCAATCTTGCTTTGTGCCTGCATCTGCTGGCACCGGAACTGAAAAGGGCAAATGCAAACCTCGTTTCCCGCGTCCGCGCCGAGATCGACCGGCGCATTACGAGGCCTTATCTCGCCCGGCATTTCTGGTGGATGGGGAATGGCGACGAGCGGATGAACAACTGGACGGCCTGGATCACCCAGAACGTCCTTCTCTCGACGCTGCTATTGCCCACCGACCAGTCGACGAGGCGTTCGGTCGTGGAAAAGGCGCTCAAGAGTCTCGATGCGTTTCAGAAGGATTATGCGGAAGACGGCGCCTGCGAAGAGGGCGTTCTTTATTATGGCCACGCGGCGCTTTGCCTGTTCGGGGCGATGAGCATTCTCGAAGCCTCTGTGCCCGGCTTCATGGCGCCGCTCTTTCTTACGCCGAAGCTGCGCAGTATGGCCGAATTCATTCTCAACATGCACGTGGCGGAAGACCGGTTCTTCAACTTCGCCGATGCGCCGGCGAAGGTCGAGACATCCGGCGTGCGGGAATATCTCTTCGGCAATGCTGTTTCTTCGCCGCCGCTCCAGGCTTTCGCTGCCGCCTGCTGGAACCGCTCACCGGATCGGCTGATGTGCAAGGAGTTGAACCTCTGGTATCGGGTCCAGGCGGTGCTTGCCATCCCGGAATTGTCCGCGCCTGTTCCGGTGCAACCGGCAAAGACCGACATCGCCTATCCCGGCATCGGTCTGACGATTGCCCGCGATGGGGTTTTCGATCTTGCCGTGAAGGCGGGCAATAATGGCGAGAGCCACAACCACAACGATGTCGGCAGTTTCACGCTTTATAAGAACGGCCGGCCGTTCATCATCGATGTTGGGGTGGAAACCTACACCGCAAAAACCTTCTCGCCGCAGCGCTATGACATCTGGACGATGCAATCGGCCTTTCACAATCTGCCGACTTTCGGCGGCGTCATGCAGGTCGCCGGGGCCGAGTTTGCGGCGAGAGATTTTGTGACCGAATTTTCCGAAGAGCAGGCGGAAGTCTCTTTCGATATAGCCGAGGCCTACCCCGCCGTGGCGCGTGTTGAGCACTATCGCCGCCGCGTCCGACTGCTGCGTGGCAGCCATGTGGAAGTCCTTGACGACTATCAGGGCGGGGAGGAGGCGGTTCTGTCGCTGATGGTCGCCGAAAAGCCCGTCGTCATGCCGGGTCGGCTGATCTTTGCGGGGCTGGGAGAGATAGCCTGCGAAGGCGCAGGAGAACCCGCCATCGAAGCCATAACAATCGACGATGCCCGCCTTCGCCAGTCATGGCCACCGGTGATCTATCGCATTCTCATCCCCATCGCAGCCCAGCGTCTGTGCCTGACGATCAGTTAAGGAAGTGCCGATGAAACTTACACTCAAGGTCGTCAATGCGCTGGGTGATGTTCTGGCGAAAGCCGGGGCGGAGGATGAAGCTTTGCTCGTCTATCGCGCAGAATATTGCGAGGGCGACAGGCTTGTCGTCGAGGTTTCGCAGCCCGGTCATATCTGGCTTGCGCTCGATGCCGGCATGCCGCCGACGCTGGTTTTCCTGCACGGAAACGAATTCATCCTGCCCGTTCCCTCCGCGGCGAAACGCAAATCCTATCCGCCGCAGGCTTTCAGCGGGAACCTTCAC
This sequence comes from Agrobacterium sp. 22-221-1, assembly GCF_053522445.1. Lineage (NCBI taxonomy): Bacteria > Pseudomonadati > Pseudomonadota > Alphaproteobacteria > Hyphomicrobiales > Rhizobiaceae > Agrobacterium > Agrobacterium sp. 22-221-1. The sequence goes on from NZ_JBNWCL010000003.1 coordinate 65,997, forward strand.
CGGATCGCCGCGCGCCGTACACTTGCCGGTGAAATCGGAGTTCGCAGGAATCTGGCTCTCAACCCGTTTGACGATCATGAAAACACCTCGCTGTTTCCGCACGTTTATGCGAGCACGGAAACGCGTGGGGAGGCGGCCTTCGCAGCCCGCAATGTCATCGATGGTGAAAAGGCGAGCGCGGGCCACGGCTTCTGGCCCTATACAAGCTGGGGCATCAACCGCGATCCCGAAGCTTCGCTGACCCTCGTATTCGGCCGCGCGGTCCTCATCGACCAGCTGACTTTTTACCTGCGGGCGGACTTCCCCCATGATGCCTGGTGGGAAAAAGCGAGCGTCACTTTTTCCGACGGTGAAAGCGCAAGCTTTTCCCTGCAAAAAACCGGTGCGGCCCAAACCTTCCCGGTCGTGCCGCGCCGCGTGGAATGGATTCGTCTGCATGATCTTAAAAAAGCCGACGATCCTTCGCCCTTTCCCGCGCTGACGCAGATCGAGGTCTGGGGGGCGGATCTGCGGGAAGCGCCGTAGCTCCTGATCGCGCCTTTTGGAGCATAAAGCGACGCCCCGGTTTTACTGGAAATCCTTTAGCTGTGCGCGATGCCGCGCAGATCGCGCATCATGTCGCGGTAACGGTGCTGGCTGCCGCGCAGATGCGCCTGCATCGCCAGCTTCGCGGCCTGTTCGTTCCGGTCCGATATGGCGATGACGATGGCTTCATGTTCCTTGTGGATCAATCGCCGGTAAGCTGTCTGGTCGTTCTCGCCGGTTTCGGAAACCACGCGCGATTGTGGAATCACGGCCTGACCGTGCAGCTCGAGGAACTGTGTGAAGAGCGGATTGTTGGTGGCGGCCGCAATGGCCAGATGCAGCGCCAGATCCGCCTCGCGAATGGAGCGGTTCTCCTCGATACATTGCAGAAGCCGGGCGTGACAGTCGAAAATCGCTTCCTCCTGCGATGGCGAACGGCGGAGGGCGGCGAGCCCTGCCGCTTCGATTTCGAGCGGCGTCCTGATTTCCAGCACCTCCAGATCGGAAGAGAGCCGGGCGCGGTCGATACCGGGTGTGGGCGACGCGTCCTTTTCACGCTTCAGCACGAAAATACCCGCCCCCTGACGCACCTCCACCAGCCCGTCGCAGCGTAGCGCCGTCACCGCCTCGCGCACCACGGTGCGGCTGACGCCATGGGTTTCCGTCATTTCGATTTCGCTGGGCAAGCGGTCACCGGGTCCATATTGCCCGGAGGCAATCGCGTTTCTCAGGCTGAGGCTAACTCTGCTGACCAGAGAACCGGAGGATTTGCTGCGCTGTTTTTGCTGTTCAGGCACGTCGGTCACCATGCATTGAAATCGAGGCAGGCGTGAAGCCCGTCAAATATGTATGATGAATTTCAGTAAAACTCAATGATCATACCAATTTTACCCGCTTTCGTGCGGAGGCGGCAAATAATGACAGTAAAAATCTTTTCGATTCTGGCGGGAGACGTTAGGCGGAGCCGGCAAACTGTTCCGTGGAAACGGCATGTAGCGCCCTGCCGGTCCCGAAAAAGCTTTCGATATTGCCGATCGTGGTGTCCGCGATGTTCCTGAGGGCCTCCTGCGTGAAGAAGCCCTGATGGCCGGTGACCAGAACATTGGGGAAGGTCAGCAGTCGCGCGAAAACATCGTCGCGCAGCACATCGTTGGAAAGATCCTCGAAAAAGAGATCAGCCTCTTCTTCATAGACATCGATGCCGAGACTGCCGATGGTGCCGTCTTTCAGACCCGCAATTGCCGCCTGCGTGTCGATGATGGCCCCGCGGCTGGTATTGACGAGCATCACGCCCTTTTTCAGAAGCGGCAGCGTCTCCCGGCGAATGAGGTGACGGGTCTCCGGTGTGAGCGGGCACATCAGCGCCAGAATGTCCGATGTTCGAAACAGTTCCTCGCGCGTGACGTAGACCATGCCCAGTGCTTCGCAATCCGGATTTGGCCGGACGTCATGGCCGACGAGACGGCAGCCGAAGCCGGCCGCAATGCGCGCGAAAATCGCCCCGATCTTGCCCGTGCCGACAATGCCGACCGTCTTGCCGTGAAGATCGAAGCCGAGAAGGCCATCGAGGGCGAAGTTTCCTTCGCGGACACGGTTATAGGCGCGATGGATCTTGCGGTTGAGCGACAGGATGAGCGCCATGGTATGTTCGGCAACCGCATAGGGTGAATAGGCCGGCACGCGCGCAACGGTCAGGCCGAGCTTTTCGGCGGCGGCGAGATCGACCTGATTGAAACCGGCGCAGCGCAGGGCGATGAGCCGGACACCCATTTCCGCAAGCTTTTCGAGTACTGGCCGCGACAGGTCGTCATTAACGAAGGCGCAGATCGCCGCCGCTCCTTTCGCCAGCGCCACTGTCTCGAGAGACAGGCGTGCTTCGCAATATTGCATCCGCATGCCAGCGTGGGCGGCAGCGTCAAGGAACTGCCTGTCATAGGGTTTGGCGCTGTAGACCACGATCCGCATCTGTTCAGTCTCCAAACGAAAGCTGCCGTTACAGTGCGACGCGTCCGGCAGGTGGCTTAGCTGCGAAGGCCCGGTGCTTCCTGTCCCGTGCTTTCGACATATTCGGTATAGCCGCCGCCATATTGGTGGATGCCATCGGGCGTCAATTCCAGCACCCGGTTCGACAGCGCGGCCAGGAAATGGCGGTCGTGCGAAACGAACAGCATCGTACCTTCATAATCCGACAGGGCCTTGATCAGCATTTCCTTGGTGTCGAGATCGAGATGGTTGGTCGGCTCGTCCAGCACGAGGAAGTTCGGCGGATCGAACAGCATGGCCGCCATGACGAGACGGGCCTTTTCACCGCCGGAAAGAACACGGCAGCGTTTTTCCACGTCGTCGCCGGAAAAGCCGAAACAGCCGGCAAGGGCGCGCAACGGCGCCTGCCCCGCCTTCGGAAAACGTTCCTCCAGCCATTCGAGAATGGTGCTGTCGCCATCCAGAACATCCATGGCGTGCTGGGCGAAATAGCCGAGCTTGACGCTGGCGCCGAGGGTGACATTGCCGGAATCCGGTTCCGCCGTGCCGGTCACCAGCTTCAGCAGCGTCGATTTTCCAGCGCCGTTGACACCCATGATGCACCAGCGTTCCTTGCGCCGCACCATGAAATCGAGCTCGCCATAGATCGTGCGGCTGCCATAGGCCTTGTTCACCTTCTTCAGCGCCACGACATCCTCGCCCGACCGGGGCGCCGGTGCGAATTCGAAAGCCACCGTCTGACGCCGTTTTGGCGGCTCGACGCGGTCGATCTTCTCGAGTTTCTTCACGCGGCTCTGCACCTGCGAGGCGTGCGAAGCGCGGGCCTTGAAGCGTTCGATGAACTTGATTTCCTTGGCGAGCATGGCCTGCTGGCGTTCGAACTGCGCCTGCTGCTGCTTTTCGTTCTGCGCGCGCTGCTGTTCGTAAAAGCCGTAATCGCCGGAATAGGTGGTGAGATTGCCGGCATCGATTTCGATGATCTTGGTGACGATGCGGTTCATGAATTCGCGGTCATGCGACGTCATCAGCAAAGCGCCGTCGTAGTTTTTCAGGAAATCTTCGAGCCAGATCAGACTTTCGAGATCGAGATGGTTCGACGGTTCGTCGAGCAGCATCACGTCCGGGCGCATCAAGAGGATGCGCGCAAGCGCCACGCGCATCTTCCAGCCGCCGGAAAGCTTGGAAACATCGCCGTCCATCATCTCCTGGCTGAAGCTCAACCCGTCCAGCACTTCGCGCGCACGGCCTTCAAGCGCGTAGCCGTCCAGTTCCTCATAACGCGCCTGCACTTCGCCGTAACGTTCGATGATGGTGTCCATCTCGTCCATCCGGTCGGGATCGGACATGGCGGCTTCCAGTTCCCGAAGCTCCGCCGCCACTTCGCTGACGGGGCCTGCGCCTTCCATGACTTCCGCGACGGCCGAGCGGCCGGACATTTCACCGACATCCTGATCGAAATAACCGACCGTCATGCCCTTTTCGACGACGACCTGGCCCTCGTCGGGCTGCTCTTCGCCGGTGATCATCCGGAACAGCGTGGTCTTGCCGGCGCCGTTCGGGCCGACAAGGCCGATCTTCTCGCCGCGATTGAGCGCGGCGGAGGCCTCGATATAGAGAATACGGTGACTGTTCGATTTGCTGATGTTTTCGATGCGGATCATGACAGGGCCTGTGAATGGGAGCGGCCCTCCTATGCCACGGGCCGCCGCCGCTGTCACCTGCCGCACACGTCTTGTCAGCCATGCAGCCGACAAGACGCTCCGGAAACAGATCAGTTGGTGAGCGTGGCTATGCTGCCGGCAGCCTTGCGAGCGATTTCGCCAAAGGCTGTGACGATCTGCTCCATGTTTTCCGGCGCGTAATAATTGTCGAGGCTGGATGCGCAATATTGCAACAGCGACTTGCCCTTGTCCGGCGCCATGAAGGCGACGCTGAAAATCTTGATCCCGTCTTTCTTGGCGGTCTCGCAGGTCGTGCGCACGGACTGGTCGATGCTGGAATTCCACGAGGCGCTGTTGCCCGTCATTTCACCGTCGGTCATGAGAACAATGTAGCGCTCGAACGATTCACTGCCTTTGTCTTTATGTGCTTTCGCTTCGTCGGTGTTGGATTTTTTTAGGGCATTGTAGGCGGCGTTCAGGCTGCTGCGGGCATCCGTGCCACCGGTGGGGAATTCCGGGATTTGCTTGTCCACGTAGCTGACAACGCTACCCGTACCCCAGCTGATGGGCTGGGCCGCATAGGTCTCATGCGTATAGACCGAGGCACCTGTGCGAACGAGCTCTGAACCGCCGCTTGCGGTATAGGTCGGATCAGCCTTGTTCAATGTTGCGACGAGGAACCCGACGGCGGTTTTGAGCGACGTGGCCTTGTTGACATAGCAGGGACTGGATGTGGCCTTCGCTTCGCTGGTACCCCAATTGTCAGCCGTATAAACCGGGCACGATTTTTTCGCGGTATTGATGGTGTCCGTCTTGAATGACATCGAACCGGAACGATCAAGCGCCAGATACATGGAGATCGGTGCGCCCTTGTTGACGGTGCTCTTTGCGGTGCCGGTTACCGAAAGGTCGAGTGTTTTTGCGCCAATGAACCCGAGCAGCGGATTGAGCTGTACGCGGTGGTTGATCGTGGTCTCGACGGTGTAGGTTTTGCCGCGGGCATTTTCCGTCTTCGTGATATTGGTCGGAGAATTCTGCTCCAGTTCCTTTTTCTCTTCCGCGGTCAGGTTCTTTTCCATCTGGGCCGCGATGAAGTTCTTGGCGATTGCCTTGATCTGCTCGTCCGTCAGGTCGCCCATTTTCAAACGGGCCTCGGTCGCTGCCGCAAGGGCTGCAGAATCCGCGGTATTCTGCATATCCGCTTTCACCTGCATCACATTCGCCAACTCCATGCCGGCGCCGGCAAAACCCAGCAACACCGGCAGCAGAATGGCCGTCATCATACCGAAATTGCCGCTGGTATCGGCAAGGAAACGGCGCTTCGGTTTTTGATGTGCAGAGGCGGTCATGACGGGCTCACGGATTAGAATATTCGACTGAGCACAGAGAAGCCGCAAACGATGTAAAATCCGCTAACGTGATCGGTTCAATTTTACGCAGCGATCAAATTGGAGCAGTTTTCGAAGTATTTTCAAGAATTGTTTGGCGCGATAGCCGCAATAATACACATAGTGTCATTATTGGACGGGGATGACGTCGACGGCCTGTTTTATCTGCTGGTTGCCATAGCTCTTCAAGACACCGATCACCGGGGCGACATCGGAATAGTCCCTGCCGTAACCGACGACGATATGGTCGCTTCCGGCGACGATATCATTGGTGGGATCGAGTTCCAGATAACCGGCGGCTTCTCCGCACCAGACGCGAACCCAGGCGTGCATTGCATCGGCACCTTCAAGCCGTTCCTTGCCCGGTGGCGGAATGGTGCGCAGGAAACCGCTGACATAACCGGCGGGAATGCCGAGGCTGCGCAGCGCCATGATCATGATATGCGAAAAATCCTGGCACACGCCGCGCTTCAGCTTGAAGGCTTCCGATGGCGTCGTATCGACGGTCGTCGCCTCGCCGTCATAGGTAAAGTCCTTGTGGATGCGTTTGCACAGAGAGAGCGCGATTTCGCGAATGGTCATTCCCGGTTTCAGCAATTCCCGGGCATAGGCTGATATTGCCGCATCCATTCCGATCCTCGGGCTTGCGCCGATGAAGTGGTGCGGCGACTGGAAATCGAGCGACCAGACATCGGCCAGGTCCTGCGGCAGGCGGGAAAGTTCCGGGGAGAAATCCGCCGTCAGCGCCGGCGCCTCCACCATCACGCGGGCCTGCATGCGGATATCCAGCTTTTCATGCGGCGCGCGCAGATGCACTGAGGTGGCCGATTGATGAAAGAAGTCCTCGAAGGTGGCACGTTCTTCCGGCACCGGCGAAACGTCGATGGAGCCGGCGACAAGCCGCTGCCGGCCGGGGATGGAGAGCGGCAGGACACGGATGATGTGGCGCGCGCCGTGGGCCAGCGTGTCGTAGGTGTAACCCATATGCAGGGAAAGATCGTAAAGCATAGGATTATCCGAGATAGGTCCGGGCCAGAACATCGGAGAGATGTTCCATGTCGGTTTCGAGCTGGCGATAGATTGCGCCGTTCATGGTTTCCGGCGTCATGACCGCAAGCCCGGAATGCAGGCGCATCGCCTCGCGGTAGAAGGGCGACATCTGACCGTTCACGAAGGCATTCGGCAGCTGTTCCACCTCGGTGCGGATCTCGTTCAGCTGGAACAGGATCGAGCGGGGATTGAGCGGGTCGAGCGCCAGAAGATCGGTCACGGTCAGGCCGGCCGTATTGACGTTGTAGCGGCGGCGATGGGTCATGACGCTGTCGCCTATTTCGAGCAGCATGTCATAGGAGCCGTCAGGCGCATCCGGGCCGGTCATATGGCCGAGAAGACGTGTCATATGCAGGCCGCGCTCCAGGTAACGGCCGATCGACAGGAAACGCCAGCCGGTGAAGCGATACATGTTTTCGTGCACGAGACCGGCAAAGCCCGCAAGCTTGCGCAGCAGGATCGTCATGGCATGGGTAGCGTCGTCGCCGGGGGCGACTTTCGCGTGGAAACGGCGGGCGGTCTTGGCAAGGTCGTTCAGCGCCAGCCACCCGTCAGGCGAAAAGCGGTCGCGGATATTGCTGGCGGAATAAAGCGCGCTGTTGATGTTGTTCAGCAGGCTTTCCGGCACGGCATCGCTCATCTCCACATCGAGCGCTTCGAGATAGCGTGTCACATGCGCGAGCAGAGGCTGGCGCGGATCTGCGGATTCGGCATAACGCCCGTGCCAGGCGCGCAGGATGCGCAGGGCGCCTTCCGAACGCTCGATATAACGGCCGAGCCAGAAGAGATTGTCGGCTGCGCGGCTCGGCAGGCTGCCCGGCATATTGCGGGTGAAGCTTTCTTCCGCCGGCAGAAGCGTGGTGCGTTCCACCGGCTTGTCGCTGACGATCCAGACATCCGCAGCGCTTCCGCCCGATTGCATGGCGATGGCGGAGACATCGTTGCTGCTGCCGATACGGGCAAAGCCGCCGGGCATGATCTGCCAGCCATCCTGGGTGCGCGCAGCAAAAACGCGAAGGCTCATCGGGCGCGGCACGAGCTTGTTGTCGATATAGGCCGGGGTTGTCGAAAGCGTCACCACTTCCTGTCCCACCAGTCTATGGCCGTCGGAGGCGAGCCAGTCGCTGATCGATTCCTTTGCCGTTTCGCGCAGCGACGAGCCGAGCACGGATTGTCCGTTGTCGTCAAAGAAGGGAAGCCGGGAATAAGCCGGGCCGATGACCATGCCTTCTATATTGCCGGCGACATGGCGGCGTTCCGATTCCTGCCCGCACCACCAGGTGGCGATGGAGGGCAGTTTCAGCTCCTCGCCCAGAATGTGGCGGCAGATGCGCGGCATGAAGGCAAGCAGCGCCCGCGTTTCGAGAATGCCGCTGCCGAGCGCATTGACGACGGTGAGCGCTTCATTGCGTAGCGCCTGCACCATGCCCGGCGTGCCGATATGCGATTGCTGGTTCAGCTCCAGCGGGTCGGAATAGGAGGCGTCGAGACGCCGCCAGAGAACGCCGACCGGTTTCAATCCCGCTACGGTTCTGACCATGACGCGGCCGTTGACGACGGTGAGGTCTTCGCCTTCCAGCAGCATGAAGCCGAGATAACGGGCGATATAGGCGTGTTCGAAATAGGTTTCGTTGGCGGGGCCGGGCGTCAACACGGCGATCCGGTCGTCGGGGTGCTTTCTTTGCGCCTGCAGCGTGTCGCGGAAAGCACCGAAGAACGAGGCCAGACGGTGCACATGGGTTTCGGCATAGATATCAGAAAGTGCACGGGTGGTGGCCACCCGGTTTTCGAGCGCGAAACCCGCACCGGAAGGCGCCTGCGTCCTGTCGGCCAGCACCCACCAGTTGCCGTCAGGTCCGCGCCCGATCTCGAAGGAACAGAAATGCAGATAATGGCCGCTTGCCGGTTTCACGCCGACCATGGGCCGCAGATATTCCGGATTGGAGGCGATCAGGGCCGGGGGTACGAAACCTTCCTTGACCAGCCGGTTTTCGCCGTAAAAATCGGCGACCATGGCTTCCAGAAGATTGGCGCGCTGTTTCAGTCCTTCGGAGAGAACCGCCCACTCCCTGTCGTCGATCAGGACCGGAATATGAGAGATCGGCCAGTTTCTTTCGCTGCTGCCTTTGCCGTAATCGCGGTAGAACACGCCCGCATCGCGCAGATAGCGGTCGGTGCGGGCAAAGCGCTCGTGCAATTCCCGCTCCGACATGCGTGACAGGGCGTCGAGCAGGGTCTTCCAGACCGGCCTGACCTTGCCGTTGGTATCGAGCATTTCGTCGGCAACGCCCGGCAAGGGGGAATATTCAAGCCCGCGCGGTTGCGCGCTCGTTTCCGTCTTGCGTTCCGTTGCCGGGGCTTTGGACAATTTACACTCCGTAAGGCCGACGCAGATCGAGCGTCAGCGGAAATTCTGGCGACATGGTTTCCGCTTGTAGCGGATATTGCCCTGCCGTATGCCCCCATGGTTCGAAACGGGCGAGGCGGCGTGCCTCGGCCTCATTGCCGTTGACGGGAAACGTCTCGTAATTGCGCCCGCCCGGATGAGCAACATGGTAGATGCATCCGCCGATCGATCGCCTCGACCATGTATCATAAATGTCAAAGGTCAAGGGTGAATTGACGGGCAGAACGGGATGCAGGCCGGAAGCGGGCTGCCATGCCTTGAAGCGAACGCCGGCGACCGCGACGCTGCGGTTTTCCGTCGGGGTCAGCGGCACGGCGCGGCCGTTGCAGGCAACCGCGTAACGGGCGGGATTGGAGGTTTCCAGCCGCACCTGCAGGCGCTCGACGGAGCTGTCGACATAACGCACGGTTCCGCCGATGGCGCCCTGTTCGCCCATCACATGCCAGGGCTCCAGCGCCTGGCGCAGTTCCAGCTTCGCACCCTCATATTCCACTTCCCCGAAGAAGGGGAAACGGAATTCCTGCTGGGCGGTGAACCATTCCGGCTTGAGGTCGAAACCGTTTTCCCTGAGGTCGGCAAGCACGTCGAGGAAATCCGCCCAGATATAATGCGGTAGCATGAAACGGTCGGCGAGCGCCGTACCCCAGCGCACGAATTTGCCGGCGGCCGGGTTTTTCCAGAAGCGGGCGATGAGGGCGCGCACCAGCAATTGCTGGGCGAGCGACATGCGCGCGTTGGGCGGCATTTCGAAACCGCGGAACTCCACCAGCCCGAGGCGGCCGGTAGGCCCGTCAGGCGAAAACAGCTTGTCGATGCAGATTTCGGCGCGATGGGTATTGCCCGTCACATCCGTCAGAAGATTGCGGAACAGCCGGTCGACCAGCCATGGCAGCGGCGGCACGCCTTCTCCGGGGGCAGGCACCTGCGCAAGCGCGATCTCCAGCTCATAGAGACTGTCGTGACGGGCTTCGTCGATACGCGGCGCCTGGCTCGTCGGGCCGATAAAGAGACCTGAGAAGAGATAGGAGAGCGAGGGGTGCCGCTGCCAGTGCAGAACGAGGCTTTTGAGAAGATCGGGCCGGCGCAGGAAGGGGCTGTCATTGGGGTTGGCGCCGCCCACGACCACATGGTTGCCGCCGCCGGTGCCGGTGTGGCGGCCGTCGATCATGAACTTGTCGGCACCGAGACGCGATTGGCGCGCCTCCTCATAAACAGCCGTGGTGATGTCGACGCAATCCTTCCAGCCCGCGGCGGGGTGGATGTTGACCTCGATGACGCCGGGATCGGGCGCGACGCGGATGACATTGACGCGTTCGTCATGCGGCGGCGCATAACCCTCGATATGGACGGGCAAGCCAAGATCGGCGGCTGCCGCTTCCGCTGCTGCAATCAGTTCCAGATAGTCCTCGATGCGCTCGACCGGCGGCATGAAGACGCAGAGCCTTCCGTCACGCGGTTCCACCGACATGGCGGTGCGCACCGCGCCGCCGATTTCGCCGAGCGTCTGTTCGATGCGCTCCTGCCCTGGGGCCTCGCTGGCATGGAAGGAGGCTTCGGGCATGGCGCGGCCCGATGGCGTCAGCACATCGGGAAGCGGACCGCGGGGGATCGAAGGATCGGCTTCATGAATATAGGGATAGGCGGATGGCGGCACATAGGGCAGGGTGCCGAGCGGCAGGCGGTAACCCACCGGGCTGTCACCCGGAACGAGGAATATTTTACCGCGCCGCGTCTTCCATTTTTCGCTGATCCAGCGTTTGCCGGCGGCGCGCGCATTCCACGCCTGAACGGGAAGAATATAGCCGGTCGGTGTCGTCAGTCCCCGCTCGAAGACGCGGGCCATGCGGTTTCGCTCCTCCGGGTCTTTGAGTTTGGAATTGGACGGGTCGACATTGTCGGGAAGGCTGCCTTCCTTGATGATCCATTCGGCCGGATCCTCATAGGCCGGCAGCACCAGCTCAGGCTCGATGCCGAGATGGGAGGCTATGCCGCCCAGCAGTTTCTGCGCATCTTCCGCCTTGACGCCTGTATTTGCGCCCTCCTCGGCGATCAGCGCCGGGTTCTGCCAGATCGGCAGGCCGTCCTTGCGCCAATAGAGCGAGAAGGTCCAGCGCGGCAGGCTTTCGCCCGGATACCATTTTCCCTGCCCGTAATGCAGAAAGCCGCCCGGTGCGAAACGCTCACGCAGGCGGCGGATCAGGGCATCGGCCTTTTCACGCTTTGTCGGCCCGACCGCGCCGGTGTTCCATTCGTCGGATTCGAAATCGTCGATGGAAACGAAGGTCGGTTCGCCGCCCATGGTCAGCCGGACGTCATGACTGTTCAGAACATCATCGACCTCGTGGCCAAGCGCATTGAGTTCCTCCCAGCTTTCATCCGAAAAGGGTTTGGTGATGCGCGGCGTTTCGGCAACCCGCCGGACCTGCATGTCGAAGGCGAATTCCGTGTTGGCATGGCCGTAATAACCGCCGGAAATCGGCGCCGCATTGCGGTAATGCGGCGTTGCCGCCAGCGGAATATGGCTCTCGCCCGTCAGAAGTCCCGAGGTGGGGTCGAGGCCGATCCAGCCGGCGCCGGGCATATAGACTTCGGCCCAGGCGTGCAGATCGGTGAAGTCCACTTCGGTGCCGGATGGGCCATCCAGCGCCTTGAGATCGGGGGTGAGCTGAATGAGATATCCCGACACGAAACGGGCGGCGAGGCCGAGATGCCGCAGAACCTGCACGAGCAGCCAGCTCGTATCGCGGCAGGACCCCTTGCCGGAAGCAAGCGTTTCCTCCGGCGTCTGGACGCCCGGTTCCATGCGGATGACGTAACCGATTTCCTGTTGCAGGCGGGCATTGAGGCCAACGACCATGTCCACCGTCTGCTGCCCCGGCGTGCGGTCAACGGTGGCCATGAAGGCGGCAAGCAGCGGGCCTGTCGGCTCCGGCTTCATGTAGATGGACAGGTCGTCGCGCAATTCCTGCGGATAGTCGAAGGGCCACTTTGTCGCCTCTTCCTCCACAAAGAAGTCGAACGGATTGTAAACCGTCATATCGGCGACAAGATCGACCTCGATCTTAAATTCCGTCGCCGGCTCGGGAAAAACGAAGCGGGCGAGGTAATTGCCGTAGGGATCCTGCTGAAGGTTCACGAAGTGATTGGAGGGCGAAACCTTGAGCGAATGGCTGATAACGCGGGTTCTGGAGTGCGAGGCGGGCTTTAATCTTATGATTTGTGGTCCAAGGCGAACCGGATTGTCGTATTTATAATGCGTCAGATGATAGATGCTCGCTTTGATCGCCATTAATCTGCCTTGCCCGGTTTTCCGGCTTATGCGGTTTGTCCGCCCCTCTGAAATTATTCGGATTTTGTGCAATGCAGGAAAAGAAAGCAAGGATCATTTCCGGGGGCAACCGCATTGTTGGTCGAGGCCGCGATATTTGCCCGCGGTAAGAATTGTCCGGGCTTTTCAATCATCGCCGCTGAGATTTCGCCGGGATTGTGGACAAGGTCGAACGGCGTGTTATTGCTTGGCAACGAAAGGCGCAGAATCGCGACCCGCTTTCTTTGCCGACTGACGTTTCGGAATGGAATGAATGGCAACAACGGTGACCGACGATCAGCGCAAAAGCGCGGCTAATCTTTCGGGTTTCGATCTCGATTTCCCGGCGCAGCTGCGCATGATGGGGCGTGCCTTCTGGACCTCACCGGTGCGCACCCGGCTGATCTTGCTGTCAATAGCGCTGCTCACGGTGATATTGCTCACCGCCTATGGGCAGATCAGGCTCAATGAATGGAACGCGCCGTTTTACAACGCGCTGGAGCGGCGCGATCTTGCCGCCTTCATTCACCAGCTGGAGGTCTTCGCCATCATCGCGGGGCTGTTGCTTCTCCTCAACGTCGTCCAGACCTGGCTGAACCAGATGACGGCGCTGAACATGCGCGAGGGCCTTGCCAAGGATATGGTGGATCAATGGCTGAAACCGGGGCGGGCCGCCCGTCTTGCCGGTTTCGGCACGATTGCGATCAACCCCGACCAGCGCCTGCATGACGATGTCCGCAATCTGGCTGAAAGCAGTACGGCGCTTTCCATCGGTCTCGTCAATGCGACGATCCTGCTCGTCAGCTTTATCGGCGTCCTCTGGTCGCTCTCGGCCGGCTTTGCCATCACCATCAGCGGCGATACCTATGCGATCCCCGGCTATATGGTCTGGGCGGCGATCCTTTATGCCGGTTCGGCTTCCCTGCTCAGCAATCTCGTCGGTTATCGGCTGGTGGGGCTGAATGCCGAGCGTTATTCCAAAGAGGCGGAGCTTCGCTTCTCACTGATGCGGGCCAGCGAAAATCTTGCCGCCATTGCCCTTGCACGCGGCGAAAAGAACGAAAGGCGGCGGATCGGTATCGATATTGATGCGGTGCTCGGCGTCATTCGCGGGCTTGCCATGGCGCTGACACATCTGACATGGGTTTCGGCAGGATATGGCTGGCTGGCGGTGGTGGCGCCGATCCTGATCGCGGCTCCGGTTTATTTCTCCGGCAACCTCACCTTCGGCGGGCTGATGATGGCTGTCGGTGCGTTCAACCAGGTCAACACGGCGCTGCGCTGGTACATCGATAATTTCGGGCCGATCGCCAGCTGGAAGGCAACGTTGCAGCGCGTTTCGGTGTTCCGTAACGCGCTTATCCAGATGGACAGCGTCGAACAGCACGGCCTGGCGATCGATCTGCAACGCAGCGCGGAGAATGAAAAAATCCGCCTCCAGTCGGTGGTGATCTGCCGCGATGCGGGTGGGCAGGATCTGGATCGCGGCTTCCAGCTGCGCGAGAGCGAAGTCGAGATCGGGCCGGGCGAACGGCTGATGATCAATGGCGAGCAGGGCGTGAACCGAAGGCTGCTGTTTGCGGCCATGGCGGGCCTGTGGCCCTGGGGGCAGGGCAGGATTGAGATGCCCGAACAGTCCGACACGCTTTTCATTGCCCAGCACGGCTATCTGCCGGCGGGATCGCTGCGTGAAATCCTCGCCTATCCGCGCGCGCCCCAGCGTTTCGCCGATGCGGATTATGTCTCGGCGCTCACTGCCTGCGGGCTTGGCGAGATGGCATCGCGTCTCGAGGAAAATATTCGCTGGGACAAAAAACTGGATTCAGACGAGCAGGCTAGCATCCGGGTGGCCAATGCCCTGCTGCTGAAGCCGAAATTCGTCGTTATCGACGATTTGCTCGAAGGGCTGGAAAAACAGACGCAGGATACGCTGGCGGAAGTTCTGAACGGGATCGAGGGTGCGGCGATCATCTATATCGGCCGGTCGGAAACATTCCTGTCGGTTCTTGCCCCGGCTGTGGCGCATCTCGACCATACCGCGCTGAAGGAAAATATCTCCAGGGCCGGGAGCGCTCCGGAATAGGTCATCGGCCATTCGGCTGATCTGGGCGGACTAGAGCCGCAAATGCCATTTGTCCGAATCGAGCCGCTGCTGTTTGGCAAGGCTTATGGTGGTGTCCGGCTCCACCTGAGAACGCAGGGCAAGGGTGCCGGTCGCCAGGCTGATGGCGACGACGCTGGCGACCACCAGGACGATACGGTCGTAGCGCTGCTGTATTGTGTTGTTTCCACTCCAGTCATAGGCCATTCGCACGCCCTCGCGTTTTTTGGAATCGTGCCTCATCATGGTTAACCGAAGCTTACGATGGCTCTGTGATTCCTTGCTGTTTTGGAAGGGCTGCCGCGACAAATCGGCTATTGGCGGATGGGGTGCGGTTGTTTAAGTCCGGCAGCGGGAGGCTTGTGAAAGGACTTTGAGACATGGACCAGCAACCGCCCGCCGATATGGAACTCACGCTCAGAACGCTTGCGATGCCCGCCGATGCCAACCCGGCCGGCGATATTTTCGGCGGCTGGGTCATGTCGCAGATGGACCTTGCCGCTTTCGTCCGCGCCAATGATGTGGCCGGCGGCCGCACCGTTACCGTCGCAGTCAATGAAATCGTCTTCAAGAAGCCGGTCAAGATCGGCGATACATTGTGTGTCTACACCAAAATCGAAAAGATCGGCCGCACCTCCGTCACGTTGAAAATCGAGGCCTGGACCCGCAGGCACTATCAGGATTCACGCGAAAAGGTGACGGAGGCCGTTTTCATCATGGTCGCGGTGGACGACAACGGCGATCCGCGTCCTGTCCGCAAGGAGGCGTGAGGCAGCTTCCGCTTTTTCTTTTCAAAGCAATTCCGAAGCGCCTGCGAAAGATTAAAAGCATAGGCGTTTCGGATTTTTCGCAATTCGATATCAGTCCGCTCAATACTTTAGAAATATCCAATTTATTTATCAATTTTTGCGATCAAGATATGGAATAGGACGGGGATCAGGCTTTGACCATTCCAGGTGTTGTTATTGTCGGCGGCGCTCACGGCACGCTCGCCCTTGCCCGCAGCCTCGGCGCCCTGAATGTGCCTGTTTATTACCTCACCCACGATTCCCCTTTGCCGGGTTGGTCGCGTTTCGTGCGGGAAACAATCCGCTGGGCCGGCCCGCATGATGCCGGGGCACTGCCGTTCCTGCGTCAAATGGCGGACAAGCATGGTTTGAAGGGCTGTCTGCTGGTGCCGTCCGGCGACGGAGAGGTCCAGCTCGTTGCGCAGCATCGTGAGGAACTGTCCTCGCTCTACAAAATCATCCTGCCGGATTGGACCGCGCTGCAATGGCTCTGCGAAAAACCGCTGCTTTATCAGCGTGCCGCGGAACTTGGCGTCAGTATTCCGCGAACCTATGCGCTGGCATCGGCCGCTGATATCGATACGCTGGACATATTGTTTCCCGTCATTCTCAAGCCGAATATGGGCGGTGGCGATACCACCATCGCCCGGGCAAAAGTCATTCGCGCCGATGACCGACATGCTCTGAAAACGGCTTTTGCCGATGCGAGTGGAGAGATCGGCGCCGGCAATGTCGTCGTGCAGGAACTCATTCCAGGTGGGGGAGAAAGCCAGTTCTCCTACGCGGCGCTGTGGCTGAACGGAGAGCCGGTAGCGGAATTCACCGCTCGGCGCGCGCGGCAATATCCTGTCGATTTCGGTTATACCAGCACCCGCGTCGAGGTCGTCGATAACGGGCAAGCGGTGGATGCGGCCCGAAAAATACTGAAATCGGCCGGCCATAGCGGGCTGGTCGAGGCGGAATTCAAGCTCGACGGCCGGGACGGGAAACTGAAGCTTCTCGATGTCAATCCGCGCCCATGGTCATGGTTTGGCCTTTGCTCTGCGGCGGGCATCGACCTTGGCGCCCCGCTATGGCGGGTCGCCAATGGCGAGCCGGTCGGCCAGCCCGGCAATGTGCGGCAGGGCGTTTCCTGGTCCTATCTTGTCCGCGATGCCGTTGCCGCCTTCACATTGGCCCGGAGGGGGCAGGCGAAAATCGGCGACTATTTCGCTTCTCTGGGCAATATCCGCAGCTGGGCCGCCTTTGCGCCGAACGATCCCTTGCCGGGCCTGATCGATCTGCCGCTGACGGTCTCGAGAGTGGTGAGAAAACGCCTTCTTCCCGGCCTGACATCAGGACAATCGGGGAGGATGTTTTTTCAGCCGATAAAACGCCTTGTGAAATATGGGGCTATAAGGACGGGGCTGGAGGTGAGTTCTCTCCCGGCCGTCCGTTCGGCATTTCCGTCTTTCGCCGGGCGTGGTGTGATCTTCACGCTTCATCATGTGCGCCCCGGAGGGGCTGTTTCGGCTTTCGCACCCAATGTGCAATTGTCCGTCACGCCGCAATTTCTGGAAGAGGCGATACAGGCCGCTCTCGAATGCGGTCTCGTTCCAGTCCATCTGCACGATCTGCCGGCTCTGCTTGCCAATAATCACGAAGGCCGGTCGTTCTGCGCCTTCACGCTCGATGACGGCTATCGAAACAATGCCGACTATGCCGCGCCGATCTTCCGTAAATATGCCGTTCCCTACACGATTTTCATCACGCCGGGTTTTGTGGAGCGAACACGCAGCCTCTGGTGGGAAACCGCTGCTCTCCTGACGCAGAAAGCCGCGTCGTTCGAATTCGATTTCGGGGCGGGGCCGGAGCAGGTGGCATGCGCCAGCCCTTCGCAGAAAGCGGAGGCATTCACGCGGCTTGAAGATTTTGTCCAGAACTTTTCGGAGGACGAGGCGGTGGAAAGGATCGATCGTGCCGCGAGGCAGCATGGCGTCGATCCCATCGCGATCGTGGACGAACTTGTCATGGATGAAGATGAACTCAGGGCGCTGGCGAAGGACCCTCTGGTGCATTTCGGCGCGCATACCATGACGCATGTGAATATGCGTAAGGTCGATGCGGCGCGTCTGGCTTATGAGATTGCGGAATCGACGCGCCGGGTGGAAGCCTATGCCGACCATCGGCCACGGTCCTTTTCCTATCCCTATGGCTGGGTAAAGGCCGTGGGAGAACGGGAAGCGAAAGCGGTTCACGATGCAGGATTTTCCGCGGCCGTGACCACGCAGGCTGGCGTTATCGGTCCCCACAGCCTTGAAAAGCCGACGCAGTTGCCGCGTGTATCGCTGAATGGACGCTTTCAGAAAAAGCGCTTCGTCAAGGCGCTCATCTCGGGCCTGCCCTTCCGGTTCATCTAGCGACGTTGTTCGTTCGCCATCTCCCGGCCGTCTCGCCATATATGGCTGCGGCCCGCGTTTGGCGTTCTCTTTTGCCGTTTCCGATTTCTTCTCTCGTTGTTTGAGCCTCTTTGCGGCTGATTGGCCAGTCCGAAAAGCTGCGCCATAATTTTTGTTATTCACATCCATTTATCTATTGATTATAAATAAATTTATCGATGTAAAACATTACAACTTTTATGAAGGCCTCGCCCGTGCTGCTGATTTTTGCCGATGATCTGACCGGAGCGCTCGACGCCGCCGCTCCCTTTGCCGGGCGTGGGCTGGCGACCGAGGTTGCGATAGGGCTTGACGGTGTGCGTGCGGCGCTGGCGGATGCGCCTGCCGTCCTCAGCGTCAACCTCGGTTGCCGCGATGGCGAAGCGGATGAAGCCCGGCGTCGCACGCAGGAATTGTTGGGGCTGGTTCCGGCTGATACTATCCTTTTCAAGAAGATCGATTCCCGTCTGAAAGGGCATATTGCGGCGGAAATGGATGCGATTTCCTATCGGCACGCGCTTGTCGCGCCCGCCATTCCGGATTTCGGACGCGTCGTTATGGGCGGAGCCGTTTCCGGCTTTGGCGTCGAAGTTGCCATTCCGGTTCATGAAAGACTGGGCGGACATGCCGGCCGCTGCACGATACCCGATACGCGATCAAAGGGCGATATCAGGGAGGCTCTCGCCGCCGCGCAGGCGGAAGGGGCCGATCTTCTGGTCGGCGCGCGTGGGCTTGCCGAGGCGCTGGCTGAAGCGATGACGGCGCAGGCTGTTCCTGAAGCGGCGATCATTCCACCCGGTAGGGGGCTTTTTGTCATCGGGTCTCGCGATCCGATCACGGTGGAGCAGATTGACGTTCTCAAAAGCGTTGGGCCTGTCTCGCTCGTGGAGGCGCCGAATGGCGTCATGCCCCGCCACACCGATGACGGTGCCGGTCTGACGCTGGTTCAAGCGACGCAGGGTATGGAAAATCTGTCGCCGCTTGCGGTTTCAGACCGGTTGGCGGAGGGCGTCGTGCCGCATTTTACCGCCAGGGCGGCAAGGCTGCTGTTGTCGGGTGGAGCCACGGCAGAGGCCGTGCTGCGGGCCATGGGTGTTTCGCGCTTGCGTCTTGCCGGCGAATGCCTGCCGGGTCTTGGGGTAGGCTGGTCCGGTAATCAATGCATCATTGCGAAGTCCGGCGGTTTTGGGCAAGCTGACACGTTGAAACGGATCGCGAAAATGATGCTTGGCGACAATGACGCTGGAGAGAGCTGACCAGATGGGGCTGATGAAAGAAACGGCGCGCAAGGCACTTCCGGACATTATTTTCGAGAGAATGCACCGGGCGATCAAATCCGGCGCCTACAAGCCGGATGAGCGGCTGCCGACCGAGCATGAACTTGCCATGGAATTCGAAGTGTCGCGACCCGTCGTGCGCGAGGCGTTGCGGCGGCTGCGCGAGCAGGGGTTCATTTATTCCCGCAGAGGCTCCGGCAGCTATGTCAGGGCTTTTGGCCTGCGCGAGCCGCTCGGCTTCGGACAGCTCGAAAACGTTGCTGATCTTCTCAACTGTTACGAATTCAGGCTGACGCTGGAGCCGGCTGCGGCGGCTGCGGCAGCCTTGCGGCACGATGGCGAGAGACTTGCGGCGATCCGGAAGGCGCTCGAGCTGATGCGGGATGCGACCAATCGCCAGTCCCACCGCGAGGATGCCGATTATCAGTTCCACCTTGCCATCGCGCGGGCGGCGCGAAACAGCTATTTCTCCACCGCGATGGAAGCGCTCAAGGACCATATTGCAATGGGAATGAAGTTCCACGGCATGTCGGTGAAGCGGGAGGCATCCGGCCTGACACGTGTTTTCGCCGAGCATGAGGCAATCGCAAAGGCGATTGCCGATGGGGACGCAGAGGCGGCGCGCCAGTTGATGCTTCAGCACCTGACGGGATCGCGCGACCGCTTGTTCGAATCTTCGCACACAGACTAAGCGGGTGACCGAAGACCGATGCGCGCGTACGCGCACCGGATTTTTGCTTAGAAGGCGTGGCGGTAAATGCCGAGCACGTCCTCGACGCTCATGTCGACGGGGTTATTGTCCATCAGTCGGCGGATGGCATGCGCATCCTCAGCGTAGCGGGGAAGATCGGCCTCAGTCGCGCCATGCCGTGCGAGCGACATTTCGATGCCGAGCCCGGCGCAGAAATCCGTTGCCGCCTTGCGCAGATCGTCTGGCGAAAGGTGTTCGCGAAGCCCGAGCGCTCCCGCCACTTCCGCCGTCTTCGCCGAAACCGCAGGCTGGTTGAAGGCCAGAACATGCGGAAAGACGATGGCGTTTGCCAGCCCATGCGGCAGGTTGAGAAGCGTGCCGAGCGGATAGGCGATGGCGTGGCCGGCCGCCGTATTGACCGGGCCGAGGCAGATGCCGCCATAATAGGAGGCAAGCATCATGCCTTCCCGCGCTTCAGTATCCGCACCGTCGCGAACGGCGCGCGCCAGATATTTGCCGACCAGCGCAAAACCCATGCGCGCGAAACCGTCGATCATCGGATGGGCCTTGCGGTTGGTGAAGGCTTCGACGCAATGGGCCATGGCATCCACCCCGGTTGCCGCCGTAACGGCTGATGGGACGGAATAGGTGAGTTCCGGATCGAGCACGGCGAAATCCGCGATCAGATGAGGGCTTTCGACCGCGATCTTGTTGCCTTTCACCGGGTCTGTGATGAGCGAACGGATGCCGGCTTCCGAGCCGGTGCCGGCGGTGGTGGCGATCTGCACCAGCCGTGTGTCGCGCCCGGCAACCCTGTTCGGCCCTGCCACATCCGCAAGCGTCTGGCCGGAATTCCAGAGCGCCGCGACGAGCTTCGCCACATCCATTACAGAACCGCCACCGAGGCCGATGACGAGATCCGGCTTGGCGGCGCGTGCTGCGGCAAGGGCTGCTTCGAGCGTTGTGGTGTCCGGCTCGCCGGGAATGGCGTCGAAGATCGTGAAAGGGCCCTGCAATTGCAGCCGTTCGGCAAATTTTGCCGTCAACGGTGTGGCGATAATCAGGGTCGATGCGGTTTTTCCCGCCCAGGTGCCGACCTGGGAAATGGTGCCGGCGCCAACGGCGAGCCGTCGTGGCTGGTGGATGAGAATGGGAGCTGTCGACATGATGCTCATTCCTTCCGCTCCTTGCCCGCCACCAGCTTGCGCGCATAGGCGATGGCCGCATTCATGTTGCCGTGATTGGCGATGCCCTTGCCGGCGATATCGAAAGCCGTGCCATGATCGACGGAGGTCCGGTCTATCGGCAGATCGACGGAGACATTGACGGCGGTGTCGAAGGCGACAAGCTTGATCGGGATATGGCCCTGATCGTGATATTGCGCGACGACGAGATCGAAAGCGCCGGAATAAGCCCGGTGGAACACGGTATCGGCGGAAATCGGCCCCTGCACCTCAATGCCTTCGGCGCGGGCGGCAGCGACCGCCGGTGCGATCTGGTCGTCATCCTCGGTGCCGAACAGGCCGTTTTCACCGCAATGCGGATTGATGCCGGCAACCGCGATGCGCGGTCGATCGTAACCGATGCGCTTCAGATGCGCGTTGCCGGCGCGAATGGTTGCCAGCACCCGCTCCGTCGTCGCCCGGCGAATGGCTTCCTGCAGGGAGACATGGGTGGAAACGTGAATGACCTTCAGCCGTTCGGAAGCAAGCAGCATATAGGCGGCCGAGGAGCCGGTGAGGCTTCGCAACATGCCGGTGTGCCCGTCATAATGATGACCGGCGAGGTTCAGGGCTTCCTTATTGATCGGTGCTGTGACGATGCAGCCGATTGCGCCCGCTTCGGCATCACGAACGGCCTTTTCGATAAAGCGGAACGCGGCGTCTCCGGCCACTGGCGACAATGTACCCCAGGGCAGCGGCGCGCCATCCACGGGCAGGTCGACCACGCGCTGAGAAAGATCGATATCAACGCCGAGCGCATCCCGCGCCGCTTCCAGCGTGGCGAGGTTGCCGTAAATCCGCGTCGCCGCACGATCCGGGGCAGACATTTCGGCGAGCGCCCGCACCGTGATCTCGGGGCCGACGCCGCAGGGGTCGCCCATGGTGATGCCAATGATGTTGCTCATCTTTGTCTCCCGTCGTTCTCGTTAGCCCAGCCGGGCGCCAGCCGGACATATTTGATTGCGCGGCGATGATAGGTGTAGCTCGCATGCAGCGTACCGTCCGGCGCTTCCAGAAGCCACGGATAGGACATTTCCAGATTGCGTCCATCGGTCGAATCGTTCGAAAGGCAGGTGCCCGGCCCGTCTTCGATCAGTATTCGTGTTTTAAAACTGCGCCCGTCATCGTCGGACAGGCAGATCGAAACCGGCGCGCGCGGCACGCCCCAGACGGGAACGCACCCGCCGCTCGGATCGGCATCCGGCCTGTCGTCTTCTTCTCCCAGCTCGTCATAAAGCGAGGCGCGGCGATCGCTCGACTGCGCGGCGTTGACGGGGTTGCAGATCATAGCCAGCCTGCCATCGTTGAGCCTGATGGTCGCAATGGAGGAATTATTGTTGGGCACATCGGTCGGCTCCGGCTTTGACCACGAGCGGCCGCCATCGTCGCTTTCCGTACGGTAGACGAAATCGGCCTGACGGCGGCGGAAGAAGGCGGCGTAGCCCCCATCCGTCACCGCGACCGGGCTCATATGCACGCAGCCGGTCGATTCCTGCAGCTCCTGCAATTGCCAAGTCGCGCCATTGTCCATGGATATGCCGAGCGCTGCCGTATCGTGGCTGCCGTTCCATTTCTGGCCGGGGCGCTGGATGCAGCGGAAGATCGGCAGCAGCCAGGCGCCGTCATCGCGGATGCGCAGCGGCGCGCGGATGAAGCAGCCCTGCGGGAGATCGAGAAACCGTCCTTCCTCGGAAATAAGCTTTTCCGGTGCAGTCGCGTCGCGGTGGATGCGCGCCATGCGAATGCGGCATTCATCCTGATTGCCGGAGGGCTGAGCGGTATGAAACAGCCAAAGGACGCCATCCGGTGCGGTGAAGAGGACCGGGTTTTGTTCGGAATGGGCGGGGTCGTGGCTCAGGCGCTGCGGCGCTCCCCAGCGGGTTGCACCCGCTGTCAGCACGGATGCGAAAATCGAAATATCCGATTTTCCTTCCAGCGTGCCGCCGAACCAGGCGCAGAGCAGGGTGCCGTCATCCAGAAGGTGCAGGAAGCTCGCATGGTTCTGGATCATGGGCGACGGCAGGAACGCTTCCTGCCGGTTTTGCGACACGGCATGGATGGCTCCGGTCATGGCGTGAGCGATGTCATCAGGGGTCATCGTGGTCTCCTCTTGTCCTGATGAAAATGACATATTCGAAAAGTTGTCAAGTTTATTTGATAAAAAAAGAGGATCATATGTTTTTGATTTTTGAAATTAAGATTTTGTTTTTAAATGATAAAAATAAGAGATTTGGCTTTAATAAAAATTGCCTTAGAAAAATAAATTGACAAAAAATGCGATAACGTCGATGCTCTGTCTACGGGTGGAGGAGACAATCATCCGCATGTCATGCTCCTCAATGCAGGAGATGGGGATTTTTCAGATGCCCCTTGCGGCGCGCCGCCATGTTGCTGAATTTCTGAATCTGGGAGGAGAACGGAATGAAGAAGTCATTGATTGCGGGCGCCCTTATTTTGGGTTCCCTCAGCGCCGCGGTTTCGCCGGCGCTCGCGGCATCGGGGCCGATCAAGATCGTGCTGGCGGAAGAGGCGGACCTGCTTGAGCCCTGCATGGCCACCCGCTCCAATATCGGCCGCATTATCATGGAAAATGTCAGCGAGACGCTGACCGAGCTCGATGTGCGCGGCAAGAAGGGCGTTCAGCCGCGCCTGGCCGAGAAGTGGGAGCAGAATGCCGATGGAAGCTGGCGTTTCCACCTGCGTGAAGGCGTGAAGTTTTCCGACGGTACGGCATTCGATGCCAAAGACGTCAAGCACAGCTTCGAACGCATCATGAGCGACAAGAACGCCTGCGAGTCCCGTCGTTATTTCGGCGGCATGACGGTGACCCCGTCGATCGTTGACGACCACACGATTGACTTCAAGACCGACCCGGCGCAGCCCATTCTGCCGCTGCTGATGTCGCTCGTCACCATCGTTCCCGAAGAAACCAAGATGGAATTCATTCGCGAGCCTGTTGGCACCGGGCCTTACAAGCTGACCAACTGGACGCCGGGCCAACAGATTGTCCTCACCGCGCGCGACGATTATTGGGGCGCCAAGCCACAGGTGACGGAAGCGACCTATCTTTTCCGCGCCGATCCTTCGGTTCGCGCCGCCATGGTGCAGACCGGCGAAGCCGATCTTTCGCCTTCCATTTCGCAGCTCGACGCTACCAATACGAAGACCGACTTTTCCTATCTCGACAGCGAGACGGTCTATATGCGTCTCGATCACAATATTGCGCCGCTGAACGATGTGCGGGTGCGCCGCGCGCTCAACCTTGCCATCGACCGGCAGGCCTTCCTCGGCACGCTGGTTCCGGAAGGTGCCGTGCTGGCCACCGCTCTCGTTCCGCCGACCACGCTTGGCTGGAACCCCGACGTCAAGGTCTTCCCCTATGACCCCGAGGGCGCAAAAAAGCTGCTCGAGGAAGCCAAGGCTGCCGGTGTGAAGGTGGATACGCCGATCACCATCATCGCGCGTACCGCGAATTTCCCCAACGTCACCGAGATCATGGAAGCGATCCAGCAGCAATTGCAGGATGTCGGCTTCAAGATCGACCTGAAATTCGTGGAAGTGGCCGAGCACGAAAGCTATTACTCCAAGCCCTTCAAGGAAGGCCGCGGACCGCAGATCGTCGCCGCCATGCACGACAACTCAAAGGGCGACCCGTCCTTCACCATGTTCTTCAAATATGCGACCAAGGGCACGCAGTCCGGTTTCTCGGACAAGAAGGTGGACGATCTGATCGAACGTGCATCCGCAGCGGTCGGTGACGAGCGCGCCAAGCTCTGGTCGGAACTTATCGCTTATCTGCACGACGATGTGGTTGCGGATGTTCTGCTGTTCCATATGGTCGGATTCTCCCGCGTCTCGGAGCGGCTGGACTTCAAGCCCACCATTGCAACGAACTCGATGCTGCAACTTTCGGAAATCGGCATCAAATAAGACCCCGCGTCTTGTCAATTGAGAAGCGGCGGCGCGGCGAAAGCTTCGCCGCCGCATTGAAAAACCGGAGGCAACCATGCTGAGCTTCATCCGAAAACGTTCCGTTGCAAGCCTGATCTCCCTGATCGGCCTCATCGTCATGGTTTTCTTCCTGTCCCGCCTGACGGGGGACCCGGCCGCGCTGTTTCTGCCGGTCGAGGCTTCGGAAGAGTTGAAGCAGCAGTTCCGGACGTTGCACGGGTTGAACGATCCGCTGATGGTGCAGTTCCTGCGTTATGCGGGGGATGTGATGACGGGTGACCTCGGAGAATCGCTCAGGAAAGCCCGCCCGGCGCTGGATGTGGTGCTGGAGGCTTTCGTCTGGACGCTGTGGCTTGCGGTCATCACCATGTCGCTGGTCACCACCGCCGCCATCGTCATCGGTTCGCTTGCGGCTTTCCGCTCCGGCGGCTTCTTCGATCGCATGGCCTCGAGCATCTCGCTCATCGGTGCATCCGTACCGGATTTCTGGCTGGCGATTGTCGCCATCGTCGTCTTCTCCGTTAATCTCGCCTGGCTTCCCACGTCGGGCACGGGCTCCGTGCTGCACTGGATATTGCCGATTGCAGTCCTGTTCGTGCGCCCCTTCGGCATCATCGTGCAGGTGGTGCGCGGCTCGATGATCGGCGCTTTGTCCTCGGCCTATGTCAAAACGGCGCGCGCCAAGGGCGTGAAGTCGGGTCCGATCATCTTCATTCACGCCTTGCGAAACGCTATGCTGCCGGTCATCACCGTCATTGGCGACCAGGCGGCAAGCCTTCTCAACGGCGCGGTCATCGTCGAAACGATCTTCGGTTTTCCCGGTGTCGGCAAGCTGATGATCGATTCCATTCTGCAGCGCGATTTCAACGTCGTGCTGGCCGCCATTCTCGTGACCGCGCTGGCGATCTTCCTTATGAATCTTCTGATCGATATCGCCTATGCGCTCCTCGATCCGCGTATCCGGCACTGAGGAGGCCGTTCAGCCATGAGCCTTTCCAGCGCCGACACCGAGATCATCGCCGAGCCGTCCTTCGCAACACGCATGCTGCGCATGTTGTGGGCGGATAAATTCGCGCTTTGTGCCGCGATCTTCCTCATCATCGTCGTTATCCTCGCTTTTGTCGGCCCGGCATGGCTTGGCGATCTGGCGACGAAACAGAACCTGCGCGGGCGCAACCTCGCCCCGTTCGACTGGCAGCGCGAGTGGTATTTCTGGCTGGGGGCGGATGCGCTCGGCCGTTCGCTTCTCGCGCGCATTGTCGCCGCCACGCAAAATACGATGATGATCGCCGCCGGCGCGGTGCTTCTTTCCGCCATCACCGGCACCGTGCTCGGGCTGATCGCCGGTTTTTCCTCCAACCGTGTCGGCCAGATCATCATGCGGCTTGCAGATGTGATCATGTCGTTCCCGTCGCTCTTGATCGCGGTCATCGTGCTTTATCTGCTCGGCTCCTCCATCCTCAACCTGATGCTAGTTCTCGCCATCACCCGCATTCCCGTTTACATCCGCACCACGAGGGCGGAGGTGCTGGAGGTGCGCGAACGCATGTTCGTCCAGGCAGCAAGGGTCATGGGCGCATCGGGCAAACGCATCCTGTTCCGTCACATCCTACCCGTCGTGTTACCGACGCTGACGACGCTCGCCACGCTCGATTTCGCCTATGTGATGCTGGCGGAAAGCGCGCTGTCCTTCCTCGGCATCGGCATTCAGCCGCCGGAAATCACCTGGGGCCTGATGATTTCGCAGGGGCGGCAATATCTCACCAATGCCTGGTGGCTGTCCTTCTGGCCGGGACTTGCCATCATCCTCACCACCCTGTCGCTCAACCTGCTTTCCAACTGGCTGCGCATCGCGCTTGATCCCGTGCAGCGCTGGCGGCTGGAAATGAAAGGCCGCAAGCATGGCTGACCATCTTCTCGACGTGCGCAACCTTTCCGTGGAGTTCCACACCGCAAGCGGTGTCGTCCATGCGGTGAAGGATGTCTCCTACCATATCGACCGTGGCGAAACGCTGGCCATCCTCGGCGAAAGCGGTTCGGGCAAATCGGTATCGTCGTCGGCCATCATGAACCTCATCGACATGCCGCCCGGACATATCAGCAGCGGCCAGATATTGCTCGACGGTCAGGACCTTCTGACCATGCCGGCCGAGGCGCGCCGCGAAATCAACGGCCGGCGCATCGCCATGATCTTTCAGGACCCGCTCAGCCATCTCAATCCGGTCTATACCGTCGGCTGGCAGATCCGTGAGGCGATGACCACCCACGGCATGGACAAGGCAAAGGCCGAAGCGGAGGCGAGGCGGCTTGTCGCTCGCGTCGGCATTCCCGATCCGGACGGGGCCTTGAAGAAATATCCGCATGAATTTTCCGGCGGCCAGCGCCAGCGCGTCATGATCGCCATGGCGCTGGCGCTTCGGCCCGATCTCCTGATCGCTGATGAGCCGACCACCGCGCTTGACGTGACGGTGCAGGCCGAGGTGCTTTCGCTACTCAAGGAGCTGCAGCGGGAAACCGGCATGGCCGTGCTCATCATCACTCACGATCTTGGTGTTGTCGCCGAAATCGCCGATCGCGTGGTGGTGATGGAAAAGGGCGTTCTGGTGGAAGCCGGCACGGTGCGCGAGGTCTATCGCAATCCGCAGCATCCCTATACCCGCAAGCTCATCAGCGCAGCACCCGGCAGGGGCGACATGCACGAGCCGCAGGCGGCGGGCGAAGCGCTGCTCAGCGTGCGTGATGTGCGCAAGCGTTACGGCGCCTTCGAGGCGCTGAAGGGCGTTTCCTTCGACCTCATGGAAGGCGAAACCATCGCGGTCGTCGGCGAAAGCGGTTCCGGCAAATCGACGCTGGCGCGTATTCTTTTGCGGCTAGACGAGCCGGATGCGGGTCGCGCCGTATGGAAGGGCCGTGATCTCTTCAAGCTTTCGCCTGCGGAACTCTTTGCGCTCCGGCGTGATCTGCAGATGGTGTTTCAGGACCCCACCCAGTCGCTCAATCCCCGCATGACCGTGTTTCAGCTGATTTCCGAGGCCTGGGTCATCCATCCGGAGATATTGCCCAGGGCAAGATGGCGTGAGCGGGTTGCCGAATTGCTGCATCAGGTGGGTCTCTCGCCGGAACATATGCGCCGTTATCCGCATCAGTTCTCCGGCGGTCAGCGGCAACGGATCGCCATTGCCCGCGCATTGGCGCTGGAACCGAAGCTCATCATCTGCGACGAGGCGGTCTCGGCGCTCGATGTTTCGGTTCAGGCGCAGGTTATCGCGCTGCTGGACAAGCTGCGCCGCGAAATGGGCCTCTCCTTCATCTTCATCGCGCATGATTTGCCGGTGGTTCGGGATTTTGCCGATCACGTCATGGTCATGCAGCGGGGAGAGGTGGTGGAGTTCGGCACGGTCCGACAGGTTTTCGAAGCGCCGCGCGAGGACTATACCCGTGCCCTTCTATCCGCGAGCCTCGATCCCGACCCCGATATGCAATCCCAGCGCCATCCGGCCGTTGCCGGCGACGCCATCGCAAATTCAAGCGGAGTTCTTTCATGAGCAAACAAGCTTTCGTCGCGCTCGTCACCTGTTTCAACGAGGACGAAACCATCAACTATGAGGCAACCCGTGCGCAGGTGCGCCGCCAGGTGGCGGCCGGCAACAACATCATGTGCGCCGGCACCAATGGCGATTTTACCGCGCTGACGCATGCGGAAAAAATCCGGCTGACGGAAGAGGTGGTGGATGAAGTTGCCGGCCGTGCCAAAGTCATCGTGAATGCCGGCATGCCCGCCACATTCGAAACCCTGCAACTTGCCAAAGCCTTCGACCGCATCGGCGTCGACGGTATCGCCGTCATCACGCCCTTCTTCATCGCCTGCACGCAGGATGGCCTGATCCGCCATTTCTCGACGGTGGCCGATGCCGTCGAAACGCCGGTCTATCTCTATGACATTCCCGCCCGCACCCAGAACCACATAGAGCCGGAAACCGCCCGCAAACTCGCCACCCATGGCAATATCGCCGGCATCAAGGATTCCGGCGGCGCGCAGCAGACGCTCGAAGCCTATCTTCAGGTGGCAAAGGAGATGCCCGGTTTCGAGGTGTATTCCGGCCCGGATCACCTCGTTCTCTGGTCGTTGCAGAACGGGGCGGCAGGCTGCATTTCCGGCCTCGGCAACGCGCTGCCGGATGTGCTGGCCGGCATTCTCAATGCTTTCAACGCCGGCGATATCACTAAGGCCGAACGCCAGCAGGCAATCTACGCCGACTTCCGCACCGATCTCTACACCCTCGGCTTCGCACCGGCCATGGTCAAACGCTCGCTTTATCTCCAGGACCCATCCGTCGGCGCCAGCCGCCAACCGGCCCTTCTGCCGGATAAAGGGCAGGATGAAAAAATCCTGGAAATCTTGCGGCGTTATCAACGGATCTAACGCTGCTATCGAATGTGACGCGCACCCCTGAGGATCGTGCGCGTCATCTTAAAAATATCTGCGAAAACTGCCAGAAGCCGATGCATTTCCCCAGCCTCACCCATGACGAATAATTTGTGACACAAACACGAAATTCCCCTTGTCAGCCTGGCCATTGATGTTTAAGAGGAGCGCGCAACGCAAGCGTTCGCGCATGCGGAGAGGTGGCAGAGTGGTCGAATGCACCGCACTCGAAATGCGGCATACCTGCAAGGGTATCGTGGGTTCGAATCCCACCCTCTCCGCCATAACTTTCATTCCGAAGCTCTTTCACTCAGAAGCTGAGTCTGCCCGTCATTTTCACTTCGCCGCGCCGGGCCAGTCCTTGGCACGATACACTTGCTTGTCTTGTGCCCGCTTATAACCCACACTCAGCGAGAAATGCCCTGCTGGCCGCCAGATCATCCAGAATGCCGCCGGCATTGCGCGGGTCGCGCTCCTGCTCGATGGTGATATAGCCGCCATAGCCAAGTTCCGTAAAAAGGCTGCGGATGGCTGGATAGTCGATCGAGCCGCGACCGATAGGGCACATGACGCCTTTGGCGCAGGCGTCGAAGAAGCGGATGCGTTCTGCCATCACCTCTTCGAAAACCGTGGCGTCGATATCCTTGAAATGAATATAGTCGACACGGTCCCAATAGCGGCGAAGCGCGGTGACGGGGTCCATGCCGGAATAGGCCATATGGCCGGTGTCGAGGCAGAGGCCCGCCAGATCGGCGGGAATGTCCTCGACGATCTGCTGCAACTCATCGGCAAATTCGATGTAGCCGCCAGCATGGGGGTGGATGGTGGCGCGCACGCCATATTTTTCGCGGGCGAGCGTTGCGATGGCGCGGATGTTCTCCACCATGCCTTTCCATGCGCCGCCATCGAGGCGCGGCGCGCGGTCGGAATGGCCGGCGGCATAATCCCGCTCGTCATGTCCCCAGTCCATCACCGTCAGATAGGGGGCGGAAAAGCGTTGGCCGGCATGGGTTTCCGGTTTCGGCAGGCGGGTGATCAGCGCGCAGATCTCGTCGGTCTGGCGCAGCAGATTGTCGCGGTTTTCCGGTGAGACCAGATCGTCGAAGATCGTGCCGGCGACGATCTTCAGGTCGCGCTCGTTCAGCGCCTGCGAAACACGCCCGAGGTCGAGCGGCAGATAACCGTAGGGGCCGAGTTCCAGACCGCCGAAACCGGCGGCCTTCGCCTCGTCCAGCACCTTTTCCCAATGGGGCAGATGGGGATTTTTGACGTCGTCGACGCCCCAGCAGCAGGGAGCGGTGGTGATGGTGATCCGGTTGGTCATGGCATCCTCGTGGCGCAATTGACGCCGGGCCGCCTTCTGCGGCCCGGAGCAGGTCTCAGCGGCTGATGGTGGCTTGCAGGGCGTCGATGGAGGACTGGATGCCCGCCTCGGTGGACATGGTGAAATCCTCCATTTCCAGACTGACCCAGCCATTGTAACCGGCCATGCGCACCACGGAGAAAAATTCCTTCCACCATTGCAGATCATGGCCGGCACCCACCGCCACATAGTTCCAGCTGCGGTTGGCGATGTCAGTCACCTCTTTCAGCTCCAGCAGGCCGTTCACATCCGCCAGTCCGCGTTCGATGCGGGTGTCCTTGCCGTGGCAATGGTGGATCGCGCTGCCGAGTGCACGGGCGGACGCGATGGGATCGGCCCCCATCCACATCAGGTGCGACGGGTCGAGATTCATGCCAATCGTCGGGCCGACCTCATTGCGCAGGCGGAACAGGGTTTCCGGATTCCAGACGAGCATGGCCGAGAAATTCTCGAGCGCATATTTTTCGACACCCGCTTCCCTGGCGAGTTTCACAAGCCCATGCCAGAGCGGAAAGGCGCGGTCTTCCCATTGGTAACGGTCGCGCTCCGGCATCTCGTTCGGCCAGCTCTTGGTGTAGACGAGCCAATTCGGCACGGTGTCGCCCGGTGCTGCTTCCGGCAGGCCGGACATGGTGACGATCTTCGTCACGCCGATTTCGCCCGCCAGCCGGACGGTGTCCTCGATCTCCTTCAGGTGGCGCTTGCCCATATCGCCGGGATCGAGCGGATTGGCGGAGCAATTCAGCGCAGCGATTTCGAGGCCACGGGCCTCGATTTCCTTGAGCTTGGATTTGAGAAGCCCCTTATCCACCAACAGTTCGTCGGCCCGGAAATGCGGGCCGCTTGACCAGCCGCCGCCGGTCATCTCGATGCCTTCGACACCGAGCGCGACGCATTTGTCGAGCATATCGGTGAAGGGCAGGCTTGCCATGACGTCAGTACAAATTGCGAGTTTCATCGTTCGTCTTTCCGAGGAGGTATGGGGACGCGCCTGAAGAGGAGGAGGACGGGAGAGTTGTCCGGCGCGCGCCCAAGCTGGTTAAGCGAAATCGACCCAGGCGGCGCCGGCATCGGCCGAACGGACGCAGTTTTCCAGCCAGCGAACGCCTTCGGTGCCGGCGGTGATGCCGGGATAATGGTGGGTTTTCAGGAAAGCCTTGTCACCGCAATTTGCCGCGTCGATCGCCTGGGCGATCCAGAGATAAATGTTCGACCAGCTATCGCCGAGACCTTCGGTATGCAGCGCGCCCATGCGGTCGATGGCGAGGCTTTCCTGTTCCAGATAGGGCATGCCGTGATGCAGGATGCGGCCGGGTTCGCCCTGAACCTCGTAGATCAGCTGATCGGGATGGGAATCGGACCATTCGAGCGACGCCTTGGAGCCGACGAAACGGTAACGCTGCGATCCCATATTGCCGGCATTGACGGAGGAGACCCACAGGCGGCCGCGTGCGCCATTGTCATAATGCATCAGAACGGTGGCGTGGTCCTCCAGCGGCGCGCGCGTGGGGATGAAGGCCTTGCGGTCGCAGAGCAGGCGTTCCACCTTCATATGCGGCAGTACGACTTCCGAGAGATAATAGAGATGCGTGCCGATATCGCCCAGCACGAAGGTCGGGCCGGCGGTGCGGGGATTGGTGCGCCATTTGACGGCCTCGCCCGCGCCCACATCGTCACCGGCATTGAAACCATGGGTATATTGCAGGTCGACGATACGGATGTCGCCGAGCATCCCCTTTTTGACCATGGCCGCCATCTGGTGGACGAGCGGATGCCCGGTAAAGCCATAGGTGACGCCGACGATCAGGCCCTTCTGCTCGGCCAGCCGCGCCACCTCGTCGCATTCGGCCACGGTGAAGAATAGCGGCTTTTCGCAGATAACGTGCAGCCCGGCTTCAAGGCAGGCCTTGGTGATCTCGTAGTGGGTGAAATTGGGGGTGGCGATGGAAACGACGTCCACGCCGTCTTCGCGTGCCGTCTCGCCGGCAATCAGCGCCTTGTAGTCTGCATAGCAGCGTTCCGCCGCCACGCCGAGATTGACGCCGAAGTCTCTGCCTCTTTCGGCGTCGAGGTCGAAGGCACCCGCAACGAGCTGGTAGTTGCCGTCGCGCAGGGCGCCGGTGCGGTGCTTGTAGCCCACCTGTCCCGTGCGTCCGCCGCCCACCATGGCCCAGCGCAGCGGGCGCGAAATCAGTCTTTCTCCGTTGATCATGTCAGTCGTCTTTCCATTTGATGTTGCGAATGGCCGTGGCGGGAGGCGGGGTCTGCCTCGGGCTTGGCGCCGGTTTGCCGCGTCATTTCTTGAAATAGAGGTCGATATAGTCCTGCATCTTGGTGCGCATAAACCGGCTCGATTCATCGGCCCTGTCCTCCCAGGCGAAGACGCAGGAGGTCATGATGCCGTCGAAGCCGATTTCGGAAAGCGTGCCGAAGAAGTCGTCCCACGGCACTTCGCCCTGGCCGATATTCAGGTGCTGATGCACCCGCGCCTGTGTGCCGGGTGGATTGAGAATGTAGCGAAGCCCGGAGCTGGCCTTGTGGTTGAAGGTATCGCCCACATGCACATGCGCCAGCACATCCTTCGCTTCCCTGAGCATCGCCTTGGTGTCGTCGCCGAAATAGAAGGTATGCGGTGCGCAATAGAGGAATTTGACGTTCTTCGAATTGACGGTGCGGATGATGTCCAGCGCCGGTTGCAGCGTTTCGCACCAGTCTTCCGGATGCGGCTCGACATGCAGGTTGATGTTTTCGCGCTCGAAGATCGGCACCAGTTCTTCCATCGAGCGCCACCATGCATCCTCGCAGGCCTCGATCATCGAGCCGGTGTGGCAGCAGTAGCAGGAACCCTTGTCGGGATGCGGTCCGCGGCCGAATTCGGAATTCATCGTGTCGACCTCCAGTTCGATGGCGATCTCGATGGCGCGTTTCCAGTGTTTGACCGCCGCCTGCCGTTCGGTCTCGCCATTGGAGGCCCAGCGATACATCGGTAGCAGCGAGGCGATGCCGACATCGGCGTCTTTCAGCGCCTTCTTGAAAGACCTGATCCGCTCGGGAAAGACACGCGGCGCCTTGAACCATTCGAGGAAATCGGCGCGCGGGCTGAGTTCGATCCAGTCGTAGCCGAGTTCCTTCACCTTGGCGGGCAACTCATCGAGGCTGGTGAAACGGTGCATGTGGGGGTCTAGGGCGATTTTCATCGGTCTTGATCCTTCTATATGTCTTAACTGGATGGTGGCTGCGGCGGATGGCCGTCATGGCTGGCCATGTAATTTTCCACCTCGGCACCGAGATCGGCGAGCGCCTCACCGCCGGCCATCAGATCGGTGATTTCCTCGCGGGACTTCTCGCCCTTGCGGAAATTGGCGGCGACTGCGCCTCGGATCAGCACGGCGAAATGGTCGCCAACGGCAATGGCGTGGGTGACCTGATGGGTGATGAAGATCACCGCGATGCCGCGCTTGCGCGCTTCCAGCACGATGCGCAGAACGTGGGACGCCTGTTTCACACCAAGCGCCGCCGTCGGTTCATCGAGGATCAGAACGCGTGCGCCAAAATGTACCGCGCGGGCGATGGCGAGCGATTGCCGTTCGCCGCCGGAAAGCCCGCCGATCAGGCGGTCGCCGTCATCGATGCGGGTGATGCCGAATTCCTGCACTGCCTTGACGGCGATTTCGTTGGCTTTCTTGCGGTCGTAGATCCGGAAGGGCCAGAAGCCTTTGGTGGGTTCTGCGCCGATGAAGAAGGAGCGGCCGATGCTCATCAGCGGAAAGGTTCCGCCGAACTGGTGCACGGTGGAAATGCCCATGCGTTGCGCATCGCGCGGCCCGTCGAAATTGACCGGCTTTCCATCCATCAGCACTTCGCCGGAACTCGGCTGGTAGACGCCGGCCAATGTCTTGATCAGCGTGGATTTGCCCGCGCCATTGTCTCCCAGCAGGCAGAGCACCTCGCCTGCCCGTACCTTCAGCGAGATATCGTGCAGAACATCGATCGGGCCGAAGGATTTGTTGACGTTTTTAAGTTCGAGAATGGGTGTCGACATCGTCTTGCCTCACTTCTTCTTCGGCGAATAGGTGAGCGCCATGACGCGGAAGGTGTTGTTCATCAGCACGGCCAGGAGCAGCATGACGCCGATGATGAGGCTCGACCAGTTGCGGTCAAAGGCGGTGAAATAAATGCCCTGATTGACGATGGCGAAGGTGATGGTGCCGAGAAAAATACCGATCACCGAACCGAAGCCGCCGGTCAGCAGCACCCCGCCCACGACAACCGCGATGATGGAGTTGAAGATGAAGGTCATGCCGGCCGAAACCTGGGCGACATTGAACAGGATTGCCTGACAGACACCGACGAAGGAGGCGCTGACGGAGGAAAGGACGAAAAGCGTCACCGTCAGTTTGTCGGTGGGAATGCCGGCATTGCGGGCACTCACCCGGTCGCCGCCCATGGCGAAAATCCAGTTTCCGAAGGGCGAATAATGGACATAGAAGATATAGATTGCTGTCAGCAGCAGCCACCAGACGATGCTGACCTGAAAACTGCCGCCGATGAACTGTCCGAACAGGAATTTGGCGATGGGGCCGGATTGGGCAGGGCTCAGCGCTACGCTGGTCGTGCCGGTCAAGAGCACGGAAAAGCCGAGGATCAGCCCCTGCACCGCAAACAGCGTGCCGAGCGTGACGATCAATGAGGGCACCACGGTCCGTATCACTAGAAAGCCGTTGATCAGCCCGACAAGCAACCCAAGGCAAAGTGCGCCGACGATGCCGAGCCAGATCGGCATGCCGTAATAACCGGAGATAATGGCGACCGTCAGAGCGCCGGCCGGGATCATCGCGCCGATGGAAATATCGAGCTCGCCGGAAATCATCAGCAGCCCGACGGGAATGGCGACGATGCCGAGATTGGCGGCGACATTCAGCCAGCTTGCGGCGCCGGCGGGTTTCAGGAAATCGATGCTGCCGAAGATGACGAAGAAGGCAAGAACGAAAGCAAGGCCGAGAAAGGCGCCTGATTCCGGGCGGCGCAGAAGGTCGCCCAAAGAGAGATTTTTCACGTCGTTCACTCCAATATTGGCCCTAAGTGCCGAGGGGATATCCTCTGCCCGTCAAACCCCGATCCCCGGTTTCGCCGGGGATCGGAGGCGGGTATGGATAACCGCTCAGCGCGCTCCCTTGGCGACGCCGGCAAGCGTGGTCTGGATGTTGGATTTGTCGACGATGTTCGGTCCCGTCAGCAGCGGGGCGGTCGGCAGATCGGTTCCGAAATCGATGGCCGAGGCCAGAAGCGTTACCGCCAGCAATGATTGCAGGTAGGGCTGCTGGTCGATTGCGAAACCCTGCGTCCCGTCCTTGATCCGGTCGAGGCCGGACTGGTTGAGATCGAAAGTGCCAAGCAGGGCGGTTTCGGTCTTGCTCGCCTGCATGATGCCGATGGCGGCGGAATCCGCATCGCCCGCCGAAATGGTCAGGACGCCGTCGATCTTGCTGTCCTGTAGCAACGTCGCCTTGATCGCCTCGGCGACGGCGGTGGCGTCGCCGAAACTGGTGGCGGGAAGCGGCAGTTGCTTGCCAGCGCCGCCGGCCTTGGTGATGCCGTCGATGACGCCCTTGCAGCGCGCCTCCTGATTGGCGGCGCCCGGAACGGTGTTCACGCAGATGACGTTCTTTTTGCCCTGTTTCGCGAAATATTCGCCGCCGGCGACGCCGGCAATATATTCGTCGGAGCCGACATAATTGATCGCGCCGAGTTCCTTGGCCTTTTCGTGCCCACCGGCATTCATGAGAATGACTTTGATACCGGCATTGATGGCTTCCCGGATCGCCGGGTCTTCGCCTTCCGGAACCCAGTTCGGAATGACGAGACCATCGACCTTCTGGCTGATGGCGGTCTGGATCAGCTGCACCACATCGGGCGCGAAATTGTCATAGGTCTGCAAACGCAGGTAATTGACCTTGCCGCCATTCGCCTCGACCACGAGGCGTGCGTCATCGACACCCTTTTTGATGAGGTTCCAGAACGCATCGTCGTTCTTGCCGCCGACAACGGCGATATTGGCCGCGAACGCGCCGGATGCCATCACGAGCGACACAGCGCCCGTTGCGAGAAATTTCCTGAAAAATGCCATTGCTTCCTCCCTGCCCATTCTCCCGACGGGTCCTAATGACAGGGTGATTTATATCTTTCATTTTCACGGGAATGGAATTTATATTTCATTTAATGTTGCATTTAATATCATTTCATGTCATTCATGGATGATACGATTGTGAGGCGTCATGAACCGACCGACCATTACCGATCTTGCGAAAGCCGCCGGCGTCAGCATCTCCACGGTCAACCGGCTGCTGCACGGCTCGACCGCCGTGCGCCAGGATACGATCGACCAGATACTCAAGGCGGCGGAGGAGATCGGTTTTTATGGTCTCGGCACCATCAAGGACCGTCGCCGCGAGGCCATGCCTCATCACCGGCTCGGCTTTCTGTTGCAGCAATCCCACCGGCCGCTTTACCGGCTTTGGGCGGAAGGGATCGTTGCCGCCGCACGCCAGCGGCCGGATAGCATCATTGAGCCGGATGTCGTTTTCGAGGACGATCTTTCACCGGAGGCCGTATCCGCCAATCTCTTGAAGATGGGACAATCCTGCGGCGCAATCGCGGTGGTGACGGCCGATCATCCGCTCGTCAGCCAGGCGATCGACGAGCTGCGGGGCAGGGGCGTTCCGGTGGTGACTTACGTATCCGATCTATCGGCGGCAAGCCGGGCGGGCTTTGTCGGCACCGACAGCTGGAAACGCGGCCGCACGGCGGCATGGTTCCTCAGCCAGACGGTAAAGGGTGAGGGCGTGGTCGTGCCGCTGATCGGCAGCAATCGGTATCAGTGCCAGGATGTTTCGGACGCCAGCTTCCGCTCCTATATGCGCGAGAACACACCTGAACTTCAGGTCGCGGAAACGCTGCTGACCCATGAGGAGCCGGAAAATGCCTATGTCATCGTGCGGGATATGATTGCTGCCGAACCGGGGCTCCGGGGGATTTATGTCAATGGCGGCGGCATATCGGGTGTTCTGCGCGCGCTCAGGGAACTGCCTGCCGAGCGACAGCGCGACATAAAAATCATCTGTAACGATATCGGGCCGGAAACACGAAAAGGCCTCAACGAAGGGCTGATTACCGCCTCGCTGCCGCTTCCCCTCGACAGAATGCCGCAGCAGTTGATCGACGTGATGTTACGGCGCATCGAGAACGGAGATTCGTCTTCCGTTGAGCAGCGGATCGTGCCCTTCGAAATCCTGACGCCCGAAAGCATCTGGACCTGACCGACACGATCACTGGAATTCGAGGCTCATCCGGGCAAGATCGTCCCACAGGCTTTCGGCAAAACCGCGCAGCACGATGACTTCGAAGACTTGTGCGTCGACGCGGGTGAGGTGGGCGGCGATGTGGCCGATCAGCGTCGCGGCGGAATGTCCCACCGGGAAGGCTGCGAGAGACAGTTCGACCGCCGTGCCTTTGGCCAGAACCCGCTCGGCCATCTTGCCTTCGATGCGGATGCGAACGCGTCCCTGGCTCTGGTCGACACCCGTTGCCAGAGGTTCGAGCGCAGCAAGAAGCACCTTCATATCAGCGTGAGACAAAGGGTGTTCACCGACGATGAACCATTGGCCCGGTGAGACCGCGCGTATATCGCCTTTGGCAAGGTCGCGAAGGCGGGCTTCCAGATCCGCTGCGCCGGGTGCGGCCAGAACGTGGATGATCGCGCCTTCCGGCAAGGGAGAGAGCTTGATGGCGGTGGAGGCAATCGCTCGCTTCGCGCCCAGCACCGGGCGGAGCGTTGGCCGGACGTCAGACTTGAAATCAGACATGGAGTTTCTCGTTTTGAGGATCGACAAAAACCGGGTTGCAAAGGCGGGCTTGGGTAAATTCGTTGCGCAGGCCGTTCCAGACCATGATTTCCTCGCCATGCCGCGCAGGGCCATTCTTGACCAGGGCGAGACCGATGGTCGAACCCAGATGCGGTGAGAAGGCGCTGGAGGTCACATAACCCTGATCGTTCTCCAGCGTTGCTGCGGCATCCTTCGCAAGAATATGCGAGCCGGTGCGGAAGGACTGTTTTGGATCAAGCGGCACGAGGCCTACGAGGCTCGGGCGGTCGGCGTCGGAAAGCCCCTCGCGCTCCAGCATCCGTCGGCCAATGAAATCGGCCTTCGTGGCGGAGACCATTTTGCCGAAGCCGAGATCGGCGGGCACCACCGTGCCGTTGATTTCATTGTGGGTGACATGGCCCTTTTCGATGCGCAGCACGCCAAGCGCCTCGACGCCATAGGGCATGATATTCTCCGGCTCGCCGGCTTCCATCAGGGCTACGGCGACGCTCTCGCCGTAACCGGCCGGGACGGCAAGCTCGTAGGCCAGTTCGCCGGAGAAGGAAATCCGGAACAGGCGTCCATGCAGCTGCCCGCCAAACAGGGAGACTTCCCGGGCTGCAAGGAAGGGAAAGGCCTCGTCGGAAATATCTTCATCGACGATCCTCTGGAGAATGGCGCGTGCCTTCGGCCCGGCAATCGCCATCTGCGCCCACTGGTCGGTGACGGAGGCAAGCCGCACGTCGAGATCAGGCCAGAGCGCCTGCGCGCAGAATTCCAGATGGTTCATGACGCCCGCCGCATAGGCGGTGGTGGTCGTCATGAAGAAGCGGTTTTCCTCCAGCCGGCTGGTGGTGCCGTCGTCATAGATCATGCCGTCCTCACGCAGCATCAGGCCATATCGTGCCTTGCCGACCGGCAATTTCAGGAAAGCGTTGCAATAAACCCGGTTCAGGAATTCGGTGGCGTCCCTGCCACAGATTTCGATCTTGCCGAGCATCGATACATCGCAGAGCCCGGCATTCTTGCGCACATTCAGAACCTCACGGTCGACGCTTTCCCGCCAGCCGCTTTCGCCTTTGCGAGGAAACCAGGAGGAGCGATACCAGAGACCGGTTTCGACGAACACGGCCCCGTTTTTCTCGGCCCAGCCATGCAGTGGCGATTTGCGCACCGGCTGGAAATGCTGACCGTGATAGGCACCGGTCAGTGCACCGAAGGAGACGGGCGTATAAAACGGTCGGAACGTCGTGGTGCCGACATCCGCCGGGGAGATACCGCGCGCTTCGGCCAGCAGCCCGATGGCATTGACATTCGAAAGCTTGCCCTGATCCGTCGCCATGCCATTCGTGGTGTAGCGTTTGGCGAGTTCGACATGGCCATAACCTTCACGGATGGCGAGGCCGAGATCCTTGCGGTGAACGTCGTTTTGGTAATCGACAAAGGCTTTCGCCTTGATGCCAGGGATGGACCAGAGCGGTTTTGCGGGCGGGGCTACGATATCGTTTTCCACCGTGCCGAATGTCGGTGCAGCTGATGCAAAACCGAGCTCTTGTGCCAGCGCTGCGCCCTTCCGCGCGCCATCCTCAAGGCAGGCGGCGATACCGTTTATTGCGGAAACCGCGCCGGCGAGTTCCAGCCCCTTGAGATTGCCGGGCGCCAGGAAAGCGGCATCGTCTTCCGACCAGACCGGCTTGCCGCCGCGATGGCAGGCGAGATGGATGATGGGGCTGAAGCCGCCCGACATGGCCAGCGCATCGACATTCAGCTTCTCCGTGCGGCCATTCGCATAAACCTCGATGGCCGAAAGCGCCTTGCCACCCTTGGCATTGGAGACGACGCCACCCTTGATGACGCGCGCCTTGCCTTCGTAGCCCGGATTGCCCTGCTCACGGCTGTCGATGATGGCGGCCAGAGCGACACCCTGCGCCTCGAGATCGCGGGCAAGCGCATAACCGCTGTCATTGGTGGTGAAAATTGCCGTCGCCGTACCGGGGCTGACGGCATAGCGGTTGAGATAGCTGCGCATGGCGCCGGCCATCATCACGCCGGGAACATCGTTGCCGCCGAAGACCAGCGGCCGTTCTTCCGCGCCGGTGGCGAGCAGCGCCCGCTTGGCGACGATGCGCCACAGGCGCTCCACGGGCACATGGGCTTTCGGATCGGGCAGATGTTTTTGCACCCGCTCCACCGCACCGAAGACATTGCCGTCATACCAGCCGAAAGCCGTGGTCCGCGTCAGCACCGTCACATTCGGCAGGGTTTCGAGCTCGGCAACGCATTGTGCCGCGAAATCCGGTGCGCTCTTGTCGCCGATGGCTACCGTTTCGGAAAGTAGCCCGCCGCCTGCGAGGGAATGTTCATCGAGAATGATGACGCGCGCGCCGGCGCGTCCTGCGGCTAGCGCTGCGGCCAGACCCGCCGCGCCGGAGCCGATCACCAGCAGGTCGCAATGCGCCCAGCATTTGTCATATGTATCCGGATCCGCCTCGTAGCTTGCTTTACCGAGGCCGGCGGCTTTGCGGATGAAGGGCTCGTAGACCTTTTCCCAGAAGGCGGCAGGCCACATGAAGGTCTTGTAGTAGAACCCTGCGCCGAGGAAGGGAGACAGAAGGCCGGTCAAGGCGCCGATATCGAAATCGAGAGAGGGCCAGCGGTTCTGGCTGCTGGCTTCCAGCCCGGCATAAAGCTCCTGCATGGTGGCGCGGGTGTTCGGCTCCGTGCGTCCGCCGCGGCCGATGGTCATCAGCGCATTCGGCTCGGCTGCACCCGCCGTCAATATGCCGCGCGGGCGATGGTATTTGAAACTGCGACCGACGAGTTTCTGGCCGTTGGCGAGCAGGGCGGAAGCGAGGCTGTCGCCCTGAAAGCCTGACATCGGCTTGCCGTCGAAGGTGAAGGAAAGCGGTTTGGAACGGTCGATCAGACCGCCGGTCTTCAGGCGGTTGGCACTCATGCGTTTGTCACTTTCGTCTTGTCGGCGGCGTCGCGGCAGGCGGATATCTCATGGGTGGCGGTATCGCGGGCGACGACCAGCCAGCGGCGGCAGCCGGATGTGTGGTGCCAATATTCCTCATAGGCGCCGCGCGGATTGTCGCGCAGATAGACATAATCGAACCATTCCTCCGCGCCGGCATCGGCGGCGGGCCTTTGAAGGGCTGCGCCCTTGATGGTGAATTCTTCCCTGGGTCTTGGCCCGCAATGCGGGCAGGGCACGAGACTTGCCATTTCAGATGTCCTTGATCCGCCAGATAGCGGGATGGCGAAAAGTGCGAGCGGTTTTCGTCATCCCGCTACAGATTTAGTGAAGGTTGGGCTGGGCGCCCTGGCCCTTTTCATCGATGAGATAACCGCGCCGGAAGCGGTCCAGCCGGAAGGCCGTTGCCGTTTCCTGCGGTGCGCCGCGCGCCAGAAGATGGGCGAAGCAGAAGCCGGAGGCGGGCGTCGCCTTGAAGCCGCCATAACACCAGCCGGCATTCAGGTAGAGATTGCCGATCGGGGTCTGGTCGATGATCGGCGAACCATCCATCGACATATCCATGATGCCGCCCCAGGAGCGTAGCACCCGGACGCGGGAGAGGGCCGGTATCATCGCCTTGCCTGCCTCCGCGACATGTTCGACCGTCGCCAGATTGCCGCGCTGGGCATAGGAATTGTAGCCGTCTATATCGCCGCCGAAGACGAGGCCGCCCTTGTCCGATTGCGAAACGTAAAAATGGCCGGCCCCGAAGGTGACGACGCCATCGATAAAGGGCTTCAGCCCTTCAGACACGAAAGCCTGCAGCACATGGCTTTCGATCGGCAGTTTCAGTCCGGCCATGGCGGCCACTTGCGAGGAATTGCCGGCTGCCGCCAGCGCCAGCTTGCCGCAGCCGATGAAGCCCTTGGCGGTCTCCACA
Source organism: Agrobacterium sp. 22-221-1 (assembly GCF_053522445.1). NCBI lineage: Bacteria > Pseudomonadati > Pseudomonadota > Alphaproteobacteria > Hyphomicrobiales > Rhizobiaceae > Agrobacterium > Agrobacterium sp. 22-221-1. The sequence goes on from NZ_JBNWCL010000003.1 coordinate 108,316, forward strand.
CCCACGACCCTGCCGTTTTCGCGGCGAATGCCGGTTACCTCGCAGCCCTGAATGATATCGACGCCGCGGCTGTCTGCGCCGCGCGCATAACCCCAGGCGACGGCATCGTGACGCACGGTGCCGCCGCGTCTTTGCAGCAGGCCGCCCTGCACCGGAAAGCGGGCATTGTCGAAATCGAGAAACGGCAGCATCGCCTTGACTGCGGTGCGGTCCAGCAATTCGGCGTCGACGCCGTGCAGCCGCATCGCGTTGCCGCGCCTTGTATAGGCGTCGCGCTGCGCATCCGAATGATAGAGGTTCAGCACGCCGCGCTGGGAAACCATGGCGTTGAAATTGAAATCCTGCTCCAGCCCTTCCCACAGCTTCATCGAAAGCTCGTAGAAAGGATTGTTATCCGGCAGCAGATAATTGGAGCGAATGATCGTGGTGTTGCGACCGACATTGCCGGAGCCGATATAATTCTTTTCCAGCACCGCGACATTGGTGACGCCAAATTCTTTCGCAAGATAATAGGCCGTCGCCAGGCCATGCCCACCGCCGCCAACGATGATGACGTCATAATGCGGTTTCGGAGACACCTCCCGCCAGGCGGGTTTCCACGCCTTGTTGCCGAAAAGGCCGTTCTTGAAAATGGAAAAGGCGGAATAGCGCATCTGCGTACCTCGAACGATATCGCGCAAGCTTACCGGCGTCGTTCGAAAGGTAATTGCAAATAAAGGACATAATGATTTAAAAAAGAGACATGACGATCATTGAGCAAAAGAATGTCCAGCGCGTTGGTTTCATCCTGGTTCCGAATTTCGCGCTGATGTCTTACGCCTCGGCGGCGGAGCCGTTGCGGGCCGCCAATCTGATCGCCGGAACCGATCTTTACGATGTGGTTCCGCTTTCTTTCGATGGCGAGGCCGTCAGAAGTTCCTCCGGCATCATTGTCGGCTGCGAGGCACTCGCCACCGCAGGCGAGAGATGCCACACGATCTTCGTCTGCGCGGGGGGTGGGCCGCAGGACTGGACCGTTGCGGAAAATTCCTACGGCACGTTAAGGCGGCTGGCGCGGCAGGGTGTCCGGATCGGAGGCATTTCCAGCGGCGCTTATGTGCTGGCGGCGGCGGGATTACTGGAAAACCGGGATTTCACCATTCACTGGGAGCATGCGCCGGTGCTGAAAGAGGCCTTCGGCCACCTCACGCCCCGGCAGGCGCGGTTCGTTTTCGATGGAGACCGCATCACATGCGCCGGCGGCGTCGCGCCCCTCGACATGATGCACGCGATGATTTCGCAGAGAATGGGCGCTCATTTCGCGCGGCGTGTCAGCGACTGGTATCTGCACACGGCCGTGGCCGAACCCGGTGCGCCGCAAAGGGGTTCCGCCGCCGAGCGCCATGGCACCAACCATCCGGCCCTACTGACCGTGCTGGAAAAAATGGAAACGACCATTGAAAGCCCGCTCGACCGGCAGACCATGGCGAAACTGGCGGGAACCAGCGCGCGTCACCTCGACCGGCTTTTCGCAACCCATCTGAAAACGACGTTTCTGGAAACATACCGCGCGATCCGCCTCGATCACGCCCGGCGGCTGCTGGAGCAAAGCCCGCTCTCCATTGCCGAAGTGGCCTTCGCCACCGGCTTCTCGAGCGCCGGGCATTTTTCGGGAAACTTCAAGGCCCGGTTCGGCCATACCCCAAATACAATGCGGCAAAGATTTCCTCTGAATTAAAATAGTTTTCCTGTAAGGAAGGGAAAACACGATAATGCCGGAGGACCCCATGGCGAAGGATACCACCAAGACCGAAACTGCGCAGTTCCTGTCGCAGGATCCCCATGCCATCCGCGAGCCAAGGGTCAATAATCTGGAAATGGCGATTGGCCATGAGGTGCGCGCCTATCGCAAGAAACTCGGCATCACGGTCACCGATCTTGCATCGGCCACCGGCGTTTCCGTGGGCATGCTCTCCAAGATCGAAAACGGCAATATCTCGCCGTCGCTCACCACGCTGCAGACGCTTTCAAAGGCGCTGGGCGTGCCGATCACGGCCTTCTTTCGCGGTTTCGAGGAACCGCGCAGCGCCACCTTCGTCAAGGCGGGGCAGGGCGTGAATATTGAGCGCAGGGGCACTCGCGCCGGTCATCAATACAGCCTGCTCGGCCATATCGACAACAATACCAGCGGCGTCACCGTCGAGCCCTATCTCATCACGCTGACCAAGGATTCGGACGTGTTCCCGACCTTCCAGCATGAGGGAATGGAGTTTCTCTACATGCTGGAAGGCGAGGTGGTTTACCGCCATGGCGAGCAGCTTTTCACCATGCAGGCCGGCGACAGCCTGTTTTTCGACGCCGATGCGCCGCACGGGCCTGAGGAATTGGTGAAGCTTCCCGCCCGTTATCTGTCGATCATTTCCTATCCGCAGAGGCGGCTGGGCAACGATTGATAATTTGCCTTAGAAGAAAAAAATATTCCTGATAGTTGACGGAATGGAATTCCATATGTTAGCCCTTCATTCAGAAACGAATGGAGGTGCCTGTCGATGTGCGGCATTGTTGGACTATTCCTGAAAGACAAAAGCCTTGAACCGCAGCTGGGTGCGCTGCTTTCGGACATGCTCATCACCATGACCGATCGTGGCCCGGATTCGGCCGGCATCGCGATCTACGGAAGCGCTGCCGATGGCCGCGCGAAAGTGACGATCCAGTCGGCCAATCCGGCCGCCGATTTTTCCGGCCTCGCCGCAGCGCTGAAGGAAAGCGGCGTCGATGCCGCGGTCACGATAAAAAGCACTCATGCTGTTCTCGATATTCCCGCCGAAAAACTGGATGGTATCCGTCCGGTTCTTTCCGCAATCCGCCCGAATGTGCGCGTGATGGGTTCCGGCGACAGCGTCGAAATCTACAAGGAAACCGGTCTTCCGAAGGATGTCGTCACCCGTTTTGACGTGCGCTCCATGGCGGGCACGCATGGCATCGGCCACACCCGCATGGCGACGGAATCGGCGGTGACGACGCTTGGCGCGCATCCTTTCTCCACCGGCGCAGACCAGTGCCTGGTGCATAATGGCTCGCTTTCCAACCACAATAATCTGCGCCGCGAACTGGTGCGTGAAGGCATGGTCTTCGAGACCCAGAACGACTCGGAAGTCGCTGCCGCCTATCTCACCGCGGAAATGGCCAAGGGCAAGGATCTGGGCGAGGCGCTGACCGGCGCGCTCGACGATCTCGATGGTTTCTTCACCTTCGTCGTCGGCACCAAATCCGGTTTCGGCGTGGTGCGTGATCCCATCGCCTGCAAGCCTGCTGTCATGGCCGAGACCGACCAATATGTCGCTTTCGGCTCTGAGTATCGCGCGCTGGTCAATCTGCCCGGCATTGAAAATGCACGCGTCTGGGAGCCGGAGCCGGCGACCGTCTATTTCTGGGACCATGAAAAGGCCGCCTGAGACCCGTCATCGGCGCCTGTTTTGAAAGTCATAATCCATGCCAGTTTTCGATCTCTCCCACACGCCGCTGCGTGAACTCAACAAGGCGCTCCACGGTCTTTCCTCGGGCGCGAACGACACCGAATTCGAAGTCGTCAATCCGCGCGGTCACCATGCCGTGGCGGTCGGCATCGACAGCCCCGTCACCGTCGATGTGCACGGTTCGGTCGGTTATTATTGCGCCGGCATGAATGATGGCGGCAACGTCACCGTGCACGGCTCGGCCGGGCCGGGTGTCGCTGAGAACATGATGTCCGGCACCGTCGTCATCGAGGGCGACGCCTCGCAATATGCCGGCGCCACCGGCCGCGGCGGGCTTCTGGTCATCAAGGGCAATGCCGCATCCCGCTGCGGCATTTCCATGAAGGGCATCGATATCGTCGTGAAGGGCAATATCGGCCACATGTCGGCCTTCATGGGCCAGTCCGGCCATCTCGTCGTCTGCGGCGATGCGGGCGATGCGCTTGGCGATTCCCTTTATGAGGCGAAGCTTTTCGTGCGCGGTTCGGTAAAAAGCCTGGGTGCCGATTGCATCGAGAAGGAGATGCGGCCCGAACATCTCGAAAAGCTTGCCGAACTTCTCGACAAGGCCGGCGTCACGGATGTCAGCCCTGACGAGTTCAAGCGCTACGGTTCGGCCCGCACGCTCTACAATTTCAACATCGACAACGCCGACGCGTATTGAGGCGAGGGACATTCCGATGAGCTATCACAACCCCTTCACCCCGCCGCGCAAATCCGCAACCTTCGATGATCACACGCTGGCGGAAATCCGCCGCGCGGCTGCGACCGGCATCTATGATATTCGCGGTGCGGGCACGAAGCGCAAGGTACCGCATTTCGACGATCTCCTGTTTCTCGGCGCGTCCATCTCGCGTTATCCGCTCGAGGGTTATCGCGAGAAATGCGATACGACAGTTACGCTCGGCACGCGCTTTGCCAAGAAGCCGATCACGCTGAAAACGCCGATCACCATTGCCGGCATGAGCTTCGGCGCTCTCTCAGGCAACGCCAAGGAAGCGCTCGGCCGTGGTGCGACAATCGCCGGCACTTCCACCACGACGGGCGATGGCGGCATGACGGATGAGGAGCGCGGCCACAGCCAGACGCTGGTTTACCAGTATCTGCCCTCCCGTTACGGCATGAACCCAAAGGATCTGCGCCGTGCGGATGCCATCGAGGTCGTCGTCGGCCAGGGCGCGAAGCCGGGCGGTGGCGGCATGTTGCTCGGCCAGAAGATTTCCGATCGCGTCGCCAACATGCGCAACCTGCCGAAGGGCATCGACCAGCGCTCCGCCTGCCGTCATCCTGATTGGACCGGCCCGGACGATCTCGAAATCAAGATCCTCGAACTGCGTGAAATTACCGACTGGGAAAAGCCGATCTATATCAAGGTTGGCGGCGCGCGGCCCTATTACGACACGGCGCTGGCGGTGAAGGCCGGTGCGGATGTGGTGGTGCTTGACGGCATGCAGGGCGGCACAGCGGCCACGCAGGATGTCTTCATCGAAAATGTCGGCATGCCCACGCTCGCCTGCATTCGCCCCGCCGTGCAGGCGCTTCAGGATCTCGGCATGCACCGCAAGGTGCAGCTCATCGTCTCCGGCGGCATCCGTTCGGGTGCGGATGTCGCCAAGGCGCTGGCGCTGGGTGCGGATGCGGTCGCCATCGGCACAGCGGCGCTGGTGGCGCTCGGCGACAACGATCCCAAGTGGGAAGACGAATACCAGAAACTCGGCACCACGGCAGGCGCTTACGATGACTGGCACGAGGGCAAAGACCCCGCCGGCATCACCACGCAGGACCCGGAGCTTGCCGCGCGCCTCGATCCCGTCGCCGCCGGTCGTCGGCTTGCCAACTATCTGAAGGTCATGACGCTCGAAGCGCAGACCATCGCGCGCGCCTGCGGCAAGAACCATCTCCATAATCTGGAGCCGGAAGATCTGGTGGCGCTGACGATGGAGGCTGCCGCCATGGCGCAGGTTCCGCTGGCGGGAACGAACTGGTTCCCGGGCAAAGGCAGCTTTTAAGCCATAAAGAACGGACGGGCGCATTTGGGAGGATGTGCCCGTCTTTTTTCGATGAAGTGTCTGATATTCAAAAAAAGGGGAATGACGTGACACTGGACCTCTCCAAATTTGCTGCCGAAAAGGGCATCAAATATTTCATGATCAGTTATACCGATCTCTTCGGCGGCCAGCGCGCCAAGCTGGTTCCCGCAGAAGCGATTGCCGATATGCAGAAGGATGGCGCGGGTTTTGCGGGCTTTGCCACCTGGTTCGATCTGACGCCCGCCCATCCCGATCTATTCGCCGTGCCCGACGCCTCTTCGGTCATCCAGCTTCCATGGAAAAAGGATGTCGCTTGGGTCGCCGCCGATTGCGTGATGGAAGATCAGCCGGTGGAGCAGGCGCCGCGCGTGGTGCTGAAAAAGCTCATCGCTGAGGCGGCAAGCGGAGGGCTCAGGGTCAAGACCGGCGTGGAGCCGGAATTTTTCCTGATTTCGCCGGACGGTGCGAAAATCTCCGACGAATACGACACGGCGGAAAAGCCCTGCTACGACCAGCAGGCGGTAATGCGCCGTTACGATGTGATCGCCGAGATTTGCGATTACATGCTGGAGCTGGGCTGGAAGCCCTACCAGAACGACCATGAGGACGCGAACGGCCAGTTCGAGATGAACTGGGAATATGACGACGCGCTACAGACCGCAGACAAACATTCCTTCTTCAAATTCATGGTCAAATCCGTTGCCGAAAAGCACGGGCTGCGCGCCACCTTCATGCCGAAGCCGTTCAAGGGCCTGACCGGCAATGGCTGCCATGCCCATATTTCGGTCTGGGACCTCGACGGCAAGGTCAACGCCTTTGCCGACAGGGAAATGCCGTTCGGTCTGTCGGCCAAGGGCAAGACGTTTCTTGGCGGCATCATGAAACATGCATCGGCGCTTGCGGCCGTCACCAATCCGACGGTCAATTCCTACAAACGCATCAACGCGCCGCGCACCATTTCCGGCGCGACCTGGGCGCCGAATACGGTGACCTGGACCGGCAATAACCGCACCCATATGGTGCGCGTGCCGGGGCCGGGACGGTTCGAACTGCGCCTGCCGGATGGAGCCGTGAACCCCTATCTGCTGCAGGCCATCATCATCGCCGCCGGCCTTTCCGGTGTCCGTTCCAAGGCCGATCCCGGTCCGCACTACGATATCGACATGTACCGCGAGGGCCACAAGGTCACGGATGCACCGAAGCTGCCGCTCAACCTTCTCGATGCGCTGCGCGAATATGAGAAGGATGCGGAATTGCAGCAGGCGCTCGGCACTGAATTCTCCAAGGCCTATCTGAAGCTCAAGCAGGGCGAGTGGAACAGCTATTGCTCGCAATTCACCGCATGGGAGCATCAGACCACCCTCGACGTCTGAGCCCGGTTTTCCCCGCCGCCCTTGCGGCTTTTCCCCGCGCTGATCAAAAGCGCGGGGTTTTTCACTAAAGCGCGTCGCGTCCAATCTGGTTCATGCCGCGCGCTTTAGATCTTTGTTTTTAAGCATGTCTCCCAAAACCGCTGCACACTTTTGGGCGACATGCTTTATCGATGACAGAAAGAGTGCCAGATGACGAACTTCGTCCTGACCGTGACATGCAAATCCACCCGCGGCATTGTCGCCGCCCTTTCAGGCTTTCTCGCTGAGAAGGGATGCAACATCGTCGACAGTTCGCAATTCGACGATCTCGGCACTGGCCGTTTTTTCATACGCGTGGGTTTCATTTCCGAGGAGGGTGCGACACGCGACGCCTTGATGGCCGGGCTTGCTCCGATCTCGGAAAAGTTCGGCATGGAGGTGGCGCTGCACGATCAGGCAGAGCGGATGAAGGTTCTTTTGATGGTGTCGCGCTTCGGCCATTGCCTCAATGACCTGCTCTACCGCTGGCGCATCGGGGCGCTGCCGATCGATATTGTCGGTGTGGTTTCCAACCATTTCGATTATCAGAAGGTCGTCGTCAATCACGACATTCCGTTCCACCACATTCCGGTGACGAAAGAGAACAAGCCGCAGGCCGAAGCCCGGATCATGGAGATCGTGGAAAGTTCGGGTACGGAACTCATCGTGCTGGCGCGTTACATGCAGGTGCTTTCCGACAGGATGTGCGAGGCGATGTCGGGCAGGATCATCAATATCCATCACTCCTTCCTGCCGTCCTTCAAGGGGGCCAACCCTTACAAGCAGGCCTATCAGCGCGGTGTGAAGCTGATCGGTGCGACGGCGCATTATGTGACCGCCGATCTGGATGAGGGACCGATCATCGAGCAGGATACTGTGCGTATCACCCATGCCCAGTCGGCCGAGGATTACGTGTCGCTCGGCCGCGACGTGGAGGCGCAGGTGCTGGCGCGTGCCATCCACGCCCATATTCATCGGCGTGTATTCCTGAACGGTAGCCGAACCGTGGTGTTTCCCCCCGGTCCCGGCTCTTACGCTTCGGAAAGAATGGGATGAGCATTCTGCGTGAGCCGTGCTGATGTTGCCTTAAGCAGAGCACGGCGCTAAATAAGCTGGTACGCCATAATACAAAAGCCATTTCCCGTTTTGTTCGTAACTGCGTTGCAACGAAACGGGAGGTGTCAAACGAGGTGATACCATGACAGATGCTTCGCACGGAACTGCCATTCGCGTTGAGCGCCCGACAAAGACGCTGAGGGAGCTCGCTCTCGACAAGGTCCGTGACGCCATCGTGAACGGTTATTTCCGCCCGGGCGACCGTCTGGTGGAGCGCGATCTCTGCGCCCAGCTCGGCGTTTCCCGCACCATCGTTCGTGAGGTTCTGCGGCATCTGGAATCCGAGGGGCTGGTGGCGAATTTGCCGAACAAGGGCCCGATGGTCGCGATGCTCGATCTCGATGAGGCGAAGCAGATCTATGAAATTCGCGGTGCGCTGGAAGGAATGGCGGCACGCCTTTGTGCGGAGCGCCGCGATCCTGCCATCGTGGAAGCGCTTGAAGTGTCGCTCAGTCATATCCGCGAAAGCTATGTCGCCAAGGATATGCCGGGCGTTCTGGCGCATACCTCGTCCTTTTATCAGACGCTGTTCAGCAAGATCGACCGGCATGTCGCCTGGGGCGTCGTCAACCTGCTGACAGTGCGGATCAACCATCTTCGTTCGATGACGATCAAGACGAAAAGCCGCGATACCGAAGGTCCGGCGCAAATGGAAAAAATCGTCGAAGCCATCCGGCAGGGGGACGGAGACGCCGCTTACAAGGCGGCTCTGGACCATGTTGCGAGCGCAAGCGCGATTGCGGAAGCCGTTCTCATCGCCCAGAAGACCGGCAAAGAGTAACCTCTTCCGCATCGTGTGCGGCTAAAATTTCCAGCGTAGCATTCAAACTGCGTCGGCACCTATCCCCGCAAGCGTGGTTTGCAGCATTTCCCGAACGGCAGCTACCAGATCGTTGAGCGGCTGGTCGTCGCGGTAAAATGGCGCCGCCATCCGGACACGCCGGTAGAGCGTATCGGTGCCGGGCGCACGGCCGCCTTCGCCCGGCTGCATGTCGTAAGCCTGTGACGCGCTCATGATCTCGATTGCGAGAATGGTTTCCAGATTGTCGATAATCGAAAGCGTCTTGTCGGCGGCGGCGGTGGCATGTGTCAGTATATCCTCCTGCAAGGCGGAGGTGATGCCGCCATCGAGGCTGGCGGGGGCGGCGAGGCGGCGGTTTTCCGCGGCAAGCGCTGCGGCCGTGTACTGGATGATCATGAAACCGGAACAGACACCGTCACTTTCCGCCAGAAAGGCGGGCAGCCCGCTGACAAGCGGGTTGACGAGCCGGTCGATACGTCGCTCGGAAATCGCTGCGAGTTCGGCTGCGGCCGTCGCCAGCCCATCCATGGCAAGCCCGAGCGCCGCACCGACAGCATGGGCCTGGGAATGGACCTCGGGCGACTGTGGCGTGCCGCCGACGACCGGGTTGTCCGTGACGCTTGCGAGCTCGCGGTCTACGACGTCGGCGATCTGCGCGACGCTGTCGCGAACGGCGCCATGCACCTGCGGCACGGCGCGCAGGCTGAGCGGATCCTGCGTGCGCGATCCGGCCGACCGGGCAAGAAGCGGGCTTGCCGCCAGAAGCTGGCGCAGGTTTGCGCCGACGGTCTGGATGCCGGGCGAGCTGCGCAGTGCCAGCGGCCCTGCGGCGAACGGATCGGCCTGCGCACCAAGGTTTTCATAGCTCATTGCCGCTGCCGCATCGGCCCAGTCAAGGAGCGAAGTCGTGCGGGCAAGCGCGAGGCTGGCGAGGCCGGTGGCGCAGGGTGTGCCGTTGACGAGGCTGAGCCCCTCCTTCGCCTGCAGAACCATGGGTTCGAGGCCGAGCTTTTCGAGCCCCTGCCTGCCGCTGATGAGTTCGCCGCCGTGGCGGGCCTGGCCTTCGCCGATCAGCACCAGCCCTATCGCCGCGGCATGGGTGAGGTAACCCACCGAGCCCTTTGATGGAATGAGGGGAAGAATATCGCCATTCAGCAGGGCGAGTAGCGCTTCGACCGTCTTGACCTGCACGCCGGAATAACCATGCGCAAAGTTGTTGATCTGGGCGGCCATGATGGCACGCGTTTCTTCGCGCCCGAGCGGTTCTCCGACGCCGCAGGAATGGCTGAGTATAATATTGCGGGAAAGGGCCTGCTGCTGCGGGATGTCGACGATCACATCGCAGAGTGCGCCGACACCCGTATTGATGCCGTAACCGCGCACCCGTTTTTCGACGAGCGCATCGACGATGGCGCGGGCTTCGGCAATGCGCCGCCACGCTTTATCCGACAGGGAAAGCGTGGCGCCCTTTGCAACAGCGGCGATCTCTTGCCAGGTGAGGGGGCGATCGATGGTGATCGTATCAGCCATGCTGGCCTTCTCCCGCACCCGTGCGGCGTTCCACGAAACGGGCGACATAGTCGTTTGCGGGGCTGTTGAGGATCTGGTCCGGCGTTCCCACCTGCACCAGTTTGCCGTCCTTCAGGATCGCGATCTGCGCGCCGATGCGGAGCGCCTCGTCGAGATCGTGGGTGATGAAAACGATAGTCTTGTGCAGGTTCTTTTCGAGCTGCAGCAACTGATCCTGCATGTCGGCGCGGATCAACGGGTCGAGCGCCGAAAAGGCCTCGTCCATCAGGATGACGTCGGTATCGGCCGCCAGCGCGCGGGCGAGGCCGACGCGTTGCTTCATACCGCCGGAAAGCTGGTGCGGAAACTTGTCCTCATAACCAGAAAGGCCGACGGTCTCGATCCACTTCATGCCGATGGGCCGCGCGTCGGCCTTGGTCAGCCCGCGCACACGCTGGCCATAAACGACGTTCTGCAACACGGTGCGGTGCGGCATCAGGCCGAAATTCTGGAACACCATGCTGACGCGCCGGTTGCGGAAGTCGCGCAGGTCCTTCGGTTTCAGTGCGAGAACATTGTCGTCGCCGACGAGAATCTCGCCGCTTGTCGGTTCGATAAGACGGTTGATGTGGCGCACCAGCGTCGATTTGCCGGAACCGGAAAGGCCCATGATCACGAAAATGCGGCCGCCGGCTATATCGAGGCTGACATTGTCGAGCCCGACGCTGCATCCCGTCTTTGCCAGGATGTCGCTTTTCTCCGCGCCCTGCTGCGCCATGGCGAGCGCGGCCTTCCAGTTGCCGCCGAAGATCTTGGACACGTTGCGGATATGGATATCAGTCATTGCCCATTTCCTTTCGGCTGGATCGGCCAAAACCCTGGGTGATACGATCGAGCACGATTGCGAGAATAACGATGCCTAGACCCGCTTCGAGGCCTTTGCCGACATCGAGCGTCTGGATGCCGTTCAGCACCTGCTCACCGAGACCGCGTGCGCCGATCATCGAGGCGACGACGACCATGGAGAGCGCCATCATGATCGTCTGGTTGAGGCCGGCCATGATCGTGGGCGTGGCGAGCGGCAATTCGACGCCGAAGAGGATTTGTCTCGGGCTGCCGCCAAACGCGGTCGCCGCCTCCACCACTTCACGGTCTACCTGCCGGATGCCGAGATCGGTCAGGCGGATCAGCGGCGGGACGGCATAAACGATGGTCGCCAGCACGGCCGGAACCTTGCCGAGGCCGAAAAGCATGATGGCGGGAATGAGATAGACGAAGCTCGGCATGGTCTGCATGACGTCGAGCACCGGCAGGGTGATGCGCCTTGCCCACTCGCTTTTGGCAAGCAGGATGCCCATGGGCACGCCGATGACGATGGAGATGAGGCTGGCAATCAGCATCAGCGCCAGCGTCTGCATCGTCAGGTCCCAGAGACCGAGCGCGCCGACGATGAAAAGCATCACCGCCACCATGATGACGAGCGAAATCTTCTTCGCCGCGAACCAGGCGAGCACCAGGAAGACCAGAAAAATGACCCACCACGGCAGACCGCGCAGCACCCATTCCACGAAGAGGATCGCCTGCAGGATCGTCTGCGATATCGCCTTGAAAACGGAGCCGTAATTCACCACCAGCGAACGCACGATCTCATTGATCGGGCCTCGGATGGAAATATGGAAAACTTCAGGAAACATTGGTGTCGTCCTCGCGCCTGCCGACCCCATGTCCGGTAGCCGGCCCCTGTCCTGACGGGAAAATGCGCGCCGGAAGCCCGGCGCGCCTGCGATGTTTACTTGACGGCGGCTTCGATCCGCGCCTTGGCGTCCGCAGAAACCCAGCTGCCCCAGATATCGGCCTTGGTCTGAAGGAAGGTCTTTGCGGCGGTTGTCGCATCGACCTGCTTGTCGGTCATGTAGGCGAGGCTGGAGTTGATCTCCGCTAGCGGGAATGTCGCCTTTTCAAGGATCGCGATGATGTCCGGCGCTTCCTTCGCAAAGGTGCTGTTCACGCCATAGGCCACCTCGACGGAGGGGAAGGCGCAACCGGCGTCGCGCTTTCCATCGGCGCTCGTCAGTTCCTTCCAGCAGGTGTCGCTATAGGCCGGCTCCTGCAACTGGATGAGCTTGTATTTGCCCATGATTGCCGTCGGGCTCCAGTAATAGAACAGCATCGGCTCGCCCTGGAGGTAGGCGGCGGCAATTGCGGCGTCGAGAGCGGTGCCGGTGCCGGGGCGGAAGTTCACATAGTTTGCTTCCAGCTTGTAGGCCTGCAGCTTGGCGGTGTTGACGCCTTCGCAGGTCCAGCCCGAGGGGCAATTGAGGAAGCGGCCCTTGGTCGGCTCTTCCGGATCCTTGAACAGTTCGACGATCTTCGGGTCGGAAAGCTGGTCGACGCTCTTCAGGTCCGGAGCCTTGGCTTCGATGCCTTTTGCCGGGTCGCCCTTGACCAGATATTCCGGCACGAACCAACCTTCGGCGGCGCCAACGAAGGTCTTGCCGACCGATGTTACCTGACCGGCTTCCGCAGCCTTGTTCCAGACGTCGGAGCGGCCGATCCATTCTTCAGCGAAGATCTGCACATCGTTATTGGCGGTCGCCTGTTCCAGCGTCACGGAGTTGCCGGGAATGGAATCGACCTTGCAATCATAGCCCTTGGAGAGGATTTCCTTCATGACTTCGGTGATGAAAGCACCGCTTTCCCAGTCGATGCCGGCGAAGGTGATGGTCTTTCCAGCGGCGCAATAGCCTTCCGCTCTCGCGGACCCGGCATAGGCTCCCATGATGAGCGCGGTGGTGGCCAGCGCGATTTTCAGCTTTGAATTCAGCATTGCATTCCCCTTTTGGTTTGATGATTGGCAAGTTGCTGGCATGCGTTTTGTGGTTTCAGCCGGGCGCGCCCTGAGCAGATGTCTACCCCTCAGCCCGGCGGTCATTGGTGCATTTCATGTCCCGTCGAAATCGGCGGCCGGGCGCTCGTCGAATCAATATGGAATTCGATGTTCACCCTGGAGCGGTGTGTCGGAAGTTCACTATACAACTTTGAGAAATTCATATGCTTCACGCGCATTGGCCATGCCGGGTCGAAGGCGTATGCGGTTGGCGGGTTCCGGCAAGGGCGGTCTTTCAGCGCATATTGTCCGGCCGAGCCACCAAACATGGCTTCGGCGTCGGTATGGCAGCTCCTGCCGTTGCGCTGGGCGGGCATTCGAATATCGCCCCGACCATCGGCGGGAGACTTGCGGCCGCTGGAGATCGAGTCTTCGCTTGCCATTATTTTCCCCTCAAGTTGTATATGTAACTTCACACATTTGCGAAAGACAAGCAAGATAGGATGTGATAATTTTGTGCTTGCGCGGATTCTGGCTGCGTTTTGTGCAGTCGCCCGATTTTTAGGAGTTTCAATGCTGCCCGTCACCGAAAACGAGTTTCCTGTCTCGGGCGATCGCTCCTCCCTGCCGCTGTATGAGCGGGTGAAAGAACAGATCAAGGAAAAGATCGCCAGCGGCGAGTGGTTGACCAACCACAGGATACCCTCCGAAAACGAGATCGTCGACATGCTGGGTGTCAGTCGCATGACGGCAAACCGCGCGCTGCGGGAGCTGGCAACCGAGGGGGTGATCGTTCGTGTGCAGGGGCGCGGGTCCTTTGTCGCCCCGAAAAAACGAAGCGCCGGCATGATGGGCGTGCGCAATATCGCCGACGAGATCAAGGAGCGCGGTTCGACGCATCGGCCGAGCCTGATCCTCGCCCAGACGGAAGTTTGCGGTCCCGATCTTGCAACGGCGCTGGAGATCGCCGTGGGGGCGAAGGTTTTTCACTCCATCATCGTGCACCACGAAGACGATGTGCCGATCCAGCTTGAAGATCGCTTCGTCAATGCGGAGATCGCTCCGGATTATCTGATGCAGGACTTCAATACGCTTACCCCGAATGCCTATCTGACGGCGGCGGCGCCGATTTCGCGTACCGAGCAATTTATCGAGGCGGCATCGCCCCAGCCCTGGGAATGCAAATTGATGGCCATCAGCCGAAATGAGCCCTGCCTTCTGGTGCGCCGCAGAACCTGGTCATCGAGCCGTGCCGTCACGTCCGTACGGCTGCTCTATCCCGGTTCCCGATATCGGCTTGAAAGTCAGGAATAGAGGCCGCCGGCCTCAGTTGCTCTGATCTTCCGGAACATTACCGCCGTACAAGACGGCTACTTGCGTATCCAGCCCGGCTGATGATGCCCCGGTCAAATCTGCCCCATTTTCCCGCCTCCAATCGTTGCTTGCCAAGTGCAATCGGTTGCCCATAGCGCTCGACTTATCGGCGACGACAATCCCCAAAATTCAACTGCTCGCCCTTGCGGGATTACGGTACTTGACAGTTATATATTATGGCATACCATAAGCCATCATATTTACGGAGAGAGCGCTGATGTCCATCCAGATCCGCAAGACCCTGCTGCAGGTCGAAACGACGTTGATTGAGGGGGGCAAGGCTGCCGCAGCGCCGTTGAAGCTGTTCGCCGCCATTGCGGTCGTTAAAAATCCGTGGGCGGGCAAAGGTTTCGTAGCTGATCTGAAGCTGGAAATTCACGCAGGCGCGCCGGTGCTTGGCGAGTTGCTGACGAAGATGATCCTTGACGCTGTCGGTTCCGGTGAGGCGGTGGAGGCCTATGGCAAGGCGGCCGTCGTGGGGCTGGATGGTGAGATCGAACATGCCTCCGCGCTCATCCATACGCTGCGCTTCGGCAATCACTATCGTCAGGCGGTCGGCGCCAAATCCTATCTTGCCTTCTGCAACACGCGCGGCCCCGGCAATGCGCCGATCATGATCCCCCTGATGGACAAGAATGATGAAGGCCGTCGTTCGCATTATCTGACGATCCAGACGGCCATTCCCGATGCTCCGGCCGCCGACGAGATTGTGATCGCGCTCGGTGCTTCCGTTGGCGGCCGGCCGCATCACCGCATCGGCGACCGTTATCAGGATCTGAAGGATCTCGGTCAGGATGTCGCCAATCCGGCCGGCGTTTGAGGCGCACACCAATGCAAAGGGTCGCCGACACGTCACGGGTCAATGGTGCAAAGGCAGGCGCCGCCACGCTCCCCCGGAAAACGACCGGAGGCGGGGCCGCCTATTTCGAAGCCGGCGCGGGCGAGAATCTGATCCTCATCCACGGTGTTGGAATGCGGCTCGAAGCCTGGACGCCGCAGATCGAGGTGTTTTCGAGGACGCACCGCGTCATCGCGGTCGATATGCCGGGCCACGGCGGCAGCGAACGTCTTGCGGCCGGCAGCACTCTTGAGGATTTCGTCGGCTGGTTCGGCCGGTTTCTCGACGACATGCGGATAGACCGCGCCAATGTCGCCGGGCATTCCATGGGGGCGCTGATTTCCGGCGGGGCAGCCGCGATGCTTGGAGATCGCATAGCGCGTGTCGGGTATCTGAACGGTGTTTATCGCCGCGACCCCGTTGCGAAGGCAGCGGTGCTTGCGCGCGCGGCGGCGATCCGCACCACGGGCGTGGACAAGGAAGGCCCCTTGCTGCGCTGGTTCGGCGATGATCTGAAAAGCCAGCACGCGCGGGAATTGACGAGAGGCTGGCTGGAAATGGTCGATCCGGAAGGTTACGCGGTCGCCTATACCGCCTTTGCGGGCGGGGACGAGACCTATGCCGACCGCTGGCCTTTAGTCACCTGCCCGGCGCTTTTTCTGACCGGTTCGGACGATCCGAACTCCACGCCCCTGATGGCAGAACAGATGGCGGCGATCACGCCGCGCGGTTATGCCCGCATCGTCGAGGCGCACCGGCATATGGTCAATCTGACCGCACCCGAAACCGTCAATGCACTGATGGCCGAATGGCTGGCTTTAGAGGAGGAGCCGCAATGACCGTTGCAACCCTTGACCCGCGCGCCCTGCGCGACGCATTCGGCGCCTTCGTGACGGGGGTGACGATCGTTACCACCCGCGACGAAGCCGGAAAGCCGGTGGGTTTCACCGCAAATTCCTTCACCTCGGTCTCGCTCGATCCGCCGCTGCTGCTGATCTGCCTTGCCCGCACCTCGCGCAATTTCGCGACGATGACGGGTGCGAAAAATTTCGCCGTCAATATTCTGTCGGAAGGCCAGAAGGACCTGTCCAATACGTTTGCCCGGCCGGTGGAAGATCGTTTTGCCGCCGCCATCTGGTCGGATGCGCCGGCAGGCTCACCGGTCTTTGCCGATGTTGCGGCCTGGTTCGAATGTTCGATGCAGGAGGTTATCGAGGCCGGAGACCACGTCATTCTGCTCGGTCGTATCGACGCTTTCGAGAATAGCGGTCTGAACGGCCTCGGTTATGCGCGCGGCGGTTACTTCACGCCGATGCTGGCCGCCAAGGCGCTTTCGGCTGCGGCAGAGGGTGAAATCGCTGTCGGCGCGGTTCTTGAGCGTCGCGGCGAGATTTACCTCGTCGGGGAGGATGTGCTGTCGCTGCCCGGCTGCGTCGTGGCGGGCGGCGATCCGGTCGCGGCGCTGACGGCGCGGCTGGAAGAGCTGACCGGACTGAGGGTCAGGACGGGCTTTCTTTACTCGGTTTATGAAAACAAGGCGGATGGGCGTCAGCACATTGTCTACCACGCGCTGGCGGATGGGGACGATGCGCCGCGCCAGGGCCGTTTTCTGTTGCCCGGCGCGCTGGCTTCGGCAAAGTTCGACTCCGGCGCGACCGCGGACATTGTCAACCGGTTCGCGCTGGAAAGTTCAATCGGCAATTTCGGTGTCTATGTCGGTAACGAGACTGCCGGCAGGGTTCATCCCATCTCGATGAAGGCGGCAAACCCATGAAATTCTCCCTCTTCGTTCATATGGAACGGCTGGACGCCTCGCAGGATCACAAGACGCTCTACGAGGAGTTTGTGACGCTTTGCGAAATCGCCGATCGCGGCGGCATGCATGCCATCTGGACCGGTGAACATCACGGCATGGATTTCACCATTGCGCCGAACCCCTTCGTGACGATTGCCGATCTTGCCCGGCGCACCAGGACGGCGCGTCTCGGGACGGGCACGGTGATCGCGCCCTTCTGGCACCCGATCAAGCTTGCCGGCGAAGCAGCGATGACCGACCTCATCTGCGACGGCCGTCTCGATATCGGCATTGCGCGAGGCGCGTACTCGTTTGAATATGAGCGGCTGCTTCCGGGTCTCGATGCCTGGGGCGCCGGCCAGCGCATGCGCGAGCTGATCCCAGCCGTCAAAGGTGTGTGGGCGGGCGACTATGCCCATGACGGCGAATTCTACAAATTTCCGGCCACCACCTCCGCTCCCAAGCCATTGCAGCAGCCTTTCCCGCCGATCTGGGTGGCGGCGCGCGATCCGAACTCGCATGAATTCGCCGTCGCCAATGATTGCAACGTGCAGGTGACGCCACTCTGGCAGGGCGATGACGAGGTGGAAACCCTGATGGGCCGCTTCAACGATGCCTGCGCCAAGAACCCGGAAAAACAGCGGCCGAAAATCATGTTGCTTCGCCACACCTATGTCGGTTCCGATGAAGCCGATATCGCTCAGGCGGCGCATGAGATGAGCGTCTATTACAATTACTTCTTCGCCTGGTTCAAAAACGAAAAACCGATCCATCAGGGGCTGATCGAGCGTATTGCGCCCGAAGACATCGCCGCCAACGCGATGCTTTCCACCGATGTCATGCGAAAGAACAATGTCGTCGGCAATGCCGATGAGGTGATTAGCCGGCTTAAATCTTACGAGGCCATGGGCTATGACGAATATTCCTTCTGGATCGATACGGGCATGAGCTTCGAGCGTAAGAAGGCCTCGCTGGAGCGCTTCCTGTCCGATGTCATGCCGGCTTTCGGGGAGTAACGCGATGCGCAGTTTCCAGTGCTATATCGACGGACATTTCGAAGACGGCGAGGCGCGTTTCGCAAGTCTCGATCCCGCAAGCGGCACTGCATGGGCCGAAATGCCGGAAAGCCGCGAGGCGGATGTCGGCCGTGCGGTCGAGGCCGCTCACCGGGCGCTTTACGAAGATGCAGGCTGGTCGAAACTGACGGCGACACAGCGTGGCAAGCTGCTCTACCAGCTCGCCGATCTGGTCACTGAGAATGCGAAGACGCTCGCCGAACTCGAAACCCGCGATACCGGCAAGATCATCCGTGAGACCTCCGCGCAGATTGCCTATGTCGCGGATTATTATCGTTATTATGCGGGTCTGGCCGACAAGATCGAGGGCGCCTATCTGCCGATCGACAAGCCGGATATGGATGTCTGGCTGCGGCGCGAACCCGTGGGCGTCGTGGCGGCCATCGTGCCGTGGAACAGCCAGCTGTTTCTCGCCGCCGTCAAGATCGGTCCCGCACTGGCCGCCGGCTGCACCATCGTCGTCAAGGCCTCGGAAGATGGGCCGGCACCCCTTCTGGAATTCGCCCGGCTGGTGCATGAGGCCGGTTTTCCCGCCGGCGTCGTCAATATCGTCTCCGGCTTCGGCGCGTCCTGCGGCACGGCGCTCACCACCCATCCGAAGGTGGCTCATATCGCCTTTACCGGCGGTCCGGAAACGGCGCGTCATATCGTGCGCAATTCGGCTGAAAACCTCGCTTCCACCTCGCTGGAACTCGGCGGCAAATCGCCGATCCTCGTTTTTGCCGACGCCGATCTCGAGAGCGCCGCCAATGCGCAGGTGGCTGGCATTTTTGCCGCGACCGGCCAGAGCTGCGTCGCCGGCTCGCGGCTGATCATCGAAAGAAGCGTTAAGGATCGGTTCCTCGAGATTCTGAAGGCGAAGGCTGAGGCGATCCGCATCGGCTCGCCGCTGGATATGGCGACGGAAGTAGGCCCGCTGGCGACGGAGCGCCAGAGAAAGCATATCGTTTCTCTGGTTTCCGCCTCCGTGGACGCGGGCGCCAAGGTTGTCACAGGCGGTGCGCCTGTAGACGGCGACGGTTATTTCTATCGGCCAACCATTCTCGATTGCGACGGCATTCGTTCCCCATCGATGGAGAAAGAGTTCTTCGGCCCCGTCCTCTCGGTCATTTCCTTTGAAACCGAAGCGGAAGCCATCGCGCTGGCCAATGACACGGTCTATGGGCTTGCCTCCGGTGTCTTCACGCAGAACCTGACGCGCGCCCACCGTCTGATGAAGGCGATCCGGGCCGGCATCGTCTGGGTGAATACCTACCGTGCGGTCTCGCCGATTGCGCCTTTCGGCGGATTTGGCCTGTCGGGCGACGGACGCGAGGGCGGGCTTGCGGCGGCGCTCGATTACACGCGCACCAAGACCATATGGTTGCGCACCTCCGATGACCCGATCCCCGATCCCTTTGTGATGCGGTGAGCCCATGTTTTACGAAATCCGCACCTACCGGCTGAAGAACGGCGCCATTCCCGCCTACCTCAAGGTGGTCGAGGAAGAGGGCATCAAAATCCAGAAGAGCCATCTCGGCGAGCTGGTGGGTTACTTCTTCTCCGAGATCGGCCCGATCAATGAGATCGTCCATATATGGGCCTTTTCGAGCCTGGATGACCGCGAGGAACGGCGCGCACGGCTGATGGCCGATCCGCGCTGGTTGTCCTTCCTTCCGAAAATCCGCGACCTCATCGAAGTCGCCGAAAACAAGATCATGAAACCGGCGCGGTTTTCACCGCTCGGGTGAAATGCGCCGGTCGCGACGTGCATACCAACAAGAAGCTCTAAAACGGAGTAAGGGAACATGAAATTGAAACTGGTATTGACGACATGCGCCGCTCTTTTTGCCTTGGGCGCAGCCGCTGAGGCGAATGATCTGGTTTTCTCCAGCTGGGGAGGAACCACGCAGGACGCCCAGAAGGCGGCGTGGGCTGAAAAATTCATGGTATCGACCGGCATTAACGTGGTGCAGGACGGTCCGACGGACTACGGCAAATTGAAAGCCATGGTTGAGGCGAACGGCGTGACCTGGGATGTGGTCGATGTCGAGGGCGATTATGCCGCACAGGCCGGCCCGAAAGGCCTGTTGGAGAAGCTCGATTTTGCCGTCATCGACAAGACCAAGCTCGATCCGCGCTTCGTGACGGACTACTCCGTCGGCAGTTTTTATTATTCCTTCGTCATCGGCTGCAATGTCGATGCCGTGGCCGCCTGCCCGAAGAGCTGGGCCGATCTGTTCGACACCGCGAAATTTCCGGGAAAACGCACCTTCTACAAATGGTCTGCGCCGGGTGTGATCGAAGCCGCCCTTCTGGCCGATGGCGTGGCCGCCGACAAGCTTTATCCGCTCGATCTCGACCGCGCTTTCAAGAAGCTCGATACGATCAAATCCGATATCATCTGGTGGTCCGGCGGTGCGCAGTCGCAGCAGTTGATTGCATCTGCGGAAGCGCCCTTCGGCAGCGTCTGGAACGGCCGCATGACGGCTCTTGAAAAAAGCGGCGTGAAGGTGGAGACCTCCTGGCAGCAGAACATCACCGCGGCGGATTCCCTTGTCGTTCCCAAGGGAACGAAGAACAAGGATGCGGCGATGAAGTTCATCGCGCTCGCCACCTCTGCGCAGGCGCAGGCGGATATGGCGACCGCGACGGGTTATGCGCCGGTCAATATCGAATCCGCCAAGCTGATGGATCCGGAAACCGCCAAGACCCTGCCGGACCAGCAGACGGCAAGCCAGGTCAATGCCGATATGAATTACTGGGCGCAGCATCGCGACGAGATCGGCGAGCGCTGGTACGCCTGGCAGGCGAAGTAAGATAACGGCGCGGGCCGCGACAGGCGCCCGCGCGATTTTCCACGTCCGGGAGGTTTGGGCATGGTTTCGCTTACCGATGAAACAGTCAGCCAGAAAGCAAAGGTGCGGATGCCTTTCCGGCCCGGCAACTTTACGGCTACCCTGCCGGCGCTTGTCCTGCTTGTCCTGTTCTTCGTCGTTCCGGTTCTGATCCTGTTGTCGCGCAGCGTCACCGAACCCGTCCTCGGATTGGGCAACTATGCCGCCCTGCTGGGAAGCTCCACCTATCTGAAGATTTTCTTCAATACCTTCGCGGTGTCGGCGCTGGTCACGGTCGTGTCGCTGGCGATCGGCTTTCCCGTCGCCTGGGCGCTCGCCATCATGCCGCCGCGGCTCGCTTCCATCGTCTTTGCCATATTGCTCCTGTCGATGTGGACCAATCTACTGGCGCGCACCTATGCGTGGATGGTGCTGTTGCAGCGCACGGGCGTGGTGAACAAGACGCTGATGGGGCTGGGCATCATCGATCAGCCTCTGGCGCTGGTCAACAATCTTACCGGCGTAACGATAGGCATGACCTATATCATGCTGCCCTTCATCATCATTCCGCTCTATGGCGTCATCCGCAAGATCGATCCGGCCATTCTTCAGGCGGCGGCGCTGTGCGGGGCGACACGCTTTCAGGCGCTGACCCGCATCCTCATTCCGCTGGCAGCGCCCGGCATGATTTCCGGCGCGCTGATGGTCTTCGTCATGTCGCTCGGTTATTTCGTCACCCCCGCGCTGCTCGGCGGCACGGCGAACATGATGCTGGCCGAACTCATCGCGCAATTCGTCCAGTCGCTGGTCAACTGGGGCATGGGCGGGGCGGCCGCACTGGCGCTGCTGGTGGTGACGCTGACGCTTTACGCCATACAGCTCAAATTTTTCGGTGCGGCCGGGGCAGGGGGGCGCTGACATGCTTTTGAACTATAACAGCCTCGGCCTCTGGAAATGGCTGCTCCTCCTGATCACGGTGCTGACGACGGCATTTCTCATCCTGCCCATCGTTTTCATCGCAGCACTGTCCTTCGGCTCGTCGCAATGGCTGATTTTTCCGCCGCCCGGCTGGACATTGAAATGGTATGCGGATTTCTTCGCCGATCCGCGATGGCTGGAGGCCGCCTGGACGAGCCTGCGCATCGCCCTCATGGTCACGGTGCTGTCCGTGCTGATCGGTCTTGTCGCCTCCTTCGGGCTGGTGCGCGGCCGTTTCATTGGGCGTAACACGCTTCGCGCGCTGTTCATGACGCCGATGATCTTGCCCGTCGTGGTGCTGGCGGTGGCGCTTTACGCCTTTTTTCTGAAACTTGGCCTTGCCGGTACCACTGCCGGTTTCGTCATTGCCCATCTCGTCGTGGCGCTGCCTTTTTCCATTCTGGCGTTGACCGGCGCGCTCGAGGGTTTCGACAAATCGATTGAGGATGCGGCGGTGCTGTGCGGCGCAAGCCCGTTGCAGGCGAAAATCCGCATCACGCTTCCCGCCATCAGCCACGGCCTGTTCTCGGCGGCGATCTTCTCCTTCCTCACCTCGTGGGATGAGGTGGTGCTGGCGATCTTCATGGCAAGCCCGACATTGCAGACGCTGCCGGTGAAAATCTGGGCAACGCTGCGCCAGGATCTGACGCCGGTTATTGCGGCCGCCTCCACGCTTCTCATCGCGGTGACCATCATTCTCATGCTGCTTGTCGCGGCTGTGCGAAAAGGACTGAAAACATGACCAAACCGCTCCTGCAGATTCGCGGCATCCGCAAGCAATACGGACCGGTCGTCGCCGTTCAGGACGTCAATCTCGACGTGCAGCCGGGTGAGTTCATGACATTTCTCGGGCCGTCCGGCTCGGGCAAGAGCACGACGCTTTATATCCTTGCCGGTTTCGAGCAGCCGACATCGGGCGATATTCTGCTGAACGGCGAAAGCCTGCTGTCGACGCCGTCGCACAAACGCAATATCGGCATGGTCTTTCAGCGCTACACCCTGTTTCCGCATCTGTCGGTCGGCGAGAACATCGCCTTTCCGCTGAAGGTCCGCCGCAAGAGCAAGGCGGAAATCGATGCGAAGGTGAAGGAAATGCTGCGGCTTGTCCGTCTCGAAGGTTTCGAGGACAGAAAACCGGCGCAAATGTCGGGCGGCCAGCAGCAACGCGTGGCGCTGGCCCGGGCGCTTGCCTACGACCCGCCGGTGCTTCTGATGGATGAGCCGCTGTCGGCGCTCGACAAGAAGCTGCGCGAAGAAATCCAGTTCGAAATCCGCCGCATTCACCAGCAGACGGAAGTGACGATCCTCTACGTTACCCACGATCAGGAAGAGGCCCTTCGTCTTTCCGACAGGATCGCCGTGTTTTCCAAGGGGGTTATCGACCAGATCGGCACGGGACCGGAGCTTTACGCTCACCCGGCGACCCGTTTCGTGGCTGAATTCATCGGCGACAGCGATTTCATCGCCTGCGATCTCCTCGCCGCCTCGGGCGGCAAGGCGACGGTATCGCTCGGCCGGGATATCGTTTTCGATCATATTCCGATGCATGGCGAAGCCACGCCGGGAAAGAAAGCGGCGCTGATGCTGCGCCCGGAGCGGCTGCAGCTCAGCCGCAACCGGCCGGTCGCCGCCGCCGGTTTCCAGGCCACGGTCAGCGACATCACTTTCCTCGGCAACAATGTCCATGTGGTGGCCCATACCGGCTCGGGTGAGCCGCTTGCGGTGCGCCTGCCTTTCGGCCACGAGGCGATTTCCGGCCTCAGCCGTGGCGACCTCGTGCATCTCGCCTTCGATCCGGCCTCGGCGCAGGTCTTCTGTTGAGGGATGGGCCATGCATCTGAATGATCCCACACTCTTCGGCGAGAAAGTGCCGGTGGCCGGTCGCTGGATCGGTTGCGATGGCCGTGAAACGGCGGCGATCCGTAATCCCGCAACCGGTGAGATCGTCGGGCGGGTTCCAGAACTCGGTGCGAAGGAAACGAGAGAAGCAATCGCTGCCGCCGTGATCGCCCAGAAGGAATGGGCCCGCCGCACCGCCGGCGAGCGTGCGAATATCCTGAAGGAATGGTTCCGGCTCGTCATGGAAAACCGTGACGATCTCGGCATGATACTGACGCTGGAACAGGGAAAGCCGCTGGCGGAAGCAAAGGGTGAGATCGCCTATGGTGCGAGCTTCATCGAATGGTTTGCCGAGGAAGCACGGCGGATCAATGGCGAGACAGTGCCCGGCCACCAGCCGGATAAACGCATTCTGGTTCTTCGCCAGCCCGTGGGCGTGGTTGCAGCCATTACGCCGT
Organism: Agrobacterium sp. 22-221-1; assembly: GCF_053522445.1. NCBI lineage: Bacteria > Pseudomonadati > Pseudomonadota > Alphaproteobacteria > Hyphomicrobiales > Rhizobiaceae > Agrobacterium > Agrobacterium sp. 22-221-1. The sequence goes on from NZ_JBNWCL010000003.1 coordinate 132,659, forward strand.
GGAATTTCCCCAATGCCATGATCACCCGCAAAGCCGGCCCGGCGCTGGCCGCCGGCTGTGCAGTGGTGCTGAAACCGGCGCCGCAAACGCCGTTTTCGGCCATCGCCCTTGCCATCCTTGCAGAGCGCGCCGGCCTGCCGCTTGCGCTTTTCAGCATTTTGACGGGGCCAGCGGCGGAGATAGGCGCAGAAATGACGGCAAGCCCGGATATCCGCCTTCTGACCTTTACCGGCTCGACGCGTACGGGCGAACATCTTTACCGGCAATGTGCGCCGACGATCAAGAAACTGGGGCTGGAACTCGGCGGCAATGCGCCCTTCATCGTCTTCGATGACGCCGATCTCGATGCCGCTGTCGAGGGCGCGATCCTCGCCAAATTCCGCAACAATGGTCAGACCTGCGTTTGCGCCAACCGTCTTTATGTGCAGAGCGGCGTCTATGATGCTTTCGCTGAAAAATTCGCAGAGGCCGTCGCGCAATTGAAGGTCGGTAACGGGTTGGAAGGGGCAAGCATTCTCGGGCCTCTTATCGATGCAAACGCGGTCGCCAAAGTGGAGGCGCATATTGCCGATGCGCTTTCGAAAGGCGCCGAGATTGCCATCGGCGGCAAGAGGCATGCACTGGGCGGCAATTTCTTCGAGCCGACGATCCTGCGCAATGTCGATGCCGGCATGCAGGTGGCGCGTGAGGAAACCTTCGGACCGCTTGCGCCGCTCTTCCGCTTCGAGGATGAGGCGGATGTGATCGCGCAGGCGAACAATACCGATTTCGGTCTCGCCTCCTATTTTTATGCGCGCGATCTGTCGCGGGTCTTCCGGGTTGCCGAGGCGCTCGAATATGGCATGGTCGGCGTCAATACGGGGGCTATTTCCACCGCCGAGGCGCCTTTCGGTGGTGTCAAGATGTCGGGCCTCGGCCGGGAAGGCTCACGCCACGGCATCGAGGAATATACCGAGCTCAAATATGTCTGCATCGGCGGCGTCGGCTAAGGCCGGGCCGCGAAGAATGATGCCTATGCCAGCAGCCCACGCATGATCAGCTCGAGATGTATTTTCAGGACGGCCTGTCTGTCCAGAATGCGTCGGTCGTTGAAAATCAGCCGAAACACCAATGTTCCGACCATGGGCGACATCACGACTTTGGCAAGTTCGGGAGGATTGGCCCTGAACCTTTTTTTCGCCACGCCCTCCTCGAGGATCGTATCGATGCGCGCAAAGACAGGCGCCATCAACGTGTCATGGTGCTGGTCGATGAGATCGGGAAATTTTGCGCCTTCCGCAAGGATCAAGCGGAACAGTTCCCGCATCTTCTTGTTGTCGACGAGTGCATCGAACAGGAATTCCAGCAGCAGGCGAAGCTCCTCGACCGGGTCGTCGGATGTATGCGTATAGGCCTTGAACGCCTCCTGGAATGGCAGGGAGGCATGCTTGACCATCGCTTCGAAGAGCGCCTCCTTGGTTTCGAAATAGACGTAGACCGTCCCTTTCGTCACCCCCACCCGTTCCGCGATGTCTTCCACCCGCGTCGCGGTAAATCCCCTTTTGGTGAATTCCTCGAATGCGGCATCGAGAATTTGCAACGGACGTTGTATCTTCTGTTCAGCACGTGTCAGTTTTGCTTTCGCCATGGCCCCGGATCCTTCTATTTTTTGACGCGTGCCCTTCTGTCCGTCGCGATTGGCGGAAATGAGAGAATGGGTTTGCCTATAGCACCGGCGCAAAAACCGGAACGATTTTTGTGAAGGCGCGCGCATGCTTCAATATGCCGGAACATTGCCAATGCGCCCGCAGGTATGTGCCGGACGAGAAGGGAACGGTCATTCGGGAACCTGTACCGATACTCCGGACAGCTCCCCGATCAGCGGCATAAGAATTTCATTGACTATTCAGTCAGTCAAATATTATAGGATGAGGCGAAGATCAAGAGGTCACCATGAGAACCATTCTTATCGCGGCGGCGCTTGGCGGTATTTTCGCCCTGTCGTCCTGCAGCAATGAAGAGCCGCCCGCCGAAAAGCCGCTCCGCACCGTCGATGTGGTCACGGCTGAGAAAAAGCCCGTTGATCGCGGTAGCGTCATCACGGGCGAAGTAAAGGCACGGGTCCAGACGGATCTGTCTTTCCGGGTCAGCGGCAAGATCACCGAGCGGCTGGTGGATGTGGGCGCACGGGTGAAGACCGGGCAATTGCTTGCCCGCATGGATCCCGAAGAGCAGAAGGCCGATCTCGATGTCGCCCTGGCCAACCTGCAATCTGCCGAAGCGCAGCAGACGCAGGCGCAATTGACGTTCGACCGTCAGCAAAGCCTTTTCAAGACGCAGGTGACCTCGCGTTCGGCGGTCGACAAGGCCCAGGAAACCCTGCTCACGACGCAAGGAGCGGTGAGATCGGCGCAGGCGCAGCTCGATACGGCGCGCGATGCCCTGTCCTATACCGAACTCAGGGCGGATGCGGATGGCGTTATCACGGCGCGTAATGTGGAGGTCGGCCAGGTGGCGCAGGCCGCCCAGCTCGTCTTCACGCTGGCGCATGACGGGCCGCGCGATGCGGTCTTCGATGTTTATGAATCCCTCTTCCTTGAGCGTGATATCGACAATCTCGTCAATGTCAGCCTCCTGTCGGACCCCGCCCGCAGTGTTGCGGCGCCGGTGCGGGAGATTTCTCCGACGATAGACCCGGACAATGGAACGATCAGGGTCAAGGTCGGCCTGAACGGCGATATGACCATGCCGCTCGGCGCGCCCGTATCCGGCCATTTCCGCTTCAAACAGGTCGATGCGATTGAGCTTCCGTGGTCGGCGATGACGTCGCAGGACGGCTTCCCCGCCGTCTGGGTGGTCGATCCGCAATCCTCGGAAATCGCCATGCGGCGCATCGAGGTCGCCGATTACGAGACGGGTCAATTCGTCATCACGCAGGGGCTTAATCCCGGCGATCTCGTCGTCACCGTCGGCACCAAATTTCTCCGCGCCGGTGAAAAGGTCGCCTATGAAAAGGGGCAGGCACAATAATGTCCAGTATATACAAAAGCTTGTTTTTGGTGGCTGTGGCGATTGCGATTTCCTCCTGCGAGGACAAGCAAGAAGCCGCCGCCGAGGCGCCGCGCCCGGTGCTTTCCGTCGTCGCGGAAGAGAAGCCGGCCGATGCCCTGCGGCTGACCGGCACGGTGGAATCGCGCATTCAGACCGATCTCGGCTTTCGCGTGCTCGGGCGCATTATCGCCCGCAATGTCGATGTCGCCGATCTGGTGAAGAAGGGTGACGTGGTGGCGTCAATCGATCCGCTCGCGCTCGAGCTTGCGGTGAAGAGCGCGCAATCCGACCTCTCCAATGCGGAAGCGCAGCTGGCCAATGCAGTGACGACCGAGCAGCGCCAGCGCGTGCTGGCGGAAGCCCGCAGCGGCACGGAAGCGGCACTGGAAGAGGCCGAGCAGGCCACCCGCACCGCCAATGCGTCCGTCGCCAAGGCCCGCGCCAATCTGGACAAGGCCGAAGAGCAACTGGGTTATGCGCAGCTGCATGCGGAATTTGACGGTGTGGTGACGGCAACCTCAGGCGAAATCGGTCAGGTCGTCTCGGCCGGGCAAACGGTCGTGACCATTGCCCGGCCGGAAGTGCGCGATGTGGTGGTCGACGTTCCGCAATTTGCGGCGCAGCGTCTGGAGATCGGCTCCGCCTTCGAGATCGCCCTGCAGCTCGACCCGAAAATCCGCACCACCGGCGTGGTGCGCGAGATTGCTCCGGAAGCCGAAACGGCGACGCGCACGCGCCGCACGAAAATCAGCCTTCAGGATGCGCCGCCGGCATTTCGGCTCGGTTCCGTCGTCACGGCCTCGGTGCTTGCCGCCTCCGAACCGCAGATCATGCTTCCGTCATCGGCCCTGCTGAAGACCGACAATGGATGGGGCGTCTGGATCGTCAATGCCGATACGGCAACGGTAACGTTCCGCCCGGTCACGATAGAGGGCGAGCCTGCCGAAGGCGGCAGCGTGCGCATCGCCGGCGGCGTCAAGCCCGGCGAACGTGTTGCCAGCGCCGGCGTTCACAAGCTCAAGGATGGACAGGCCATCAGGATCGATCAGGAGGTCCGTCAGTGAAGAAATTCAATCTCTCCGACTGGGCGCTCGAACACCGTTCGCTCGTCTGGTACTTCATGCTGGTTTTCGTTCTTGCCGGCGTTTTCTCCTATCTCAACCTCGGCCGCGAGGAAGATCCGAACTTCACCATCAAGACCATGGTGATCAGCGCGCAATGGCCCGGCGCTTCCGCAGAGGAAGTGGCGCGGCAGGTGACCGACAGGATCGAGAAAAAGCTTGAGGAACTCGACAATCTCGACCATCTGCGCAGCCAGACGGTGGCCGGCCGCACGACGATCTTCGTGGAGCTGGTGCCGGAAACCAAGGCGCGCAACGTCGAGCCGACCTGGGTGCGGGTGCGCAACATGATCGGCGACATCAAGGGCGATTTCCCCTCGGGCGTTGTCGGTCCCTTCTTCAATGACCGCTTTGGCGATGTCTATGGCAATATCTATGCCTTCACCAGCGACGGTCTCAGCCAGCGGCAATTACGCGATCTGGTGGAGGATGCCCGTGCGAAGGTGCTGACCGTCGATAATATCGGCAAGGTCGATGTCATCGGCGCGCAGGACGAGACGATCTATCTGGAGTTCTCCACGCGGCAGATCGCGGCGCTTGGCATCGACCAGCAGTCGATCATCAAGACGCTGCAAGCCCAGAACGCCGTCACGCAATCCGGCTTCGTCAATGCCGGGCCTGAGCGTGTGGCGCTGCGCGTCAGCGGCCAGTTCACCTCGGAAGACAGCCTGCGGTCCATCAATCTGCGGGTCAACAACCGGTTCTTCCCGTTGACGGAAGTGGCGACGATCCGGCGCGGTTATGTCGATCCGCCGTCCTCGCTGTTCCGCTTCAACGGCCAGCCGGCCATCGGCCTTGCTATCGGTATGAAAACCGGCGCGAACCTGCTGCATTTCGGCGAGGCGCTGGATGCTGAGATGAAGCGGGTGGTGGCGGATCTGCCTGTTGGCGTCGATGTGCATCGTGTGTCCGATCAGCCGGCCGTGGTCGATGAGGCGGTCTCTGGCTTCACCTCGGCGCTGTTCGAGGCCATCGCCATCGTTCTCGTCATCAGCTTCATCAGCCTTGGCCTCAGGGCCGGCATGGTGGTTGCGGTTTCCATTCCGCTCGTGCTGGCGATCACTTTCGTCTACATGGAATATACCGGCATTTCCTTGCAGCGTATCTCTCTGGGCGCCCTCATCATCGCGCTCGGGCTTCTCGTCGACGACGCGATGATCGCCGTCGAGATGATGGTCGCGCGGCTTGAGGTCGGTGACGATCTCAGGAAAGCGGCGACCTATGTTTACACCTCGACCGCCTTCCCGATGTTGACCGGTACGCTGGTCACCGTTGCCGGCTTCATTCCGGTCGGTCTCAACAACAGCGCGGCGGGTGAATTCACCTTCACGCTTTTTGTGGTGATCGCCGTTTCGCTGATCGTGTCATGGATCGTCGCGGTCCTGTTCACGCCGTTGCTCGGCGTGACGATCCTGCCGAAGACGATGAAATCGCACCATGAAAAGAAGGGCCGTTTTGCCTCCGCCTTTTCCTGGCTTCTCGGCCGGGCGCTGCGCTGGCGCTGGGTGACGATTATCCTCACCATTGCGCTGTTCGGTCTTTCCGTTGGCGGCATGAGCCTTGTGCAGCAGCAGTTCTTCCCGTCATCCGACCGCGTGGAGCTGATCGTTGACTGGAACCTGCCGCAGAACAGTTCCATTGCCGAGACCAACCGGCAGATGGCGCAGTTCGAGCAGGACATGCTGGCCAAGAATCCGGATATCGACCATTGGACAACCTATGTCGGTGAAGGCGCGCCGCGTTTCATCCTGTCTTTCGACGTACAGACGCCGGATGTCACCTTCGGCCAGACGGTCATCGTCACCAAGGGGCTGGATGTGCGTGACAAGGTGCGCGCCGAGTTGCAGGACTATCTGAATAAGACTTTTATCGGCACCGACGCCTTCGTGAAACTGCTCGATATCGGTCCGCCGGTCGGAAAGCCGGTGCAATATCGCCTGAGTGGCCCTGATATCCAGAAGGTGCGCGAGCTCGGGCAGCAATTGTCGGGCATCGTCGGCGAACACCGGCTCTTGTCCAACATGGTGATGGACTGGAACGAGCCGACGCGCGTGGTGAAAGTGGATGTTCTACAGGACAAGGCCCGCCAGCTTGGCGTCTCCTCGGAAGACATCGCCAATGCCATGAACAGCATTGTCGAAGGCTCCACCGTCACGCAGGTGAGGGACGATATCTACCTCGTCAACGTGGTGGCGCGGGCGCAGCTTTCGGAGCGCGGCTCCATCGAAACCTTGCAGAACCTGCAATTGCCGGCAACCAACGGCAAGGCCGTGCCGCTCTCGGCAATCGCCAATTTCCGCTACGAGCTGGAGCAGCCGACCATCTGGCGTCGCGACCGGATCCCGACTGTCACCGTTAAGGCTGCCGTCATCGGCTCGACGCAGCCCGCCACAATCGTGGAACAGCTGAAGCCGAAGATCGAGGCGTTCCAGAAAGCGCTTCCCGTCGGCTACACGCTGGAGACCGGCGGCTCGGTAGAATCCAGCGCGGATTCGCAAGGGCCAATCGTTGCCGTGGTGCCGATGATGCTGTTTGCGATGGCGACCATCCTGATGATCCAGTTGCAGAGCTTCAGCCGGCTGTTCCTGGTCTTCGCCGTGGCGCCGACTGCCCTGATCGGCGTCGTGGTGGCGCTGCTCTTCTCCAATGCGCCGATGGGCTTCGTCGCCATTCTCGGCGTGCTGGCGCTGATCGGCATCCTGATCCGCAACTCGGTCATTCTCGTCGTGCAGATCGAGCATCTGAGAAGCGAAGGGGTCTCGGCGTGGCGTGCCGTCATCGAGGCGACCGAGCATCGCATGCGGCCGATCATGCTGACGGCGGCGGCGGCCACCCTTGCCCTCATCCCCATCTCCCGGGAAATCTTCTGGGGGCCGATGGCCTATGCGATGATGGGCGGCATTGTGGTTGGCACGGCGCTCACGCTGCTTTTCCTGCCGGCGCTCTATGTCGCGTGGTTCCGCATTCCGCGTGAGGATGACAAGCCGGAGGCAGCGGAAATCAAGGCGTAATATCGGACGCGGAGCGAGGGTGCGGCGATACCGTACCCTCGCTCCAACAAAAATATCCGCCGTCGTTGTTCCGGCGGGCAGGATAATGTTAGGAAGGTCGGCTTGGCCGCGAGAGCGGCGGCCGTCCTTTGCGTTTGGGCGGTTGTCTGGTTTTGCGTTGATATTGCGAACATATTGAGAGTGCGGAGGGTTTGAAGATGGGCGGGTTGTCGGATTGGCTTGCGGATGCGCAGCCGATCAATCGCAAGAATGCCGCGGAAGCGGTGTTCGATGATATCCGTTCCGCCATCACCTCGGGGCAGCTTGCGGTCGGCACCCGGCTGCCTTCCGAAGCCCATCTGGCCGCCCGATATGGCGTTAGCCGACCGATCATTCGCGAGGCTTTGCGGTCGCTCCAGACCCTGGGGCTGACGCAGACCCGCACGGGAAGCGGCACCTATGTGATGACGCCGACGCCGCCTTCCGAATTGAATTACGGCGCCTATTCCGCCCGCGATCTGATCGAGGCTCGCCCCTTCATCGAAGTTCCTGCGGCCGGTTGGGCGGCGTTGAGGCGCACGAATGCTCAGCTGGAAGTCTTGCTTGACCTCTGTGATCGGATGGAAGCCGAAGAAAGGCCGCATCCCTGGGTGCTGCTGGATGGGCAATTCCATTGCGCCATTGCGGAAGCTTCGGCCAACAGGCTATTCGCCAAGGTGGTGGCCGATGCCCGCGAGGCGTTGTCCCAACAATCCGAAATGGTGAACCTGATGGCGGGTCGACGCGTCGCCTCGAATTTCGAGCACCGCCGGATCGTCGAGGCGATCCGGCGGGGTTCAGCGCCCGAGGCGCGGGAAGCGATGGAGCTTCACCTTGGGCAGGTGAAGCAGGTGGTGACGACGATTATTGGCGAAGATCGGCTTCGCCAGCCGTGATGGCGGGCAGGTTTGCAAGGTGCCGCGGGCTCAGCGCCTGCTGCAATTGCGCATCGGTGAGATAACCGCGTTCCAGAACCACCTGCGGCACGGTGCGGCCGCTGGCAAGCGCTTCCTTCGCCACTTCGGTCGCCGCATAATAACCGATCAGCGGGTTGAGCGCGGTGGCGAGACCGATGGATTCTTCCACGCGCTGTGCCATGATCGCCGGATTGGCCACGATACCGTCCACGCAGCGTTCCGCTAGCGTTCGGCACGCGGCGCTGAGCTGGCTGATGCTCTGCGACAAGGCTCGCACGATGATCGGCTCGAAAGCGTTCAACTGCAATTGCCCGGCTTCAGCGGCCATGGTGATGGTGATGTCATTGCCGATCACCGCATAGGCCACCTGGTTGACCACTTCGGGAATGACCGGATTGATCTTGCCTGGCATGATGCTGGAACCCGCCTGAACGGAGGGCAAGGTGATTTCGCCGATACCAGCGCGCGGGCCGGAAGAGAGCAGGCGAAGGTCGTTGCAGGTTTTCGACAGCTTCACGGCAACGCGTTTCAGCACGCCGGAGAGATGCACGAAGGCGCCGGGGTCCTGCGTGGCTTCGATGAGGTCTGCCGCCGTCACCAGCGGTCGTCCGGTCAGTTCCGCCAGATGCTGGCAGGCAAGCTCGGCATAACCACGCGGTGCATTGAGCCCGGTACCGATGGCGGTGGCGCCGAGATTGATCTCGTGCAGAAGTGCTGCGGATTCGATGAGGCGCGCCTGATCTTCTCCCAGCATCACCACGAAGGTGCGGAATTCCTGGCCGAGTGTCATCGGCACGGCGTCCTGCAATTGTGTGCGGCCGATCTTGATGAAGCCGGCGAATTCCTGCGCCTTGCGGTCGAAGGCATCCTTCAGTACGCCCATGGAAGCGGCCAGATCGTCGATGGCCTCGATCAGCCCGACATTGATTGCGGTCGGATAGGCGTCGTTGGTCGACTGGCTGAGATTGACATGGTCATTGGGGTGAAGGCGGGCATAATCGCCTTTTTCGTGACCGAGCAGTTCGAGCGCACGGTTGGCGATGACCTCATTGGCGTTCATGTTGGTGGAGGTGCCGGCACCGCCCTGGATTTCATCCACCACGAACTGCTTATGCAGCGCGCCGGCGCGGATTTCGTGGCAGGCTTCGGCGATGGCTTCCATGCGTTCTGTGTCGAGAAGGCCGAGCTCGTGATTTGCGCGTGCCGCCGCCTCCTTCACATAGGCCAGTCCCCGGACGAGATAGGGGTTGTGGCCGATGGTCACCCCGGTGATCTTGAAGTTTTCCACAGCGCGCGCCGTGTGCACGCCCCAATAGACATCCGCCGGAATTTCCTTCGTCCCGAGCAAATCATGCTCCTTGCGCGTCACGCTCACTTTTTCCTCCACTGGCTTTTAAGTGTTGCTATATCTGTAAAGCTGTCTTACAGATTTTTTGACCTTAATTGGGGTGGAGAAGAAGGTCAATCATATCGAATACGCTTGACGAACGGCATTATCTGCCATTATGAGGGGCGAAAATCTGTCATGCAGCTTTACAGCGCGCATGAGCATGCATGCTGGCCATATTCCAGCGCGGACTGTGCCAGTTTCATTTTCATTTCCGGCTTATCGCCGACTGCAAGCACTTTATCGGGAGGATAAATATCCATGCATTCTGGGAAAACGGCGTCTGCCGACCGTGAGGTCTTCGTTGAAGAAGATCTCGGTTACCACAAGGCCCTCAAGCCGCGTCAGATCCAGATGATCGCCATTGGCGGCGCCATCGGCACCGGGCTTTTCCTCGGTGCGGGCGGGCGTCTGGCGCAGGCAGGCCCGGCGCTGGTCTTTGTTTATGCGCTTTGTGGTTTCTTCGCGTTTCTGGTGCTGCGCGCACTTGGCGAACTGATCATGCATCGTCCCAGCTCCGGCTCCTTCGTATCCTATGCCCGTGAGTTCTACGGCGAGAAAATGGCCTTTGCGGCCGGCTGGATGTATTGGCTGAACTGGGCCATGACTTCGGTGGCGGATGTGACTGCCGTCGCCCTCTACATGAATTTCTTCAAGCAATATGTTCCGTGGCTGGCGGGTATCGACCAGTGGGTCTTCGCGATGACGGCGCTTCTGGTCGTGCTGGCGATGAACATGCTGTCGGTGAAAGTCTTCGGCGAGCTTGAATTCTGGTTCAGCCTTATCAAGGTGCTGGCGCTTGCGATCTTCCTCGTGGTCGGCATTTATTTCGTCATTTTCGGCACCCCCATCGAAGGCCATGTCACCGGTTTCAGCATCATCACCGATAATGGCGGTTTCTTCCCGAACGGTATTTTGCCAGCCTTCGTGATCATACAGGGCGTCGTCTTCGCTTATGCCTCCATCGAACTGATCGGCACGGCGGCAGGCGAGACGGAAGACCCGCGCAAGGTCATGCCCCGCGCCATCCGCGCCGTGGTCCTGCGTCTCGTGGTCTTTTATGTCGGTTCGGTGCTGCTGTTCGCGCTGCTTCTGCCCTATACCGCCTATAAGGCCGGCGAGAGCCCCTTCGTCACCTTCTTCGGTTCCATCGGCGTGCAGGGCGCTGATGTGATCATGAACCTCGTGGTTCTGACCGCCGTGCTGTCCTCGCTCAATGCCGGGCTTTATTCCACCGGCCGCATCCTGCATTCGATGGCGGTTTCCGGCTCGGCGCCGGCAGCACTTGCGAAGATGAACAAGAACGGCGTGCCCTATGGCGGCATCGCGGTGACCGCCGTCGTCACTGTTCTCGGCGTGGCGCTGAACGCCGTCGTTCCCGCTTCGGCCTTCGAGATCGCGCTCAACCTCTCGGCGCTTGGCATCATCTGCGCATGGGCCGTCATCGTGCTCTGCCAGTTAAAGCTCTGGCAGCTTTCCGAGCGCGGTGAACTCGTGCGTCCGGATTTCCGCATGTTCGGCGCGCCCTATACCGGCATTCTCACGCTCATCTTCCTGTTCGGCGTACTGGTGCTGATGGCCTTCGACTATCCCGTCGGCTCCTGGACCATCGCCTCGCTGCTGATCATCATCCCGGCGCTCGTCATCGGCTGGTATCTGCTGCGTGACCGCATCTACCGCCTTGCGGACGAGCGTGCGGGAGCATCGCAGTGAGCGGGCAGGACGCAACGCCTCTGGTGGCGGTCATCGCCACCGGCGGCACCATCGCCAGCCGGCGTGGCGCCGATGGCGTCAGCACGCCCAGCCTTTCGGGTGAGGATCTGCTGGCGCTGGTTCCGCAGATCAACGCCCGGCTGAAGCCGGTCGACCTGATGGCGAAGGATTCCTCCAGCCTGACACTGGCAGACATGCAGCGCATCAGCGATGCGGTGGGCGCCGAGCTCGATGATCCCGCCGTTGCCGGCATCGTGATTCTGCATGGCACCGACGCCATGGAAGAATCCTCGCTGCTCGTGCATCTGCAGCGGGCCATCACAAAGCCGGTGGTCTTCACCGGCGCGCAGTTTACAGCAGACCATAAGGACGCGGACGGGCCGGCCAATCTGGCCCGGGCCATAGAAACAGCGCTCGATCAGGCGAATGCCGCAAAAGGCGTGCTCCTCTCGTTCGGCGGCCGCTGTCTGCCGGCCTGGGGGCTTTACAAGCTGAGCGCGGACGAGGCGGACGCCTTCCGCTCCGCCCGGCCGCTGGCTGCCGCCGCAACGCTGCGGCTTTCCGCCCCGGTCGCCGATCAGCGCATCGATATCGTCGCCATTCATCCCGGCTGTGACGCGGCCCATATCGATGCAAGCCTGCAGGCCGGCGCGAAAGGCATCGTCCTTGCCGCACTCGGTTCCGGCAACGCCAATCCGCGTATCGCCGAAGCCGTGAAGCGCTGCGCCGAACGCGGCGTTCCCGTCATCGTTTCCAGCCGCGTGCCGGAAGGGCGGCTGGTGGCGACTTATGGCGGCGGCGGCGGCGGGCATGATCTTGTCGCGGCGGGCGCCGTGCATTCATCCACGCTTCGCCCGGGTCAGGCCCGCATTTTGCTGGCCGCGCTGCTGGCCGGTAAAAGCCCGGCGGAAACCATCGTTTCCGCTTTTGGTGACAGCCCGCTCGCTTAGAGCATTTCCAGGAAAAGTGGACCCCGCTTTTCCGTCCGGAAATGCGTCAAAACTCTAAGTAGCGGCAGCGATGCCCGCGACCGGCGGGCATCGAAATTCCTATAGGATTCCTATTTTATTGTCTCTGTGGCCGTCTCGAACCTTTATGCGGTTCGGGTGCATTCTTCTGTGCGTGAAGGGATGGTGTTCCCTTCTCAGCCAGAAAGAATGAAAAGCGACGTCCCACATGACGGCGCTTTTCTTCCTGTCCGGCTCCTCGAATAAAAAGGAGTCCCATCGATGATGGATATTGTTCTGATCGGCGCAGCCACGGTGTTTTTCGCCCTCTGCTTTGCCTATACGCGCGCCTGCGACCGGCTTTAGACGGAGGCTGCGATGACATTCGACTATATCTTGAGCGGCGCCGTCACGGTCTTTATCGCCGCCTATCTCACCTATGCTCTCATTCGCCCCGAACGTTTCTGATCGGGAAGCGGCGGCTATTGAAAGTTCAATACCATGACCCTCAATGGATGGTTTCAGATTCTGCTGTTTTGCGGGATCATTTTTGCGCTGGTGAAGCCGCTCGGCTTCTATATGGCGCGTGTCTTTAATGGCGAGCGCACCCTGCTGTCACCGGTTCTCGCACCGGTCGAGCGCGGCCTTTATGCCCTTGCCGGGACAAGCGAGCGTGAGGAGCAGCACTGGACGACCTATGCTTTCTCCATGCTTCTCTTCAACCTGCTCGGTTTTGCCCTGCTTTATGCCCTGATGCGCTTTCAGGCGGTGCTGCCCTATAATCCGCAGGGAATGGCGGCCGTGGGGCCGGAATTGTCCTTCAACACGGCGGTCAGCTTCGTCACCAACACCAACTGGCAGAATTATGGCGGCGAAAGCACCCTGTCCTATCTGACCCAGATGGCGGGTCTCACCGTGCAGAACTTCGTCTCCGCCGCAACAGGCATGGCCATCGCCATCGGCCTCATCCGCGCATTTTCCCGCGCTTCCGGCAAGGCGATCGGCAATTTCTGGGTGGATATGGTCCGCTCGACCCTCTACGTGCTTTTACCCCTCTGCATCGTGCTGACCCTCGTTTACGTATGGCTCGGCGTGCCGCAGACGCTCGGCGCCTACGTGAACGCGCAGACGCTGGAAGGCGCGCAGCAGACGATTGCCGTCGGCCCCGTCGCGTCGCAGCTGGCGATCAAGATGCTGGGCACCAATGGCGGCGGCTTCTTCAACGCCAATTCGGCGCATCCCTTCGAGAACCCCGACGCCATTTCCAACATGATCCAGATGGTGTCGATCTTCGCCATTGGTGCAGCCTTTACCAACGTCTTCGGCCGCATGGTTGGCAACCAGCGCCAGGGCTGGGCGATTCTCGCCGCCATGGGCGTGCTGTTCATCGCCGGCGTCGCCGTCACCTATTGGGCGGAAGCGGCCGGAAACCCGCTGATGCACGGCTTCGGGCTTGCCGGCGGCAATATGGAGGGCAAGGAGGTCCGTTTCGGCCTGGCCCTTTCGTCGCTCTTTGCGGTCATCACCACCGCCGCATCCTGCGGCGCGGTCAACGCGATGCATGGCAGCTTCACGGCGCTGGGCGGTCTTATCCCACTCATCAACATGCAGCTGGGCGAAGTTATCGTCGGCGGCGTCGGCGCGGGTTTTTACGGCATTCTGCTCTTCATCGTCATCGCCATCTTCGTGGCGGGTCTGATGGTCGGGCGCACGCCGGAATATCTCGGCAAGAAGATCGAGGCCAAGGAAATGAAGATGGCGGTTCTGGCCATTCTCTGCCTGCCGCTCGCCATGCTGGTCTTCACGGCAACGGCTACCGTACTGCCCTCGGCGGTCGCATCGATCGGCACGGCGGGGCCGCACGGCTTCTCCGAAATCCTCTATGCCTATACCTCGGCGGCCGCCAATAACGGCTCCGCTTTCGGCGGCCTCACCGGCAACACCACCTGGTACAACATCACGCTTGGTCTCGGCATGCTGATGGGACGTTTTCTGGTGATCATTCCGGCACTCGCCATTGCCGGTTCGCTGGTCACCAAGAAGACCGTTCCGGCTTCGGCTGGCACCTTCCCGACGGATGGCCCGCTCTTCGTCGGCCTGCTGGTCGGCACGATCCTGATCGTCGGCGGCCTTACCTTCCTGCCTGCACTGGCGCTCGGCCCCGTTGCCGAACATCTGGTGATGGCGGCAGGCCAGCTCTTCTGAGGTGACGCCATGAACGACAAGTCCCGAAGTAACCGCATCGTCTCCACCCGCAAAGGCGCTCCCGTCAAAGGGAGCGCCACGCCCGGCGGCTGGTGCGCTTCCAATGTCATTCTCGCGATGATGGCGGCTCTCGTCGCCGCCGTTGTCGCTCTCGAAGTTATCACGGGCTGATCGACCTTCATCGGTCGCCCCGTTTCAAACGCTGGAGCCTCTTCATGAGCCAGTCCAAACAAGCGAGCATCCTCGATTCTCGCATTCTCGTGCCGGCGATTGCCGCCGCATTCAAAAAGCTCAATCCGCGCACGCTTGCCCGCAACCCGGTCATGTTCGTGGTCGCGACGGTGTCGGTGCTGACGACCGTGTTGTTCATCCGCGATCTCATCATGGGCGGCGCCAATCTCGGTTTTTCCTTCCAGATCAATCTCTGGCTCTGGTTCACCGTATTGTTCGCCAATTTCGCGGAAGCCGTCGCCGAAGGGCGCGGCAAGGCGCAGGCGGATTCGCTGCGCCGGACCCGCACCGAAACCCAGGCGAAACTGCTCACCGGCGATGATCGCAGCCAGTATAAGATGGTGGCGGGCACCAGCCTGAAGGTGAACGATGTCGTTCTCGTCGAGGCGGGCGATATCATCCCCTCCGACGGTGAGGTCATCGAAGGTGTCGCCTCCGTCAACGAGGCGGCGATAACAGGCGAATCTGCTCCCGTCATCCGTGAATCCGGCGGTGATCGCTCTGCCGTCACCGGCGGCACGCAGGTGCTGTCGGACTGGATCAGGGTTCGCATCACCGCCGCCGCCGGTTCCACCTTCCTTGACCGGATGATTTCGCTGGTCGAAGGCGCTGAACGCCAGAAAACGCCGAATGAGATCGCGCTCAACATTCTGCTCGCGGGCATGACGCTGATCTTCGTTCTGGCCACCGCGACCATTCCAAGCTTTGCGGCCTATGCTGGCGGTTCCATCCCGATCATCGTGCTGGTGGCGCTGTTCGTGACGCTCATCCCCACCACCATCGGCGCGCTTCTGTCAGCTATCGGCATTGCCGGCATGGACAGGCTGGTGCGTTTCAACGTGCTCGCCATGTCCGGCCGCGCCGTCGAGGCCGCCGGCGATGTGGATACGCTGCTGCTCGACAAGACCGGCACCATCACCCTCGGTAACCGGCAGGCGACCGAGTTTCGCCCCGTTGCCGGTGTTTCCGAGCAGGAACTGGCCGATGCGGCGCAGCTTGCATCCCTTGCCGACGAAACGCCGGAAGGCCGTTCCATCGTGGTTCTCGCCAAGGAAAAATACGGCATCCGCGCCCGTGACATGCAGAAGCTGCATGCGAATTTCGTACCATTCACCGCCCAGACCCGCATGAGCGGTGTCGATTTCGAAGGTTCCTCCATTCGCAAAGGCGCAGTCGACGCCGTTCTAGCCTATGTTAACGGCGGCGCTTCGCAACAGGGCAATGTGGCGCTTGCCGTCAAAACCGAAACGGACGCCGCACGCGGCATCCGGACAATTGCGGAAGAGATCGCCAAGACCGGCGGCACGCCGCTCGCCGTCGTGCGGGATGGAAAGCTGCTCGGCGTCGTGCAGTTGAAGGACATCGTCAAGGGCGGCATTCGCGAGCGTTTCGCAGAGCTTCGCCGCATGGGCATCCGCACGGTGATGATCACCGGCGACAACCCCATGACGGCCGCGGCAATAGCAGCGGAAGCCGGCGTCGATGATTTCCTCGCCCAGGCGACACCGGAAAACAAGCTGGAGCTTATCCGCGAGGAACAGGCCAAGGGTAAGCTCGTCGCCATGTGCGGCGATGGCACCAACGACGCGCCGGCACTGGCGCAGGCCGATGTCGGCGTTGCCATGAACACGGGTACGGTGGCGGCACGCGAGGCGGGCAATATGGTCGATCTCGACAGCGATCCGACCAAGCTCATCGAGATCGTCGAAATCGGCAAGCAATTGCTGATGACGCGCGGCGCGCTGACGACGTTCTCCATCGCCAACGATATCGCCAAATATTTCGCCATTATCCCGGCAATGTTCCTGGCGCTCTATCCGCAGCTCGGCGTTCTGAATGTGATGGGACTTGCGACACCGCAGAGCGCCATCCTGTCGGCCATCATCTTCAACGCGCTCATCATCATCGCGCTCATTCCCCTGTCGCTGAAGGGCGTCAAATATCGTCCGATCGGCGCGGGTGCGCTGCTGTCGCGCAATCTGGTCATCTATGGCCTCGGCGGCATCATCGTTCCCTTCATCGGCATCAAGGCCATCGACCTCGCCGTCACGGCGCTCGGTCTCGCCTGAGGAGTAAAGACAATGTTCAAACAGCTTCGTCCCGCATTGGTGCTCATCCTCGCCACCACCGCCATCACCGGCCTTGCCTATCCTCTGGGCATGACGGGTCTCGCGCAGGCGATCTTCCCCTTTCAGGCCAATGGCAGCCTCATTGAAAATAGTGGTGTGGTTGTGGGTTCGCAATTGATCGGGCAGGCCTTTGCCGGTGAGAAATATTTCCATGGCAGGCCATCGGCTGCCGGCGATGGTTACAATGCCGCTTCGTCGTCCGGCTCCAATCTCGGCCCGACGAGCGCCAAGCTCATCGACCGGGTGAAACAGGACTACGAGGCCGCAAAAGCCGAAAATCCGGCGGCCGAGGTTCCGGCCGATCTGGTGACGGCCTCGGGCAGCGGCCTTGATCCGCATGTTTCGCCGGAGGCCGCTTATTTTCAGGTTCCCCGTGTCGCCAAAGCAAGGGGCATGGATGAGGCATCCCTGCGTACCATTGTCGAGCGCCATGTCGAAGGACCGGAACTCGGATTCATGGGAGAGCCGGTCGTGAATGTGCTGGCGCTCAACATGGCTCTTGACGCAGCCGGCTCATGAACTGAAATGGCTATGGCTTGTTCGCAAGCCATAGCCTCGACACTGGTGGGTTAAATGCCTGACGACAATCGCGATATGCCGAGCCGACCATCGCCCGATGCGCTGCTGGAAAACGCCCGGCGCGAGGCGCGGGGCCGGCTGAAGATATTTTTAGGGGCGGCACCGGGCGTCGGCAAGACCTATGAAATGCTGATGTCCGGCCGGGCGAAGCTGGCGGATGGGGTGGATGCCGTCATCGGCGTCGTGGAAACCCACGGCCGCCGGGAAACCGAAACGCTGGTGCAGGGTTTCGAGATCATCGCGCGCCGGCGTATCGATTATCGCGGTCAGGTGCTGGAAGAGATGGATCTCGATGCCATTCTCGCCCGTCGTCCCGCTCTGGTTCTGGTCGATGAACTGGCCCACACCAATGCCGCCGGCAGCCGCCACCCCAAGCGCTACATGGATGTTCAGGAAATTCTCGCGCAGGGCATCGATGTCTATACGACGCTGAACATCCAGCATGTCGAAAGCCTGAACGACGTCGTTGCGCAGATCACCCGCATCCGCGTTCGCGAAACAGTGCCCGACAGCATTATCGACCGGGCCGACGATGTCGAAATCATCGATATTACGCCAGACGATCTGATCAAGCGTCTGCAGGATGGCAAGGTTTACCTGCCCCGCACCGCCCGGCGCGCCATCGAGAATTATTTTTCGCGCGGCAATCTGACGGCGCTACGCGAACTTGCGCTGCGGCGCACCGCGCAACGGGTGGACGAGCAACTGCTCAACCACATGCAGTCCCATGCGATTTCCGGCCCGTGGGCCGCTGGAGACCGGGTTCTGGTTTGCCTGGACCACGGCGGCAATGGCCCGGGTCTGGTGCGTTATGCCCGCCGGCAGGCGGATCGTCTGCGCGCACCGTGGACGGCGCTGCATCTCGATACGCCGCGTTCGCAACAATTGTCGGAGGTGGAGAAGGACCGGCTGGCCGGCACCATGCGGCTCGCGCAGCAGCTCGGCGGCGAGACGGTGACCCTGCCGGCGCTCGATCTGACGCGGGAGATCATCTCCTACGCCAACGCCAATAATTTCACCCACATCATCATCGGCCGCCCGCGAAAATCGTGGTGGCAGCGGATTTTTCAGCGTTCGCTGACGCATGATCTGATCGATCATGCGGGCGATATCAGCGTTCACGTCATTTCCGGCGATAAAAAAGAAGAGAAGCTGGGCCAGGCCGCAAAGCCGGCCTCGGCGCAATCGCATCGTTCCATACGGCCTTATCTTAACAGCACCCTGTTCGTCGGTTTGGCGATCGTGGCCGGCATCGTGCTCGACCAGACGCTCGATGTCAGAAATCTGGCGCTGGTGTTCCTGATGGCGGTTCTGGCCGCCGCCGTGCGCGGCGGGCTGGGGCCAGCGCTTTATGCTTCCCTGCTCGGCGCTTTTGCATTCAATTTTTTCTTCCTTGAGCCGCGTTACACCCTGACCGTTCGCGATCCGGAAAGTGTCGTGGCGCTGCTGTTTTATCTCGGTGTGGCGCTTGTCGCCTCCAATCTCACGGCAGCCGTACAACGGCAGGCCGCCGCCGCGCGGGCAAGGGCGCGAACGACGGAAGATTTATATCTGTTCTCCAAGAAGCTTTCGGTGACGGGAACGCTGGACGATGTGCTGTGGGCGGCCGCTTTCCAGATGGCCTCGATGCTGAAGGTTCGGATCGTTCTGCTTCTACCGGAAAACAATACGATCACGGTCAAGGCGGGATATCCGCCGGACGATACGCTGGTGGACGCCGATATTGCCGCCGCGCAATGGGCCTGGGAACATAACAAGGCTGCGGGCAGGGGCGCGGATACGCTTCCCGGCGCCAAACGGCTTTATCTGCCCCTGCGCACCGGCAGCGGCGCCGTCGGCGTGGTGGGGCTGGACGATGACCGGCTCGGTCCGCTTCTGACGCCGGAACAGCAGCGACTGTTCGATGCTTTGGCCGATCAGGCGGCGCTCGCCATCGAGCGTATTCAACTCGTCTCGGATGTCGACCGGGCAAGGCTTGCGGCGGAAACCGATCGGCTGCGCACCGCACTCCTGACATCCATCTCCCACGACCTTAAAACGCCGCTTGCGGCCATTCTGGGCTCGGCCGGAACGCTGAAGGATTTCGGCGAGGACATCCCGCCGGATGCCCGCGCCGAACTGCTGTCGACGATCGTCGAGGAATCTGAGCGGCTGAACCGCTTCATCTCCAACCTTCTTGATATGACGCGGATCGGTTCGGGCGCGATGGAGCCGAATTACGGCCTGCATTTCGTGGGCGATATGGTTGGAACCGCACTTTCGCGCGCGGCGAAAATCGTCGTCAGGCATGAGATCGTTCTGGATATTCCCTCCGACCTGCCGATGCTGAAGGTCGACCCCGTGCTTTTCGAACAGGTCCTGTTCAATCTCATCGACAATGCCGCCAAATACGCTCCCGAACACACAGCCATCGAGATTCGCGGCTGGCGGCAAGGCAAGAATATCTTCCTCTCCGTGGCCGATGCGGGGCCGGGTATTCCGCCCGACGATACGGAACGGGTGTTTGACAGTTTCTACCGGGTACGCAAGGCGGATCATGTGCAGGCCGGAACGGGCCTGGGGCTATCGATCTGCAAAGGGTTTATCGAGGCCATGGGCGGTTCGATCCGCGCGGAAAACAGGTCGGGCCGTACCGGTGCGCAGTTTACCGTCAGTCTGCCGGTTCCCGCCGATGCGCCGGTGATAGACCATGATTAAGGCGCGATTGCCGGCGACAAGCAGCTATGCCGCTGAAGGAGATCGGGAATGACCAATTCCGCCGTTCGTATTCTGATCGTCGACGACGAACCGCCGATCCGCAAGCTTTTGCGCGTAGGGCTGTCGACCCAAGAATATACGGTGAGCGAGGCGATGAATGCGAAGGTGGCCATGGAGCTGGTCAGTGAGGACAAGCCCGATCTCGTCGTTCTCGATCTCGGCCTGCCGGATATGTCGGGGCATGATCTTCTGGCGAAATGGCGCGGCGAAGGGCTGGCGCTGCCGGTCATCATCCTCTCCAGCCGCACGGATGAGGCGGGTATCGTCAGGGCCCTGGAACTGGGGGCGGATGACTATATCACCAAGCCTTTCGGCATGAACGAACTCGTCGCCCGCATCCGCGTCGCCCTGCGCCATCGTCTGCAAAGCCAGGGGGAGAGGCCGGTGTTCCAGACCGGCGATCTTTCCGTCGATCTGGTCAGGCGTATCGTCAAGGTGGAGGACCGGGAGGTGAAGCTCTCGCCCAAGGAATACGACATTCTCAGGGTTCTGGTGCAGCATGCCGGCAAGGTGCTGACGCACCGTTTCCTGCTGGAGCATGTATGGGATGAACTGACCGACGTGCAATATTTGCGGGTTTACGTCCGCCAGCTTCGCCAGAAGATCGAAAAAATCCCGGATCAGCCGCGCTATATTCTGACGGAAACCGGGGTCGGCTACCGGCTGCAGGAGGTGTGAGGGCGCCGCAAGGCGACGCCCTCCGATAGTTTAAACGGCGGCGCAGATCGACAGGAATTCGTCCACATCGGCCTCGGTCGTCGCAAAGCTGGTGACCATGCGGATCAGCACTTCGTCCTTGCCGACCTTTTCCGGCATGTCGCGCGGCTCCAGCCAGTCATAGAACTTCGCACCCTTTGCCGTGGCGGCTTCGGCGGCGGCCTTTGGCAGAATAGCGAAAACTTCATTGGCCTGGGTCGGCCATGCAAGGCGGGCGCTGTTCAGCGAAGCGAAACCGGCGCGCAGCCGGTTGGCCATGGCATTGGCGTGGCTGGCGAGACCGAGCCACAGATCGTCCTGCAGATAGGCTTCGAACTGCGCGGCGATGAAGCGCGACTTGGAAAAAAGCTGGGCGGTGCGCTTGCGCAGGAAGGAAAAATCCCGGGCGAGCGAGGGATCGAAGAAGACGATGGCTTCCGCACACCAGCAGCCATTTTTCGTGCCGCCGAAAGACAAGACGTCGACGCCGCGTTTCCAGGTCATTTCGGCGGGCGTTGTACCGAGGGCGGCCAGCGCATTGGCAAAACGTGCGCCGTCCATATGCAGCGGCAGGCCGTTATCCTTGGCGATTTTGGCGATGGCGTCGATTTCATCGAGCGTGTAGACCGTGCCGGCCTCGGTCGCCTGCGTCATGGTGATAGCTGCGGCGCGACCGTGATGCACGGCATCCTGCGGATAACGCGCAATGCGCTCGATGAGGTTCTCCGGCAACATCTTGCCGTTCGGTCCCTCGACGGCGACCATGCGCATGCCGGAAAAGAAATCCGGCGCGCCGCACTCGTCCTCGATCACATGTGCTTCGGAATGACAGAAGGTCAGGCCGCCGGCGCGGGCGATGCTGGCTAGCGAAAGCGAATTGGCAGCCGTGCCGGTGGCGACGAAAAACACCGCGACCTCGCGCTCGAAAATCTCGTTGAAGCGCTTTTCGATGGAGAGATCGAGTTCGCTGGTGCCGTAAGCGGCGGCAAAGCGCGTGGATTCCCGCGAAAGCCGTTCGTTGACGGCAGGGTGGGCGCCGGCCCAATTGTCTGAAGCAAAAAACATCTCTGAAGGCTTTCCGATGGCTGGGGTTCTGGTTTGGGAATGCGTGGCGCGATGAACGGCAAAGTTCTATGACCTAAGATTGCGATTGGCAAATCCGGTAATGAAAGCAATGGCTCTCCGGGTGTTGTGATAAGAAAGTTTCGCGCAATAGGTCAGTATCGAAACTTCGCTGCAAAATGGGGCTTTCACTAATTGGATTCACGCCCTTGCTAAATTCGCCTGTTTCTGCCAAAATCCTCGTGAATTGAGACAGCTTTGCTGTCCTAAATTTGGTCGAGCCGGATTGAATGCGGATTTTGCGGGAAGCGAAAATTCGTGTCGAGCCGGATCTTCGCATGAAACCATGCAAGTAATTTTGCAGGAGGGACAAAAATGACGAACAAGCCGCAGGCGGAAATCGCCGCCGCCACCCTGACCACAGACTGTCCCACCGCGGCTGCGGCCGCACCCGTTTCTGCGAAAGCGCGTTTCGCGGGCGGTTTGCCGGAAAGGCAGGGTCTTTACGATCCGGCCAATGAACATGATGCATGCGGCGTCGGCTTCGTTGCCCATATGAAGGGCGCCAAGTCGCACCAGATCGTCAAGGACGGCCTGTTCATCCTTGAAAACCTGACGCATCGCGGTGCCGTCGGCGCCGATCCTCTGATGGGCGATGGTGCGGGCATTCTCGTGCAGATCCCCGACCGCTTCTTCCGCGAGGAAATGGCGGCGCAGGGCGTCACTCTGCCGAAGGCCGGTGAATATGCCGTCGGCCACATCTTCATGCCGCGCGATCCTTCCCGCATCGAGCATTACAAGAAGGTCATCGTTGACGTCATCGGCGAAGAGGGGCAGCAGTTCCTCGGCTTCCGCGATGTGCCGGTCGATAATTCCTCGCTCTCCAAGGCTCCGGATATTGCAGCGACCGAACCGCACCACGTGCAGGTCTTCATCGGCGCCGGCCGCGATGCCGCAAGCAATGCCGATTTCGAGCGCAAGCTGTTCCTGATCCGCAAGGTGCTCTCCAACCGCATCTATGACGAGGGCGGCGGCAAGGAAACGCAGGATTTCTATCCCGTTTCACTCTCCTCCTCGACCATCGTCTACAAGGGCATGTTCCTCGCCTATCAGGTGGGCGCCTATTACAAGGATCTTGCCGATCCGCGCTTCGAATCCGCGGTTGCGCTGGTGCATCAGCGTTTTTCGACCAACACTTTCCCGTCCTGGAAGCTGGCGCACCCCTACCGCATGGTCGCCCATAACGGCGAAATCAACACGCTGCGCGGCAACGTCAACTGGATGGCGGCGCGTCAGGCGTCGGTTTCCTCCGTGCTGTTCGGCGACGATATCTCCAAGCTCTGGCCGATCTCCTATGAGGGCCAGTCGGACACGGCCTGTTTCGACAACGCGCTCGAATTCCTCGTGCGCGGCGGCTACTCCATGGCCCATGCCGTGATGATGCTGATCCCGGAGGCCTGGGCCGGCAACCAGTCCATGTCGGCCGAACGCAAGGCATTCTACGAATATCACGCAGCGCTGATGGAGCCGTGGGACGGCCCGGCCGCCGTCGCCTTCACCGATGGCAAGCAGATCGGCGCGACGCTCGACCGCAACGGCCTGCGCCCGGCGCGTTACCTCGTCACCGATGACGACCGCATCATCATGGCGTCGGAAGCAGGCACGCTGCCGGTGCCGGAAGAGCGCATCGTCAAGAAGTGGCGCTTGCAACCCGGCAAGATGCTGCTGATCGACATGGAAAAGGGTTCCATCGTTTCCGACGAGGAAGTGAAGCACGAGCTTGCCGCCAAGCACCCTTACCGCACCTGGCTCGACCGCACGCAGCTCATCCTAGAAGAGCTGAAGCCGGTAGAACCGCGCGCGCTGCGCCGCGACGTGTCGCTGCTCGACCGCCAGCAGGCCTTCGGTTACACCAGCGAAGATACGAAGCTGCTGATGTCGCCGATGGCGACCACCGGTCAGGAAGCCATCGGCTCGATGGGGACCGATACGCCGATCTCGGCCATGTCGGAAAAGTCGAAGCTGCTTTACACCTATTTCAAGCAGAACTTCGCGCAGGTCACCAACCCGCCGATCGATCCGATCCGCGAAGAGCTTGTCATGAGCCTCGTGTCCTTCATCGGTCCCCGCCCGAACATTCTTGATCATGAAGGTGCCGCCCGCGCCAAGCGTCTGGAAGTGCGCCAGCCGATCCTGACCAATGGCGATCTGGAAAAGATCCGCTCCATCGGCCACACGGAAGACCGTTTCGACACCAAGACGCTCGACTTTACCTATGATGTGGAGCGCGGTGCCGAAGGCATGCCTGAAATGCTCGACCGCCTGTGCGAGCGTGCGGAATCGGCCGTTCGCGGCGGTTACAACATCATCGTTCTTTCCGACCGCCAGCTCGGCCCGGACCGCATTGCGATCCCCGCCCTGCTGGCAACGGCCGCCGTGCACCACCACCTGATCCGCAAGGGTCTGCGCACCTCGGTCGGCCTCGTCGTGGAAACCGGTGAGCCGCGCGAAATCCACCATTTCTGTCTGCTGGCCGGTTATGGTGCCGAAGCGATCAACCCCTATCTCGCCTTCGATACGCTGCTCGACATGCACAAGCACGGCGCCTTCCCGAAGGAAGTCTCCGACGATGAAGTGGTCTATCGCTACATCAAGGCGGTGGGTAAGGGCATCCTCAAGGTCATGTCCAAGATGGGCATTTCCACCTACCAGTCCTATTGCGGCGCGCAGATCTTCGACGCCATCGGCCTTTCCTCGGAATTCGTCGAGAAGTATTTCTTCGGCACCGCCACCTCCATCGAAGGCGTCGGCCTGACTGAGATTGCCGAAGAAACCGTAACGCGCCACACGGCTGCCTTCGGCAAGGATCCGATCCTTGCCAACACGCTCGATATCGGCGGCGAATACGCCTATCGCATGCGCGGCGAAAGCCATGCCTGGACGCCGGACGCCGTTGCCTCGCTGCAACACGCCGTGCGCGGCAACAGCCAGGATCGCTACCGCGAATTCGCCGGCATGGTGAACGAGACGGCGCTGCGCATGAACACCATTCGCGGCCTGTTCAAGGTCAAGTCGGCGGAAGCGCTCGGCCGCAAGCCGGTTTCCATCGACGATGTCGAGCCGGCGGCTGATATCGTCAAGCGGTTCTCGACTGGCGCCATGTCCTTCGGCTCGATCAGCCGCGAGGCGCATACCACGCTTGCGATTGCCATGAACCGTATCGGCGGCAAGTCCAACACGGGTGAGGGCGGCGAAGAATCCGACCGTTACATGCCGCTGTTGAACGGCAAGCCGAACCCGGAACGCTCGGCCATCAAGCAGATCGCTTCCGGACGTTTCGGTGTAACGACCGAATATCTCGTCAATGCCGATATGCTGCAGATCAAGGTGGCGCAGGGTGCCAAGCCCGGCGAAGGCGGCCAGCTGCCCGGCCACAAGGTGGATGCGACGGTTGCCAAGACGCGTCATTCGACGCCGGGCGTCGGCCTCATCTCGCCGCCGCCGCATCACGATATCTACTCCATCGAAGATCTGGCGCAGCTGATCTACGACCTGAAGAACGTCAACCCGGAAGCCGATGTTTCGGTGAAGCTGGTGTCGGAAGTCGGCGTCGGCACGGTTGCGGCCGGTGTCGCCAAGGCGCGCGCCGACCATATCACCGTTGCCGGTTTCGATGGCGGCACGGGCGCTTCGCCGCTTACCTCGCTGAAGCACGCCGGTTCCCCATGGGAAATCGGTCTTGCCGAAACCCAGCAGACGCTGGTGCTGAATGGTCTTCGCTCGCGCGTTGCCCTGCAGGTAGATGGCGGTCTGAAGACCGGCCGCGACGTCATCATCGGCGCGCTGCTCGGTGCGGATGAATTCGGCTTTGCCACCGCGCCGCTGATCGCGGCCGGCTGCATCATGATGCGCAAGTGCCATCTCAACACCTGCCCGGTCGGCGTCGCGACGCAGGACCCGGTTCTGCGCAAGCGCTTCAAGGGCACGCCGGAACACGTCATCAACTACTTCTTCTTCGTGGCCGAAGAAGTGCGCGAAATCCTCGCTTCGCTTGGCGTTACCAGGCTGGACGAGATCATCGGCGCTTCCGAGCTGCTCGAGAAGGACGAGATGCTGGCGCACTGGAAGGCCAAGGGGCTGGATTTCAACCGCATCTTCCACAAGGTCGAAGCTCCGAAGGAAGCAACCTTCTGGACCGAGCGCCAGAAGCACCCGATCGACGATATTCTCGACCGCAAGCTGATCGAGAAGTCCCTGCCGTCGCTCGAAAACCGCGAGCCCGTGGTCTTCGAAGTGCCGATCAAGAACGTCGACCGTTCCGCCGGCGCCATGCTGTCGGGTGCGCTTGCCAAGCGCTGGGGTCACAAGGGCCTCAAGGACGATACGATCCACGTCACCCTCAAGGGGACGGCGGGCCAATCCTTCGGCGCTTTCCTCGCCCGTGGCATCACCTTCGATCTGGTGGGTGACGGCAACGACTATGTCGGCAAGGGCCTTTCGGGTGGCCGCATCATCGTGCGCCCGCCGGAAAATACCCGTATCGTTGCGGAAAACTCGATCATTGTCGGCAATACCGTTCTTTACGGCGCGATCACCGGCGAGTGCTATTTCCGTGGCGTGGCTGGCGAGCGTTTCGCGGTGCGTAACTCCGGCGCGGTCGCGGTTGTCGAAGGTGTCGGCGACCACGGTTGCGAATACATGACCGGCGGCATCGTCGTTGTTCTCGGTGAAACGGGCCGCAACTTCGCGGCCGGCATGTCCGGCGGCGTGGCCTATGTTCTCGACGAGAAGGGCGATTTCGCCACTCGCTGCAACATGGCCATGGTCGAGCTGGAGCCGGTTCCGGAAGAAGACGACATGCTGGAGAAGCTGCACCATCACGGCGGCGACCTCATGCACAAGGGACGCGTGGACGTTTCCGAGGACATGACGCGCCACGACGAGGAGCGTCTCTACCAGCTGATCTCCAACCACTTCCATTACACGAACTCGTCGCGCGCCAAGGATATACTCGACCGCTGGAGCGAGTTCCGTCCGAAGTTCCGCAAGGTCATGCCGGTCGAATACCGTCGTGCGCTTGAGGAAATGGAGCGCATGCGCATGGGCGTGGCGGCGGAGTAATCCGCCGCGTGAGGATACTACACCAACTGGTCTCGCTGATGATCGCGGTCGCCGTTCCCACGGCGATCACCTGAACGAGCGGCGAGACCGGATTTGAGTTCATCGTGCTGGGGGCGGCTTTTGGTTTCGCTTACTGGCACTGGGGCCCGACAGGCGCTCCACTTTGATGTGAGGACATAAACGTGGGCAAGGTTACAGGTTTTCTGGAGATCGACCGGCAGGTGGGCAAGTATCAGCCCGCATCGGATCGTATTCGCCATTTCCGCGAATTCACCATTCCGATGTCGGATGCCGAGGTGCAGAAGCAGGCGGCGCGCTGCATGGATTGCGGCATTCCCTACTGTCATGGCCCGACGGGCTGTCCCGTGCACAACCAGATCCCCGACTGGAACGATCTGGTCTATAACAACAATTGGGAAGAGGCGATCCGCAACCTCCATTCCACCAACAACTTCCCGGAATTTACCGGCCGCGTCTGTCCCGCGCCTTGTGAGGAGGCGTGTACGCTGAACCTCGAGGACGCGCCGGTCGCGATCAAGACCGTCGAGCAGGCCATCGCCGACAAGGCCTATGAGCTGGGCTTCATCGTGCCGAAGCCGGCGACGATCCACACCGGCAGACGAGTCGCCATCATCGGTTCCGGTCCTTCGGGCATGGCGGCGGCGCAGCAGCTCGGCCGCGCCGGCCACGAAGTTCATGTCTATGAGCGCGAATCCAAGCCCGGCGGCCTGCTGCGTTACGGCATCCCGGACTTCAAGATGGAGAAGAACTTCATCGACCGCCGTGTCGAACAGATCAAGGGTGAAGGCGTCACCTTCCATTGCGGCGTCAATGTCGGCGTCGATGTAACGGTTGAGGCGCTTCTGGCCGACCACGATGCCGTGCTTTATTGCGGCGGTTCGGAAACCCCGCGCCCGGCCGGTATCGGCGGCGCCGATCTGCATGGCGTTTACGATGCCATGCCTTACCTCGTGCAGCAGAACCGCCGCGTCGGTCGCGAAAATATCGATAGCGTCGGCTGGCCGGCCGATCCGATTCTTGCCGGCGGCAAGCATGTCGTCGTTGTTGGTGGTGGCGATACCGCATCCGACTGCGTTGGCACGGCTTTCCGTCAGGGTGCGGTGAAGGTCACGCAGCTCGACATCCGCCCGATGCCGCCGGAAAAGGAAGATAAGCTGGCGGTCTGGCCCTTCTGGGCGACCAAGATGCGCACCTCGTCGTCGCAGGCCGAAGGCGCCATCCGCGAGTTCCAGGTGGCAACGCTCGAATTCGTCGGCGAAGACGGCGTGTTGACCGGCGTGAAGTGCTGCCAGGTGGATGACCGCCGCAAGCCGATTGCCGGCACGGAATTCATCATCAAGGCCGATCTCGCCTTCATTGCCATCGGCTTTTCCGGTCCCTTCACGGACAGCGTGCTGAAGGAAATGGACGGCAAGCTGACGCTCAACACTGACCGTCGTGGCTCCACCAATGTGATCGCCAACGAAACGGACTACAAAACCTCGGTCGACAAGCTGTGGGCGGCGGGCGACGTGCGCCGTGGCCAGTCGCTGGTGGTCTGGGCGATCCGCGAAGGCCGCCAGGCGGCGCGTGCGATCGATGAAGCGCTGATGGGTGCGACCGTTCTTCCGCGCTAAGCACCGACGGTAATACGAACTGAAAAGGCCTGTTGCAGATGCAACAGGCCTTTTCTTTTGGTTGCGAAAATGACGGCTTCTTCTTCAGCAATAGGGAAGGGTGATACGGAAGCAGGCGCCACCGGTGGATGCATCGCTGATGGTAATCTCCCCGCCGTGATAGCGGACGATTTCCTGCACGAGGTTGAGCCCAAGCCCGGTGCCGCGATCTTTCGGCCGCAGGCGGTGGAAGGCATCGAAAACCAGCTCCCGGTCCTCTTCGGGAATACCATTGCCTTCGTCGGCTATCTCGATCACCCGGTTTGCCGCGACCCTTATCGTGATCGTGCCGCGATTGCCGCCATGTTCGATGGCGTTTTGCACGATGTTCATCAGGGCGCGCTGCAACGAAGCGTCGTCGGCAAGGGCGAGGATAGGCTCTTCCTCCGGTTCGAAGGACAGCGCATATCCCTGTGATATGGCGAGCGGGGCCATATCGGCGACGACCGATCTGCACAGGGTGACAAGATCAAGGGGAACCAGAGGGGCCTTCTGCCCGCCAAGGCGCTGCAAATCTAGCAATTGTTCGGCCAGCACGGCGATACGGCTGGCATCCGCCAATATTCTGCTGCGGGCCGGGCCGTCCAGCAGCGTTTCCACCCGGGTCTGGAGAATGGCGACGGGGGTGCGTAATTCATGGGCGGCATCGAGAATGAAGCGCTTGTGCCGTTCGTAGCCATCGTCCAGCCGCTTCAACGCGCCGTTGACGGCATGCACGAGCGGCTGCACCTCCCGTGGAATATCGCCATCCGGCAATCGGTATCCACGTCTGTCGATATCGATGGTTTCCGCCGTGCGGGCAATGGTGGAAAGGGCGCGAAATTCCCGGCGGATGATCCAGGGGATGGTCACGACCGTCACGATGGACATGAGAATGAGGACAGGCATGATCAATATGTTCGAGAACAACAAAACGGGGAAGGTCATGCTGAACGGCCCGCCTTTGCCGATCATGACGAATTCTCCCGCCGGCCCCGAAGCGCGGCGAACGACGGCGATGCGCACCACGGCGAGGTAGGAATAGGACAGCGCCGCGTCGCGCACGTCGGAGACCCTGATGTCGCTCAGCTGCTGATCCATGTTGCTGAATGCCTCGGGCACCTGTCCGCCCTGCACGATCTCACCTTTTTCGCTGACCGCGACGAACCAGAAATCGGAGGTATTGCTGCGCAGGTTGATGAATTCGGGCGTTTCTTTGAGAACCAGCCGATTGTCCTCATTCCGTATGATCGCGTTGGCGGTTATCTGGGCCGCCTCCGGGCTGAGCAGCGCGCTGCCTGCGCCGCCGCTCGACATATAGGTGACAATGGCGGCAGTGACGAAGAACAGGCTGCCGATCTGGAACAGCAGGAGTTGAATGGTGAGCCGGCGCTTGAGCGATTTTCTTCTGGCCAGCTTCACGAGGTTGCCCTCAGCAGGTAGCCGACGCCGCGAATGCCGTGGACCTCAAGGCCCGCATCCGCGGCCGCCAATTTCCGGCGCAAGCGGGAAATATGGGAATCGAGTGCATTGGACTGGATCTCATCGTCGAAATTATAAACGGCTTCCTCAAGCAATGAGCGCAGCACCGTTCTGCCCTGTCGCCGCAACAGGGCTTCGAGGATCAGCAGTTCGCGTCTGGTCAGCGGAAGGAATTCGCCTTTGATGCGCACTTCGCGGGTTTCGAAGCAGAATTCCAGCCTGCCCAGTTTTGCCGTCATCGTCACGGCGCCGGCCGGCCGGCGCATCAGGGCGCGGATGCGCGCAAGCAGTTCCTCGACCGCGAATGGCTTGGCCAGATAATCGTCCGCACCGAGGTTCAGACCATTCACCCGATCCACAAGCGCGCCCTGCGCCGTCAGCACGATGACGGGCGGGGTGACGGGCAGGAGTCGCAAATCTTCGATAAGCTGGATGCCGTCACCGTCGGGCAATTGCCGGTCAAGCACGACAAGATCGTGGACGCCGTCCATGATGGCGTGACGGGCAAGATCGAGCGTGCCGACCGTATCCACGATAATATCGAACCGGTGGAGCGCGGCGGACAGGGCTGCTGCCATTTCGCGTTCGTCTTCAACAAGCAGCAGGCGCATGAATTCATCTCGGTATTGTCCGGCGTACCTTCCGGAAAGGGGCGCGGCGAAAGGCAAAAAACCGACGGCGCCGCTGACGCTACGAACAAGCGAGGCGTCGCCGTCAAATAGATGTCGCCATGCAAAAAGGGGATCGGGGATGGTGGATGGCCAACCCCCGCATTCCTGCAAAGCTGTACCTATCCTGTCATGTGCGGATTGCCTAAACATTACGCCCGCTGCGGGGCGGTCAGGCCGCTGCGAAAGCGCTTATTGTTTTGCCTGTGTGGTATCGGGCGCCACACGATAGTCATCGATGCGGCCTGCCGGTGCATCGGCCATCTCGCCCCGCTTGGTCAACCTTTCGCGCGGCGATTCCACCACGGATACGCGTGTCGGTCCGGCGGTCAAAGGGGCATCGCCCAGCAGCTTGTCGCCGCCATCGAGATTGGGATCGGTGAGGCTGATAGGCTGGGTACGCACCTGCCCGGCATCGATGCCGAGTGCGGGCAGGGAGGTAAGCGCCGGCAGATTGCTGCCGTCCAGTTTCACGAGGTCCGGCCCCGCGCTATCGAGGTGCCTGCGCACGAATTTTTCGACGTAAAATGCAAGCTTGCGTTTGCCGGCCTGGGTCATGCCGATGCCATCGGCCTCGCGCAGGCGCGCCTGCTGGCCGTTCATGTCGTAGCCGGTAATGACGAATTTTCCCGCCTCATCGACGAAACCGTCCCAGACGTCCACGAATTCGCCGCCATATTTCTCGACATGGCTGCGATAAAGCCGGTTGAAACCGACGAGATCGGCCGAAAGCGACGGCGACTGGAAGGCAGGCAGGCCAACCCACAGCAGCGGCACCTTTTGGCGCCCGGCAAGGGCCAGAAGCTCGTCGATCCGCCGCTCATATTCCCTGAACCAGACCTCCGTGCCGAATTTTTCCCTGATATCGCCGATCTGCATCTGCTGGCGATCGTTCGATCCCATCATGATGACGATGGTGGCCGGTTTGGTCTCGCTGATGAATTGCGGCAGGTTGGTGAACCAGTCGTAATAATCGGTACGGACGAGGCCGGAAGAACCATTGGCACGCACATCGACAGCGATTGCAGGCGAACTGGCGAAGGCATTGACCAGTTCTTCACCCATGCCGCCGGCGAGAAAATCGCCGATGACCAGAACGCGTCGCGCATTTTCAAGCTTGGCGGCCGGCTCCGGCTTTGCGGTCCGCATCTGCACCACCGAGGGCGCTTTTCTGGCGGGTTGTGGGCGGGTGACCGATCTTTCGCGCGGAGCAGACGGAAAGTCGCGGCGGTTGCGGGGCTGGTATTCGCGCCCGGATCCGCCATCGCGGCCCACCGGTCTGCCGAAGAGCATTTCAAACAGGGTGCGCCGTTGCTCCTGGGCGAAGCTTTCGGAAGGAACGAGCGGCACGGCAAGGACAGCGGAAAGAAGGACGGCGCAGAAACGCCAGCCGGTTCTTCCGTTCTTTGCCGCAGGTTTCCTACTCATGACATCAACCTTTCCGGATGCATCGGCGGCGTTCACGCCGCCGCCGAATTCACCGGCACATTATCAATTGCGCAGGGCTCTCAGCAACCGCTGCGACGGTTGGCCGTCGGTTTCCATACCCATGCGCGACTGGATGGCGCTGATGGCGGCTTTCGACCCGGAGCCGAAGTTCCCATCGACCTCGCCGTCATAATAGCCGAGTTCCTTCATGCGGGTCTGCAGCTCGAATTTTTCACGAATGTCCAGCGTCCCATCGGGGCGCGGCCATTTCTGCTGCATGCCGCCATAACCGGCGATCTCATCCGCAAGCAGGCCGACGGCGAGCGCATAGCTGTCGGAGGCGTTGTATTTCTTGATGGTGAAGAAGTTCTTCATCATCAGGAAGCCGGGGCCGTTTGCTCCGCCCTGCAATTTCAGCATGGCGCGATCGGAGCCGCGCGTGAAGTTCTTGCCGTTCGGGCGGGCGAAGCCGAGCTTCGTCCATTCCGCAATGGTCTTCGTCTGCCCTTCATAACGGGCGCCACCACGCGGAACGGCGGTTTCATAACCCCAGGTCCGGCCGGGCTCCCAGCCGTTCTTGGAAAGAAGATTGGCCGCGGTTGCCAGCGCGTCCGGAACGGAGTGCCAGATGTCGCGCTTGCCGTTGCCATCCGCATCCACCGCATAAAGCAGGTAGCTGGTGGGAATGAACTGGGTATGACCCATCGCGCCCGCCCAGGAACCTGTCAGCTGTTTCGGCGTGACATCGCCCGCCTGGAGAATCTTCAGAGCGGCGATCAATTGCGTGCGCGCGAATTTGGCGCGTTTGGGATCGGAATAGGCGAGCGTTGCCAGCGCCTGCGGGATGTTGTGCAGACGCTCGGGTTTTTCGAGAACCGCGCCGTAATTCGATTCCATCGACCAGATGGCGAGAATGATGTGCTTGTCGACGTTAAAGTTACGCTCGATCCAGTTGAGGGTCGTCGCGTGCTTCATCTTCATCTCGCGGCCGATCCGCACCGTGTAAGGATTGACGCGGGAATCGAGATAATCCCAGATTTGCGTGGTGAATTCCGGCTGGAAGGTGGCCTTGCGCAGCGCATCCGGATCCGGCTCGCTGACACCGGCAAAGGCCTTCTGATAGGTCGCCTTGCTAATGCCTTCTTTCGCAGCTGTTGCATAGAACTGGTTGATCCACTGACGGAATCCCTGATCGGCGCGGGCCGAAACGGGCGCCAGCGAGATTGCCAGGCCTGCAACCACCATGCAGCCGAATTTGCGGACATCTGAAAGGATCATCTTTGTCATCGTCTGTCTTTCGTTCTCTCGAATGTCATTTCGATTGCGAAAACGCATCGGGCGTCATCATGGATAACAAAAGAACGTCAACAAATTCTTTACCATTAATAGATGGTAGCGTCACCCTTTACAAAACGTTGTTATTTTTGAAATAACAACAGCGTGCGGGGATTGTGATCAAGTTTTATCTCTCAGGAGGGATATGTGGTAGAACAGAAGAAAATTCGGAAGGCCGTATTTCCGGTCGCAGGTCTCGGCACGCGTTTCCTGCCCGCAACCAAGGCGGTTCCGAAAGAAATGCTCACCGTCGTCGACAAGCCGGTCATTCAATACGTCGTCGATGAGGCGGCGGAAGCGGGCATTGAGCATTTTGTATTTGTCACCGGCCGCGGCAAGGCGGTGATCGAAGATTATTTTGATATTCAATTTGAACTTGAACAGATGCTGCGCGAGCGCAACAAGAATGCCGAGCTGACATTGCTGGCCGGCCTTCTGCCCAAGGCGGGCACCGCGAGCTTCACGCGCCAGCAGGTGCCGCTCGGTCTTGGCCATGCGGTCTGGTGCGCCCGTGATATCGTCGGCGACGAGCCTTTCGCCGTGCTCTTGCCCGATATGATCATGCATTCGCAGAAAAGCTGCCTCAAGGGCATGGTCGAACTTTACGACCAGACCCAGGGCAACGTCATCGCGGTGCAGGAATGCGCTCCCGACCAGACGCATAAATACGGTATCGTCGGCGTGGGTGATGCCGTGGGCGAAGGTTTCAAGATCACCGAAATGGTCGAAAAGCCTGCCAAGGGTACGGCGCCGTCGAATTTCTACATCAACGGCCGTTATATTCTTCAGCCCGAGATTTTCGACATTCTCGAAAATCAGGAGCGCGGTGCCGGCAACGAAATCCAGCTGACGGACGGCATGCTGACGCTCGCGAAGTCGCAGGAATTCTCCGGCTATCATTTCCGTGGCCAGACCTTCGATTGCGGTGCCAAGGATGGTTTCATCCTTGCCAACGTCGCTTTCGCGCTGGAGCGTGGCGATATTCGCCCTGCGATCGAAGAGCCGATCAAGGCTCTGATCGACGGGTTGAAGTAATTCACCAGAACAACAACGGGATCCCGGCCTCAGCGCCGGGATTTCTTTTTGGCCGAAGCCTATCGCTTGAGGACAAGTCCTGCGCCGACGCGCAGCTCGCTGCTGTCATAAACCGGCGTCCACTGGTAACTGACATCCGCCGTCAGGTCGAGATAGCGGTTGAGCCCCCAGGTCAGGCCGGCGCCTGCGGTATATTCCACGGCATTTTCCGTGTCGGAAGAGGGGAATGTGCGATGTACGATCTGCCCCGTCAGGCGGGCAACGAGGTTGCTGCGCAATTCGTGGGTCAGGCCGGCATCCAGCCGATAGGAAACCCAGCCACCCTGCGGTCCGCCGGCAAAGTCCTCTATCGTCGTGCGCAGGCCGAGATTGACATTCGTGCCGCGCTGGGGTGACCAGTTGAGTTCGCCATCCAGCGTCAAGGCGCCGATCGAGGCGAGGCGATCGTCGTCATATTGCTTGCGCAGATAGCCGATGGCGGCCTCGCCACGGGTCTTCTCGCCAAGATCGACTTCCGCGCCGACCTTCGCCCCATAGGCATTGGAGGAGCGGGCATAGCCCGAATTGTCGAGACGCCTGTCATATTTGGTCGTCCCGGCATTCAATTCGAGGAAGGGGATGAGCGCCGGCGACAATTCATAACCGATGCGTCCACGCAGGTTCGCGCCGTTCTGATCGCGGTCGCTGAGGCTGATCGGCCGGCCGTCGACGCCTTTCGCATCCGTATAGACCGTGCGCGAGAGATCGAGCGCCGCCAGGCCGCGCAGCTTGCCGAAATCCCGCTCTATCGATGCGCTGGTGGTGAAGCGGTGTTCGCCGCCCTGCACGGCAGCGCCGGTGAGAGCATTGGGGTCCGTCGTGTCTTCGCGGCTGAATTCATAACCGGCCTTGAGATTGGCCGTCGTTTCTTCGCCGAGATCAAGGCGCAGATCGGCCTCTATCTTTGCCCGGGGCTCTTCGCCGTCCTTGTCGCTGCCGAAATTTCTCTCCCAGGCGCCATCGCCCGTCACCGTCAAGGCGTGACGGGACCAGTCGCTGGTGAGCGTACCACGTATGCCCGTCGTCAGATAATTGCGTCTGGAAGGACCGCCGGTATTCGTCTGCTTTTCCGTATTGATCGTCTGGCTGATCGAAGGCCGCAGCAGGAATGTGCCGAGCCGGATGCCGGGCGTCTGGCCGGGTTCGGTCGCTATCCGTGGATTTTCGCCACCGTCCATCGTCGGCTCATAGGGATTTTCGGCCTCGGCATAGGGTTGGCCCGCTTCGTCCTGCTGTTCGTATATCGGATCGCCGGGATTGTTGGACGGACGCCAGAGTTGCGGTGCGGGCGTGGGCGTAGCTGTGGCCGGGACAGTGCCAGTGCCAGTGCTCACCCCATTGTCCGTCGCCGGCGTGGGTGAAGCTGTTCCGTCGACGGCAGAAGCGCTGCCCGGCAAGACGGGTATGGCTGTCGTTGCAGTCTGCGCGAAGGTGTTTCCCTGCGGGTAAAAAATCGTGCAGGCGAGCAGCAGGGTTGCTGCTTTCCGCGACGTCGGCAGACGTGTGGCGGTGCCCTTCACGTTCATTCCTTTTCACCCGGCGAGTTTGGCCGATGCCGGATCGAAGGGCCACCAAGACATCTCCTCAGGCCCGATGAGTGACAGGCCGATGAAATGACGTGAAGAAACCAGGGACCAGACAGGCGACGCAAGTTTTAACATCGCTTTAACAATAGGTTTTTTATGGTTAACAGTTGATAAAGATCGCCGGGATTTCAGTGTTATGGCAGGGGCGCAAAGCCAACGACGCCGATCATCGGACCCGGTGGGTCGATTTCACCCGTCACTATGACTGGAGGAAAATGGTCAAGAATGAAAAATATTCCTAATATGAGAAGATTAAAACGTTTCAATTCGGCACGGAATCGCCCTATAGTTTATAGGGGCTGATCTTCTATTGCTCAGCAAGTGGTATTGAATTTTATTTTGTGTGACAGCGTCGTTTCATGAATCCCGTTTTGAACACCAAGCAGGTCGGTTTTTATTGTTGGGATATTACCAATGACCGTTTCTATCTAGACGAAGTATGTGCTGAACTCTTCGGGATTCCACTGCGGCAGGCGATGCAGGGCATCAGCATTTTTCAGATGCTTGAAAAAGTGGACCTGGATCATCGAAACCGTGTGATCGAAACGGCATTGATCACCCTGAAGGCCGCGAGTTTTTATAATCAGGAATATGCCGTGCGCCGCAGCGACGGCTCGGTCTCATGGGTAAGGACGCTCGGGCGATATCTGGTCGACGAGGAAAACATCCCTTTCAAGCGACTTGGAACGATGGAGGAGATTTCTCCGCCGGATCGACGTCATTGATGACATGTCGCTGTCCCGAGACCGTCGAACATTTTCGGGTGACATCGACTAAAACCCGGCGCTGGCCGGCTGGAGAGTGGACTTATTCCGACTGAAAGAGTAACAGTCGGCCATGATTACGCGCGCCGTCAAACTGGTCGAAGACAATGCCATCGAATCCGCCGTGCGGACGATTTCGATGGAGCGGGCTGGCCTTGCCGCCCTTGAGGATGCTCTGAGGAACGGCCTTTCCGAGCCCTTCTGCAAGGCGATCGAGACCATCGGCCAGTCGAATGGCCGTCTTATCATTACCGGGGTTGGGAAAAGCGGCCACATAGGCGCGAAGCTTGCGGCCACCTTCGCCTCCACCGGAACGCCTGCCTTTTTTGTGCATGCGGCAGAGGCCAATCACGGCGATCTGGGCATGATCGGCGGCGATGATGTGGTGCTGGCCATTTCCAAGGGCGGCGAAAGCGCGGAACTGCGCAGCATCATCAACTATTCGCGCCGTTTCTCCATTCCGCTGATCGCGCTCACCTGTTCGGAGAATTCATCGCTGGCGCAAGCTTCCGACATCGTGCTGCTGGTTCCCAATGAGCAGGAAGCCTGCCCGCTCGGCCTTGCGCCCACGACCTCTACGTTGATGCAGCTTGCGCTGGGCGATGCCCTTGCCGTTGCACTGCTGGAGGCGCGCAATTTTACGGCGGGCGATTTCAAGGTGTTTCATCCCGGCGGCAAGCTGGGGGCGAGCCTGACGCTGGTCAGCGATATCATGCATACCGGCGATCGTGTGCCGCTGGTCAACAAGGGAACAGCCATGCCGGAAGCGGTCGGGGTTCTCTCCCGCAAGCATTTCGGCTGCGTCGGCATTCTGGACGAGGATGGCCGCCTGTGCGGCATCGTTACCGAGGGCGATATGGCGCGCAACCTGTCACGCAACCTCGCCGAGATGACGGTCGATGACATCATGACCCGCACGCCGAAGACCGTCAAAAAATCGGTGCTGGCGACCAGCGCACTGGCGACGCTGGAAAAATTCCACATTGGCGCGCTGATTGTCATCGATGACGACAACCGGCCCATCGGGCTGGTGCATTTCCACGATCTCTTGAGAATTGGCGTGGCTTGACGCCACCGCCGATCCTGAAAAAAGCTGATCCTGAAACCTATCGGTCTAACGGCTCGATTGTCAGCGTTCGTCCGCGTGCGGAAGCGATCCTCACCCGTGTGCCGGCCGGCAGGTCTTCGCCGTTGACCGGCCACCAGGTATCGTCCAGCCTGATCCGGCCACGCCCTTCGACAATCGGTTCCTGAAGGGTCGCGGTGCGGCCGACAAGGCTTGCCTCTCGCTGGTTGAGGAAGGGTTCGTCGCTTGCCGCCCGGTTCCTGCCGAAATATTTCCGGCCGAGCAGGGCGAAGACGACGGAAAGCGCGGCAAACAGCACTAGCTGCAATTGCCAGGCCCAGAATGCCGCATCCCACAAAAGCAGCGAGACCGCGCCGATAACCAGCGCGGCGAGGCCGATCCAGATCAGGAACACGCCGGGAGCGATGAGTTCGGCGGCCAGAAGCACGAAGGCGACGATCCACCAGCTCCATGGTCCCAGCTCAGTGGCAAGCCGTTGCAACATCATCACTTCTCCGATGAAGAGCCGAAGGGATTACCGGGGATCGTGACGTTGATGCTCTGGCCGGAAGGCCGCGTCGGCGGCACGGAGCGGGACGCTGTGGAGGCGGCAGGCGCAGTCGGCGCATCGCCCCTGTCACCGAAAACCTCTTTCGCAATCGTGCCGATGCCGCCGAGGGAACCGATCAGCGCCGAAGCCTCCATCGGCATCAGCACGATCTTGGAATTCTTCGCCGTGCCGATCTCCGCCAGAGCCTCGGTATATTTCTGGGCGACGAAATAGTTGATGGCGTGGACATTGCCGGCGGCGATGGCTTCCGAGACCATGCGGGTGGCGTTGGCTTCGGCCTCGGCCAGACGCTCGCGCGCCTCGGCATCGCGGAATGCCGCTTCGCGCTGGCCTTCCGCCTCCAGAATGGCGGATTGCTTTGCGCCTTCCGCCCGCAGGATCTGGGCATTGCGGGCGCCTTCGGCTTCCAGCACCTGCGCGCGTTTTTCGCGCTCGGCCTTCATCTGCCGCGCCATGGAATCGACGAGATCCTTCGGCGGTGCGATGTCCTTGATTTCGATGCGGGTGACTTTGATACCCCATGGTCCCACCGCTTCGTCCACCACGCGCAGCAGGCGATCGTTGATGGCGTCGCGGTTCGACAGCAATTCGTCGAGGTCCATCGAGCCCATCACCGAACGGATATTGGTCATGGTGAGGTTTTCGATGGCCATTTCCAGATTGGCGATCTGGTAAGCGGCCTGCGCGGCATTGAGGACCTGGTAGAAGGTGACGGCGTCGGCGGAGACGCTGGCATTGTCGCGGGTGATGACTTCCTGTGTCGGTATATGCAGGACCTGCTCCATCACGTTCATTTTCGAACCGATGGTTTCGAAGAACGGCACAATGAGGTTCAGGCCCGGCTCGAGTGTGCGGGTGTAGCGCCCGAACCGTTCAACCGTATAGCGATGCCCCTGGGGCACGGTCTTGATGCCGGCAAACAGCACCAGAATAACGAGAACCACCGCTGCCATGACGACGATGTCGAAACCGCCCAATGCAATCATCACTTTTCCTCCTGATCAGAACCGTCCGGGTTTTACCCCGGCATCGTTATGGCAAGATTACACCCATCCTTGCAACTCCCGCCGCACAACCTTTTCGAGAACATTCATGCCCTCGGCACTGTCGTTCAGGCAGGGAATATGGGTAAATTTCTCTCCGCCATTATGCAGGAAAATCTCGCCCGCTTCACCGGCGATTTCTTCCAGCGTCTCAAGACAATCCGAAACGAAGCCGGGATTCATCACGGCGATGCGCTTGATGCCTTCCGAGGCCAGCTTTTCCACGGTCTTGTCGGTATAGGGCTGCAACCATTCTTCCGGTCCGAAACGCGACTGGAAGGTGATCATGAAGTTTTTCTCTGTCCGCCCCAGCGCCTCGCGCAGCAGCCGGGCGGTTTTCTGGCAGTGACAATAATAGGGGTCGCCCTTTTTGAAATAGGATTGCGGAATGCCGTGGAAAGAGGTGATCAGCATTTCCGGTTCCCAGTCCAGCGTCGCCAGATGGTTTTTGACGGAGGTGGCGAGCGCTTCGATATAGGCCGGATCGTCGTGATAGGGCGGTACGGTGCGGATGGCGGGCTGCCAGCGCAGCTTCATCAGATGCTCGAAAGCCTTGTCGTTCACGGTTGCCGTGGTCGATGCAGCATATTGCGGGTAAAGTGGGAAAAGCAGGATTTTTTCGCAACCCTGTTCCTTCAGCGCGTCGATCTTCGAGGCGATGGAGGGCTGGCCGTAACGCATGCCCCAGTCGACCGCGACATTGGGCAGATCCTTCAGCGCTTCCGCCAGCAGCTCGCCCTGGCTGCGAGTATAGGTGCGCAGATAGCTTTCATTGCGCGCGTGGTTCCAGATTTCCTCATAGGCCTTACCGACTTTCTGTGGGCGCTTGTTGAGAACAATGCCGTAAAGGATCGGATACCAGTAGAGACGCGACCATTCGATTACCCGCTTGTCGCTCAGGAATTCCGCCAGATAACGGCGCATCGGCCAATAGTCCGTACCGTCAGGCGTGCCGAGGTTGACGAGCAGGACGCCGACCTTGCCAAATGCCGTGCGGGCATGGTTTGCGGGGAGTGCGGATAGTTCTGTCGCCATGAATGACACCCTGAAACTCGGACTGGTTGCGTGAGGAGCGGTTCCGTTTCGGACAAGGGCGGAAACGCTCCATCTTCTGTTTATGCGTGCCGAACGCAAACCGCGACGGTTGGACCGGCAATGCCCGAGCTATACGCTCGTGCCGTCAATTTGTTCACGTGTTCTAGACGAAATTTTTCAGGATTAAACCACCGGCGGAGGCTATTTCCGGGGCGGGGGGCGCTGCAGGATGTCCTTTGCCAAAATTTGATCTGTAAAGATTTGTTTTTAAAAGGAAAATAAGAAGCCGGCCCCGATCTCCGAGGGCCGGCTTTCTGTCTGCGGCAAATTGCCCTGTCTGTTCCCGTCCGGCTTATTGAGCCGGCAGTTCCAGCTCCTCGCCGATCTCGATGTGGTTCGGATGCTTCAGCGTGTTTGCCTTGGCAATCCTGCTCCAGAGAGCGCCGTCGCCATATTTCTCCGCTGCGATCTTCCAGAGCGAGTCGCCCTTTTCAACGACATATTTGCTGGCGGCAGCAGCGGCTGCGGCGGGCGTCGTCGCGGCCGGAGCCG
Organism: Agrobacterium sp. 22-221-1; assembly: GCF_053522445.1. Classification (NCBI taxonomy): domain Bacteria; kingdom Pseudomonadati; phylum Pseudomonadota; class Alphaproteobacteria; order Hyphomicrobiales; family Rhizobiaceae; genus Agrobacterium; species Agrobacterium sp. 22-221-1. The sequence goes on from NZ_JBNWCL010000003.1 coordinate 173,842, forward strand.
TGGCGGCCGGTGCTGTGGCAGCAGGTGCCGCGGGAGCGGGGGCCGGTGTGGCGGCCGGCGCAGGTGCGGTTGCGGCCGGCGCAGGTGCCGCAGGCTTTGCCGGAGCGACATAACCGGCAGGCGTTACTTCGCTGATGCGGCCATCCGTGTAGGGCTTATAGGGGCTGTTGGCGGTGATATAGGCCGCAACGGCTTCCTCGAGGTTGGGGCCGAAGTCATAGGCGTTGATGGCCTTGGTCGCAAAGACCTTGAAGCCGTCGCCGCCGGTACGCACGTAATTATTGGCCGCGACGATATAGGTCTTGGCGGGATCGAGAGGCACGAAGGCGTCGCCTTCCTTGACCTCGACCGAAACGACCCGGCCGCCGGCCGGCTTGGAGCGGTCGAAGGAATATTTCAGGCCGGAGACCTGCATGAAACGACCCGCGCCGTCGTCGATCTGGCTGACGCCGTTTTCGAGGGCGGCGCGAATGTCCTCACCCTTCAGCTGGAAGGTCGCGACGGTGTTCTGGAACGGCAGAACCGTCAGCACTTCGCCCATGGAGACATCGCCGGCATCGATGGAGGAGCGCAGGCCGCCGCTATTGGCGAAAGCGATGGTCACGCCCTGGTCCTTGACGCGGGCAAGTGTCGCATCGGCCACCAGATTGCCCATGGAGCATTCCTTCACGCGGCAAACCTTGCGGTCTCCCTCGATCGGGCCTTCCGAAGAGCCGACGACCTTCGATTTCAGAGCCTCGATCGGCGCCTTCAGCTCATCGATGCGCTTCAGCGTGGCTTCATCGGGCTTGAAGGAGGAGTCGATCAGGATTGGATCGCCCTTGCTTTCCTTGACCACGCCACTGTCGTCGAAGACCACTTTGAGGTCGCCCAGATATTTGCTGTACTGCCCGGCCTGAACGACCGGAACCTTGTAGCCGCCGGGATTGTCGACGAGGGTGGGATAGGGACCTTCGGCCTTCTGGTCGGTGTTGGAAAGCAACGTATGTGTGTGGCCGCCGACCACGACGTCGACGTCAGGGATTTTGGCGATGAATTCGAGATCGCGCGGATAGCCGACATGGGTCAGCGCGATGATCTTGTCGACGCCGTCCTGCTTCAGCTTCTGCACCTGCTCGCTGATTTTCGCGACATCTTCGGCGATGGTGATATTGGGACCGGGCGTTGCCAGTTCAGCCGTGTCGTTGGCGACCGCGCCGACGATGCCGATTTTTTGTCCGCCGACTTCGAGCACGATGGACGGCTTGACGCGGTCGCCGATTTTCGAGGCGGCGGTGGCCACCACATTGGCGGTCACGACGGGGAACTGCACCTTGTCGAGGAAGCCGGCAAGTCCGTCCTCGCTGTCGTCGAACTCATGGTTGCCGACGGTCATGGCGTCGAACTTCATGGCGTTCAGCACTTCCGCTTCCACCGTGCCCTTGTAGGTGGTGTAGAACAGCGATCCCTGGAAATTGTCGCCGGCATTGAGCAGGAGGACATTCTTGCCTTGAGCCTTCAGGGCATCACGGGTCTGATTGATTGCGGTCAGAAGACGGGCGGCGCCGCCGAAGCATTCGTTTTTGCCTTCTTCTTCCGCCGAGCAGGTCGAGTCGAACTTGTTGATCGATTCGATACGGGAGTGAAAATCGTTGATGTGAAGAATGTTGAGCTCGTAATCGGCCAGAGCCGCTCCAGCCGAAAGCGTTATCGCTGAAACGCTCAGCATGCCCAGTCCCAAAATTTTCTTCATGGTCCCTCTCTCCTGTTCAAAGCGGAAGCCCGGGCCGGTCGATCATCCTCCGGCCGTGCTCATTTTCTAATCTGAAATCATGTCAGTCTTTCAAAGCGCGATGTTTCCATTTAGCGGCAATCGCCGCAAGCGAAATTATGACAGGCGCACAATAAACAAAAACGCACGCCTGAGGCGTGCGTTCCAGAAGATCATCTCTTTGAAAAGGTGACGTTATCAGCCTTGGCGCGTCAGCGAGAATTGGCTGTTCGTGTCCGTCGTGCAGTTCAATTGTGACGGGGAGACGAGGGCGCAGTTGACGCGCGACTGCGTGTTGCGCACCAGCGAGGTCATGTTGATTTCGTAAAGCGTCGGCGAAATCGTCACATAGGTGCCGGAAGCCAGAAGCGTATTGGTGTCGGTCGAACGGGTGGAGAAGGCGCCGTTCTGGAACGTCGATACGATGCCGTTGCGGTCGATCCAGCGACCGTCGACGGCCGGGCCGCGGGCAAGCGAAGGCGCCATCGAGGTCTGCTGGGAGGGACCCGGCGCGACGCATGAAGACACCGCGATGGCGGCTGAAAGCAAAGCAGCGCTTGTCTTGAAGTTCATGAGCCTGTTCTCCTGCGATTCGATGAAACCTTCTGTGCTTCGACCATGCCGCGAAGCGTTGCTTATTTCAAGGCAACGTTGTTCGCTCTCCCCGGTTCCTGATGTCGTGCAGGAAAGCCCCGGCGTGACAAATATGAGACTCCGTCCCGTCAGCGCACGAGGATGTTGCGAAACTGCCAGGGATCGGACGTATCGATATTGTCGGGAAACAGGCCGGGGCGGCCATCGGTCGGCTTCCAGTCGGTATAATGTCCCTCGACGGGTCCGAGATAGGGGCGCTGCACCTCAAGGCAACGGCGGTAATCCATTTCATCCGCCTCGACGATACCGGCCTGCGGGTTCTCAATCGCCCAGACCATGCCCGCGAGCACAGCGGAACTGACCTGCAATCCGGTCGCATTCTGGTTGGGGGCGAGGGAGCGTGCTTCCTGTAGGCTCAACCGAGAGCCATACCAATAGGCATTCCTGTCATGGCCATAAAGAAGAACGCCGAGTTCATCGGCGCCGTCGACAAGCTCGTCTTCGCCAAGCACATGCTGGATCGGCTGAGGGGTGCCGCCATTGCCGAAAAGCTCATGCAGGGAAAGAATGGCGTCATTGCAGGGATGGTAGGCATAATGGCAGGTCGGCCGGTAGGTCACGTCGCCATCTTCGTTGCGGACGGTGAAATAGTCGGAAATCGAGATCGCTTCGTTATGTGTGACGAGAAATCCGTATTGCGGCCCAAGGCCCGGACACCATGTCCGTACCCGCGTATTGGCGCCGGGCTGATCGAGATAGATCGCCGCCTTGCTTCCCTTTTTCTGCTTTTTCGCGTTTTTCGGCATCCAGTTTTCATGCGTTCCCCAGCCGAGTTCGGCAGGCTGGAAACCTTCCGCGATAAAACCTTCGACCGACCATGTGTTCCAGAAAGCGCCGAAGGGCTTGGGTTCTTTCGCCCGCTGGGTGTCGCGTTCGGCCACGTGAACGCCCTTGACGCCAAGCCGCTTCATCAGCTTTGCCCAGCCATCGCGGTCATGCGGCTGCGGCTCCTCGATGTCGAGGCCGGTATCTTTGGCGAGATTGACGAGTGCCTGTTTCACGAACCAGGACACCATGCCCGGATTGGCGCCGCAGGTGGAAACCGCCGTCGTGCCGCCTGGCTTGCGCGCTCTCTCCTTCAACATGGTTTCGCGCAGCGAATAATTGGTTCGGGCCGCATTGTCGGCATCGGCGTCGAAATAAAACCCGGGCCAGGGTTCGACGACCGTGTCGATGTAAAGCATGCCATGCTTGCGACAGATCCGCATCAGATCGACGGAGGCGGCATCGACCGAAAGATTGACGCAGAAGCCCTGGCCCTGAACGCCCTTGAGGAGCGGCTTGAGAATCTCGCGGTAATTTTCCTTGGTCAGATGCGTCTGGATATGGCGGATGTTCCTCTCGGCCAGAAAGGCGGCGATGTCTTCGCGCGGGTCGATGACGACGAGCCGGGTCCTGTCGAAATTGAAATGACGTTCGATCAACGGAAGAGTACCGCGCCCGATGGAGCCGAAGCCGATCATGATGATGGGGCCGTCAATATCGCCGTAAATCGGGTGGTTTGCATCCGTCATTCGTCAATTTTCCTTTTTCAGCCAATAAGTAAGCTAGATCACAAAAGCGTGCCACAATAAAGGGCAGGTGGATGACGGACATATGACGATGGCGACGGCAAGACGGTCGCGCGCACCCTTTCCACCGCATTCAGCCTCTTCGCATTTTAGAGAGTGCGTTTATAATTAAGTTCTTCTTTTCCTCTCTATGTCCAAAGGCTTGGGGGCTTTGGCCGGATGACGACGGGGGAATTTTCGCCATCACGGGGGAGTTGCCTGTTGAATAATCTTATCGAGCGTGTCGCAGCGCTTCAGAGTGCCACCCCCGTTCTTATTGCGCTTTACGATTCCGAGGACCGGTTGCGCCATGCCAATCCGTCGTTTCGGGAAAGCTTTCAGCTCGCCGCCGGCGATTTCCCGACCTGGGCGGATATCATGCGGCTGAACCATCGGCTGCGCACCGGTGTCGTCGTCCGCAACAATGATTTCGAGGGATGGCTGCTGTCGGCGCAGTCCCGGCGCGGCAAGCTGCCTTACCGCGCCTTTGAGATGGATATGCATGACGGCCGCTGGTTCTGGATGACGGAAACGGTGCAGCAGGATGGCTGGATGCTGTGCGTTGCAAGCGACGTCACCGAATTGCGCCAGGGTTACAGAACGCTGCGGCAGGATCGGGATCTGGCAGTCCGCGCCTCGCAGACGGATGAATTGACGGGAACGGCAAATCGCCGTTTCGTCTTCGCCAAGCTGGCTTTGCAGGTGGAGCGGGTTGCCAAGGGGCTGGAAATGCCCTTTTGCCTGTGCACGCTCGATATCGATTTCTTCAAGCAGATCAATGATCGTTTCGGCCATAAATGCGGGGATGCGGTGCTTCGCGATTTCGTCGGCATCGCCCATTCCGTCATCCGGCGGGTGGATTGTTTCGGCAGGATCGGCGGCGAGGAATTCATGCTCATCCTGCCGCGCAGCACGGTGGCTGAGAGCCGGGAGATCGTCGAACGGCTGCTGCAGAAGGTGCGCCTTTCGAGGCCCCTCTCCGAATTCCCGGATTTTTCCTATAGCTGCTCAGCCGGGCTGACGGTCTATCGCGCACCCGAAAGCGCCGACGATGTTTTCATGCGGGCCGATCAGGCTCTTTATGCGGCCAAGGAAAAAGGCCGCGACCGGCTTCTGGCGGTGACTGTTTAGACGAGTTCCGCCGCAATCAATCCATGCAGCGAATTGCCGACGAAGAGTTTCCGGCCGGCAATGTCTTCCGGTTTCAGCGCCTGTCCGCGCGCCCTGCGTTCGCGGATCAGATCGGCGCGCAGCACACCCGGCAGAATGCCGCTGTCGAGCGGCGGCGTCAGCAATTGCCCATCCGGCATTTCGACGAAAATGCTGGTCGACGATCCCTCGCACAACTCACCGCGCTCGTTGAGCAGCAGCACCTCGTCGGCCTCCCCGGCTGAAAATTCGGCCCGGGCGGCATCATAGGGCTCGCGGCGTGAGGACTTGTGGCGATAAAAGGTATCGGAGGAATCGAGCGTGGTCTGCCGGGCGATGCGAACCCGCCAGACGGCATCCTGCCGTAAGGGCTGGAAGTCGGCGGTTTCGATATCGAGTTCGCCCTTGTAGTTCATGACCAGCCTGACGCAGAGCGGCTTTTCGCCGCCCACCTTCTTTTCCAGCACCTGAACCGCATTGACTGGCGCGCGAAAACCGAGCGCGTCGGCGGAGCGCAGCAATCGGCGCATATGCTGGTCGATGCGCTGAAAGCCGGTCTGCGGCTCCCAGCGCAGGGTTTCCCTCAAGGTCAGATCGGCGGGTTTGCGTTTCATTGCCTGTGCTCGTCGCCTGAATTGTTGCCGGTGTCTTCCGCCGGCAATATCAACCGGCAAAGCTTGTCCGAAATAGGATAGCCCTGCCGGCGGAAGAGATTAAGCCTGTTTATTATCCAGCGCTTCGAGCTCGTCGATCAGCCCCTCGATCATCGAAAGCCCCTTATCCCAGAAGGAGGGATCGGTCGCATCGAGGCCGAATGGTTTCAGAAGCTCCGAATGGTGCTTGGTGCCGCCCGCCTTCAGAAGCTCGAAATATTTCTCCTGAAAGCCCGTTTCGGCCTTCTGGTAAACCGCATAGAGCGAGTTCACCAGGCAGTCGCCGAAGGCATAGGCATAAACGTAAAAGGGCGAGTGAATGAAATGGGGGATGTAGGTCCACCATGTCTCGTAGCCTTCGGAAATCCGGATCGCCGGGCCCAGGCTCTCGGCCTGAACGGACAGCCACAATTCGCCGATCTGCTCGGAGGTCAGTTCGCCCTGTTTGCGGGCGGTGTGCAGTTTGCGCTCGAATTCATAAAAAGCGATCTGGCGCACGACCGTGTTGATCATGTCCTCGACCTTGCGGGCGAGCATAGCCTTGCGTTCCCGGATATCCCTGGTGTCGTCGAGCAGCTTGCGGAAGGTCAGCATTTCCCCGAAGACGGAGGCGGTCTCGGCAAGCGTCAGCGGCGTCGCGCACATCAAAGCGCCCTGTTCGCCGGCCAGAACCTGGTGAACGCCGTGGCCGAGTTCGTGGGCAAGCGTCATCACGTCACGCGGTTTGCCGAGATAGTTGACCAGCACATAGGGATGGGCCGAGGGCACGGTCGGATGAGCGAAGGCGCCCGGCGCCTTGCCGGGGCGGGCCGGCGCGTCGATCCATTCTTCATCGAAGAAACGGCGGGCAATATCGGCCATCTCGGGGGCGAAATTGCCATAGGCGGAAAGCACGGTGTCCTTTGCCTCATCCCAGGGAATGATCGTGTTCGACGTATCGGGAAGCGGCGCGTTGCGGTCCCAATAATTCATTTGTTCCATGCCGAGCCATTTCGCCTTCATGGCGTAATAACGATGCGAGAGGCGCGGATAGGCCTTCTTGACCGCCGCCGCCAAGGCATCGACCACCTCGCGCTCGACGCGGTTGGCGAGATGACGGCTATCGGCAATATCCTCGAATTTGCGCCAGCGGTCGGAAATATCCTTGTCCTTGGCGAGCGTGTTGGTGATGAGCGTGAAGACGCGCAGATTGTCCTTGAAGGTGGCGCTCAGCGCCTGAGCCGCCTTCTTTCGGGTTTCCGGCTCCGGCTCCTGCAGCATGTTGAGCGTCACTTCCAGCGGCAGGCTCGCACCGTCAATGTCGAAACGCAGATCGGCCATCGTCTCGTCGAACAGGCGGTTGAAAGCCGCCGCGCTGGTCATCGATTTTTCGAGGAAAAGCTGTTCCAGCTGGTCGTCGAGCTGGTGCGGCTTGTCCTTGCGCAAATCCACCAGCCATGGGCGGTAGTGACCCGCTACGGCGTCATTCGCCATGCAGGCGTCCATCGTGGCGTCGTCGATACGGTTGAGCTCAAGGGTGAAGAACAGGAGATGGGAGGAAATATCCGTCAGCTTCGCCTGGGCATCGCCGTAAAGCTTGCCGTTTGCCGGGTTCGACGTATCGGAAAAATAGGTGAGCCCGGCAAAGGAGCCGATGCGGCCGATGAGATCGTCCAGCGCTTCATATTCCTTGAGCGCAGCGCCAATGCCCTTTTCGCCGGCGGCCTTCGCGGCAGCTTCAAGCTTGCCCTTCCATTTCTTCTCGAAAGCCGCCGCCATCGACGCCGCCTTGTCGAGATCACCCTTGTATTCCGGCGAATCGCCTGACGGATAGAGGTCCGAGAGCTTCCAGCCGGGCAGATCGCCAAGCGCAGGACCGGCGGTTTCGGCAAGGGAGAAGACGGGTTGCGGGGTAGGGCGGTTGAGGGTCATCGAACGTGTCCTTCTGATTATGCGTGCGAAGCATATGGGGACCTTGTTTCCCGCGACAATGGATAAAATGCAAGCAATTCTCAAAACTGGATGTTCAAGTCTCCCATGCCAGAGTGCGGAATAAGGGACCGCATGAAGCAGGTCCATAAACCGGAAACCGGAGCTAAAAATGACCGCGCATGTTCTCGTGATAGACGATGATCCCGTCCAGCGCCGCCTGCTCAAAAATGCGGTGGAACGTTATGGGCATCTCGCCTTGCTCGCCGAAAACGGCAAGGCGGGGCTGGAATTGCTCAAGCAATATAGCGGCGAGATCAATGTCATCGTCCTCGACCTCATGATGCCTGAAATGGACGGGCTTACCTTTCTCAAAGCTATCGGCGAACTCGGCACCGATGTTCCCGTCATTGTCCAGACGGGGCAGGGCGGCATCGATACCGTTGTGCAGGCCATGCGCGCCGGCGCTTTCGATTTTGTCGTCAAGCCGGTTTCGCCGGAAAGGATCGGCGCTGCCATCTCCAATGCGCTCAAGCTCGACAGGAGAGAGGCAAAGGCCCGCACGGGCCGGCGCGGACGGAGCAATGCAGTGAATTTTACCGATATCGTTTCCGCAAGCCCCGCAATGCTGAGGGTCATTGAACTCGCGCAGCGCGCCGCCCAGTCCAGCATTCCCGTGGTGCTGGAAGGCGAATCCGGTGTGGGCAAGGAAATGGTCGCCCGCGCCATCCAGTCGGCCGGCGACAGGGCGAGCAAGCCGTTCATCACCGTCAATTGCGGCGCCATTCCCCATAATCTCGTGGAAAGCATCCTCTTCGGCCACGAAAAGGGAGCCTTCACGGGCGCGACGGAAAAACATGTCGGCAAATTCATGGAGGCGGATGGCGGCACGCTGTTCCTCGACGAAATCGGCGATCTGCCGCTGGACGTGCAGGTGAAGCTGCTCCGTGCGGTCCAGCAGGGCGAAATCGAAACCGTCGGCTCCGCGCGGGTGCAGAAGGTGAATGTGCGGCTGATCTCCGCCACCAACAAGAACCTCATCGAAGAGGTGAAGGAAGGTCGCTTCCGCGAAGACCTTTATTATCGCCTCAACGTCTTTCCGATCACCATTCCGGCGCTGCGCCGCCGCAAGGAAGATATTCCCCATCTGGCGCGGGTTTTCGCCGAGCGCTTTTCGGCGGAACAGAAATTGCCCAATCCCGTCGGCCTCAACGCCAGCGCGCTGGCGCTGCTGACGGCCTATGACTGGCCGGGCAATATCCGCCAGCTCGAAAACGCCGTCTTCCGTGCGGTAGTGCTCTCGCAGGGCGAGGAACTGTCGGATTCCGATTTTCCGCAGATCGCGCTTCAGCTGCCGGAATTTTCGACCGGCGACGATGCCGACGATGTCATCCGCACACCATCGGGAGCGTCGCTGAAGCTTGCGGCGTATTCACCGGCCCCGCCACCGGCCGCTGAAAACCACGCTGTGATTGAGGAGCCGTCGGATATTTCCACCACCATCTACCGGGGTGGAAACCTGATCTCCAGCATGGATGAATCGGGCAATATCCGCAAACTGGCCGAGATCGAGGAGGAGCTTATCCGTTTCGCCCTGCGCTTCTATCGCGGGCAGATGAGCCAGGTCGCCAGAAAGCTTGGTATCGGCCGTTCGACTCTTTACCGAAAGCTGAAGGATTATGGCATCGATCCCGACGATCCCCTTCGAGATGCAGCCTGAGCGCACAAACCCCGCATTCGAAGGCAGATCGTAAATTCGTTAACTTCTGAGCAAGGATATCCGCTTACCGTCTATAAACCTCTTGTTAGTGGCTGATTCACTATGTAGAGGAAGGTTGTATGTGTGTGGCAATTTTGCCATCGTGTCACCGTATTTGACGTTCATTTGAGGCAATGTGACAGAAATTGTCTTCCAGGCGGGGATCGAATTGCCATATCTGCATCGGAATAACGCGCTTTCGACAAAGATCGCGCGCGGCTTGATCAAGGATATATGCACGAAGCTGTCGGCGCGCGCTGTCACCTTTGCCTGCCTGATGCTCGCCGCAATGCCTTTCGTAGGTGTTTCGGCGACGGAAGCCGCCGCCGAGACGCGCAGCCTCAAACTGTATTATATCCATACACGCGAGAAGGCGGTCATCACCTTCAAGCGCAATGGAAAATATGACCAGAAAGGTCTGCAGGAACTGAACCGGTTCCTGCGCGACTGGCGGCGCAACCAGCCGACACGCATGGACCCGCGCCTTTTCGATCTCGTCTGGGAAGTTTATCGCCGCAGCGGCGCGACCGACTATATCAACGTCGTTTCGGCCTTCCGCTCGCCGGAGACCAACGGTTTGCTGCGGACGCGCACCAAGGGTGTCGCGGAAAAAAGCCAGCACATGCTCGGCAAGGCCATGGATTTTTATATCCCCGGTGTGAAGCTTGCCCGCCTTCGTGAAATCGGTATGCAGATGCAGATCGGTGGCGTCGGTTTCTATCCGACGTCGGGCTCTCCCTTCGTGCACATGGATGTCGGCGGCGTTCGCGCCTGGCCGCGCATGAGCCGCCAGGAACTCGTCCGCATCTTCCCGAACGGCAATACGCTGCATCTTCCTTCCGACGGCAAGCCGCTTCCCGGTTATGAGCAGGCGCTCGCCGATTACAAGAAGCGCGTCAGCTCCTCCTCCATTCAGGTTGCTTCCAGCGCCGGTGCCGGCCCTGCCTCATCTGGCGGCGGCAAGCGCAAGACCCTGTTGCAGGCCCTCTTTGGCGGTGGCGGCGACGAGGATGAAGATCCCGATAGCATCGCAGCGCCGGAGCCCGCAGAACGCCCGGCTGTCGCCCGTCCGGCGGCGCCGCAGCAGGCGGCTCCCGAGCCTGAACCCACCATTGCAGTTGCTTCGGCACAGGCGCTTCCTGGCGTGAACGATGCGCCGCTGCCGACGGCCCGACCTGCCTTCGGTAACCAGCCGCCGGCCAATACAGGCCTTGCGACCGCGCTTTATTCTCCGGCCCGCAATGCCGCACAGGATGCCCTGCAGGCAGCGACCACGCCGACTCCGGCTTCCGCGCCGGCCGAGCGCCAGCAATTTGCCGATCTGGCTGAGGTGTCCGTGCCGGTGCCCACACTTCTCGGGCCGCGTGGCATGAAAGGTGATGCGGAAGGATCGATCCTGACGGCTTCCGCAGATGGTGCGACACCGGCTGCGACCGGCGAACTTGCCTCTGTTCCGGTTCCCGCCAATCGTCCGGCCGTGGCGGAAGCCCTGCTGGCGGCGGCCAATGCCGATCCAGAAGGTGAGGACGATCTTGCCGAGGCGCAGGAGGATACGCTTTCGCCGACGGTGGTCGCGGCTCTTGAGCAGAGCGGTCAGGCCGCCCGGTCGCAGGTCCAGTCGGCTGCCATGCCGACAGCCGCGCCATTCCCGGCCGCCGTCAACCACAAGGTTACCGTCGCACCCGCCGAAACGGCCAAGGCCGAACCGCAGGCTGGCTTCGGTGATGCTTTCGACCTGAAGCCTGCCATCAATGGCGGTCTCAGCGCCGGCATGCCGACCAAGGGTTCGCGCCCGAGCAGGCAGGATGCCGCCGTTTCCCAGCAGGCCATGGTGGGCGGTGGACGCCTGACGCAGGATCTGATTTCGGATTGGGCGCTCAATCAGAACAAGGGTACGACCGGACGCTCGGTAAAGGCGCCGCGTGTTGTCGCCAACCGCATGCTCAGCAACGACATGTCGGCTTCCGCCACCTCGGCGAGCTTCAAGCCCGGTGCAGTGGCCATCGAATCCAGCCGCTTCAGCACGCCGGTGAAGATGCACTGAGCCTGCTTTCATAAGTAAGACGGCCGAGAGGCCAACAAAAAACCCGCCGTTACCGGCGGGTTTTTTATGCGGGATATGGAAGCTTTAGACGCCGCTCTGGCCGTCTGAGCCGATATAGGCGATGCGGACCATGTTGGTCGCGCCGGGGGTGCCGAGCGGTACGCCTGCGGAGATGATGATACGATCGCCCGGCTTGCCGAAACCTTCGGAAACCACGATGCGACAAGCGCGGTTCACCATGTCGTCGAGGTCGCTGGCATCGCCGGTGACGACGCAGTGCAGGCCCCAGACGACCGACAGGCGGCGGGCGGTCTGGATGATCGGCGACAGTGCGATGATCGGAACCTGCGGTCGTTCGCGCGCGGCGCGCAGGCCGGTCGTGCCCGAGGACGTATAGGTGACGATTGCCGCAAGCTTCAGGGTTTCGGCGATTTGGCGGGCGGCAAGCGAAATGGCGTCGGCGCCGGTCGGTTCCGGCTGGGCGCGCTGCGCATAGATGATATTGGAATAATAGGGGTCCTGCTCCACCGTGCTGGCAATGGAGGCCATGGTGGAAACCGCTTCGACCGGATAGTCGCCGGAGGCGGATTCAGCAGAGAGCATGATGGCGTCCGCGCCTTCGAAGACGGCGGTGGCGACGTCGGAGACTTCGGCGCGGGTCGGCACAGGCGCGGTGATCATCGATTCCAGCATCTGCGTGGCGACCACGACCGGCTTGCCGGCGCGGCGGCAGGCGCGGGTCAGCTGCTTCTGGATGCCCGGAACGGCTTCCAGCGGCATTTCGACGCCGAGATCGCCACGTGCGACCATCAGTGCGTCGGAAAGCTCGATGATTTCCTCGATGCGCTCGACAGCCTGCGGCTTTTCGATCTTGGACATCAGGCCGACGCGGCCGCGTGCGATCTTGCGAACTTCCGCAAGGTCTTCCGGACGCTGGACGAAGGAAAGCGCCACCCAGTCGACTTCGCCGGTGGCGAGAACGGCATCGAGATCGACCCGGTCCTTGTCGGTCAGAACGCCAACGCCGAGCAGCGTATCCGGCAGGCTGATGCCCTTGCGGTCGGAAATGCGGGTGCCGGAAATGACGGTGGTGACGATGCTCTTGCCGTCGCTCTTTTCAGCGCGCAGATGCAGCTTGCCGTCGTCGATCAGCAGGCGATGGCCGGGCTTGACTGCTTCGAGAATTTCCGGATGGGGAAGGAAAACGCGGGTGTTGTCACCGGGCGTGTCGTTATTGTCCAGCGTGAAGGTCTGGCCCGGAACGAGTTCGACCTTGCCTTCGGCGAATTTTCCGACGCGCAGCTTGGGACCCTGCAGGTCGGCCAGAATGCCGATGGGGCGGCCGGTACGGCTCTCGACGGAACGGATACGCTGAATGAGCGTCCGCATCACGTCGTGGCTCGCATGGCTCATGTTGATCCGGAAAAGATCTGCGCCAGCAAGATGCAGCTTCTCGATCATCGCCTCTTCGGAAGAGGCCGGGCCGAGAGTTGCAAGAATTTTGACTTTGCGGTTACGCTTCATCAGTTTTGATTTCCCTGTGTGCCTGGCGTATCGGAGAGCTGGACCATCCAGCTGCCCTGTCTGCCCGTGTCATATTCCTTGAAACCCATTCTCTGGAAGCTGCGGGCAAAACAATCGTCCACGCCGTTGATCTTGAACTCGTTTTCCGCCACGCACATGTTGACGTCACCGGTCCAGCGGCCGCCATGGGCGGCATCTTCGGCATAGAGATAATAATAACGTGACTGCAGCTCACCCTCGATCAGCGTCGCGCAGGTCGAGGAGGGGACCTGCCACCAGCCTTCGCTGACCCAGCCCTCCTGTGCCCGGTAGCCGATTGCGACCCCCACGAGGTTCTGCGTGCTGTTGCACACGCGAAAATCCGCATGCGCGGGCGCCGCGATCATGAACGGGGTCAGAAACAATGCCGCTGCGGAAAAAAGACGGGCGATATGCCGAAAGTGGCGAGGAAGAGCGAGAGATGACTGAGTCACGGCTTCCATCCGGATTCCATGGTTATAATGAACACACTTCTTGGCGTGGCCGCCCAAGAAAGTCAACGCGATTTTAATCGATTATATTGTTCGTCGGATCGTGAGTGCGATAAGGTAGATGGCTGTTCTTTCGCCGCAACTTGCGCCCGGCCTCAAGCCATGCCATCAAGCTTCTCTCCTCAATCCTGCCCCAGAAAATCATCGATGAACGACTTCATACCCTATGAAATCATAGAAGGCGATTATGACAAAGGCATGGTTCTTCTGGCGGACCATGCCATGAACCTCCTGCCGGCACACTACGGCAAACTTGGCCTTCCGCAAACCGCTTTTCATCGCCATATCGCATTTGATATCGGTATAGAGGGGCTGACGCGCTCACTTGCCGCGCGCCTTGGCGTGCCGGCGGTGCTCGGGCGGTTTTCCCGGCTGCTGATCGATCCGAATCGCGGCGAGGACGATCCCACTCTCATCATGAAGATTTCGGACGGAGCGATCATCCCCGGCAACCATCCGATTTCGGACGAGGAATGGCAGAAGCGGATCGAAATTTTTCACCGGCCCTATCACAATGCCGTGGACCGTGTGCTGACCGGCGTGGCCGAGGCCTCGGAAGAAGCGCCGCTGGTTCTGTCGCTGCATTCTTACACGCCGTTCTGGAAGGAAACGCCGCGGCCGTGGCATGCGGCGGTTCTGTGGGATACGGATCATCGTGCGGTCGATCCGCTTCTGGCGCATCTGCGCGCCACGGGCGACATCCTCGTCGGTGACAACGAACCCTATGACGGAGCGCTCAAGGGAGATACCATGTATCGCCATTGCATGATGAAGGGCATACCGCATGCGCTTCTCGAGGTTCGGCAGGATCTGATCGCGAATGAAGAGGGGATCGCCGAATGGTCGGACCGGCTCGCTCCCATTTTCGCCGCAATGAACGACGATCCCGTCCTGCATGAATATCAGCTGTTCGCCTCCCGCACCGGCCCTTATTGAGCCTGGAGTTTTGCCATGACGAATGAAAACGACAATTGGCAGGTCGAATTCGAGGCGGCGGCATTTCGCCGTCTCGTGCAGCACCTTCGCGAACGTCACGACGTGCAGAACATCGACCTGATGAATCTCGCCGGCTTTTGCCGCAACTGCCTTTCCAATTGGTACCGGGAAGCGGCCGAGGAGGCCGGTGTTCCGCTCAGCAAGGAAGAGTCCCGGGAAATCGTCTACGGCATGCCTTATGAGGACTGGAAGGAAAAATATCAGGTGGAGGCGAGTGATACCCAGAAAGCCGCCTTTGAGCAGAACAGGCCCAGGGAATAACCCCGATCGACGGAAACGACTTGACGCGACGCCTTTCAGTGGGCAGTTCACAGGCCGGAATTCTGCTGCCTGCCGGCAGCGACCGGCGAAGGCTTCGCCCGGAAATAATGAACAAGGCTCGCATTCGGGCCGTCAATAAAGGATGACATGATGGACGATACCAGCACCACCGAAACCGTCGCCGCCGCGGAACTGCGCCAGTTCATCGAGCGCGTCGAGCGCCTCGAAGAAGAAAAGGCCGCCATTCAGGGCGATATCAAGGATGTCATGGGCGAGGCGAAGGGCCGTGGTTACGACACCAAGGCGATCCGCACCATCATTCGCCTGCGCAAGAAGGATGCCAATGAGCGCATCGAGGAGGAAACGATTCTCCAGACCTATATGGCCGCGCTCGGCATGGAATGATCGGGTGGAAACGCCTCAATGAAAAATCGCCGCTTTTGCGGCGATTTTTGTTTGAGCGTCTTGCGAATTCAGCCGCGCGTGCCTGCCAGCTTTTCCGAAAGGTCGACGGCCTCCTTGCGGGCGTCCTTGTCGGCGGGGTAAAGCGCCAGATAACGCTCCCACGCCTTCAGCGCCAGCTCCTCCCGGCCCGAGGCTTCGAGGATGTTGGCGAGGCTTGCCAGCGCCGGGAAATAGCGCGGCTCCCTTTCCAGCGTTAGGTTGATATCCGCCATTGCCTTGCGGGTGTCGCCATCGGCAAAATGCACCATGGCGCGGCGATAGGGCGCCTGCACATAGTCCGGATCGAGCAGAATGACCTGGTCGAGAAAATCGTAAGCGGCGGCGTTGCGCTTTTCGTCTGCGGCTTCGCCCGCCCATTGCATCAGCAGGTTGATCGTTGCGCTGCCGGAATCATTCCATTCGGAGGCGATCTGGTTGGCGATGCTGCGCGCCTTGACCGCATTCCGTTCTTTTTTCAGCGATGCGAAAAGCGTGTCGATCGTCTTGGCGGGTGAAGGCGCGGAGTCCGCAACAGCAGGCGGTTGCCCGTCCACCGCATGGGCAATGGCAGCCATTCCCGGAATCGGGAGGCTTGAAAACAGGAAGCCCTGAGCGAGGATGATAGCCGTGCAAAAACGATTTGGGCGCATGGGTTAAAGCTTAACCCGACTGCGCCCAATATCAAATGCAAACTTCTGCTCTGTCAACAAAGTGATCCGCGAGCCTGATCGCGAACCGCAGTCGCAGTCAATCAGCCCTGACGAGCCTTGAAGCGCGGGTTCTGCTTGTTGATGATGTAGACGCGGCCCTTGCGGCGAACCAGGCGGTTATCGCGATGACGGGCCTTAAGCGCTTTAAGCGAATTCTTGATCTTCATTTTACTGGTCCGCAGTTTTGCACGGTTTCTGCCGTGCTTATTCAAACAATCAAAAGCGCGCAACGGGGCGCGCTCTTTTCGGTTGGCAGGCAGATACCCGTTTGAGCCCTGCCTGTCAACACTTGCCCGTGTCTTTGCCTTAAAAGACTAGGCTTTTCCTGTGCGCAAAAGCTCGGTCACATGGCCCATCTTGCGGCCCGGCCGTGCTTCCGTCTTGCCGTAGAGATGCACGAGACAGTCTTTTTTCGACAGCCATGCCGGCACATCGTCGATGTCGTCGCCGATGAGGTTGGTCATGACGCAATCCGAATGGCGATCCGTGCTGCCGGGCGTAAGGCCCGATACGGCCCGGATATGCTGTTCGAATTGCGAGATTACGCAGGCCGCCTCCGTCCAGTGGCCGGTATTGTGAACGCGTGGTGCCATTTCATTGGCGACCAGCGAACCATCCGGCAGGACGAAAAACTCGATGCCGATGATGCCGACATAATCGAGCGCGGCCAGAAGCTTTTCCGCCGATTGCACGGCAACCTCCCTGGCGGCGTCAGAAAGTGCGGCCGGAACGGTGGACGTGTGTAGAATGCCGTTCAGATGGACATTCTCGGCGGGATCGTAACAGGCAACGGCGCCGTCCTGGAAACGGGCGGCAATGATCGAAATTTCCCGCTCGAAGGAGATGAAGCTTTCGAGAATCAGCGGCACGCCGCCGAGCGCCGCAAAAGCGCCTGTAAGGTCTTCCCCACCGCGGAAAAGACGCTGGCCCTTGCCGTCATAACCCATGCGGCGGGTTTTCAGCACGCCCTTGCCGCCGAAGGCGGCCAATGCGGCCTCCAGCTCTTCTTGGCTGTCCACGGCGCGGAAATCGGCGGTCGGGATGCCGCAGCCGTTGAGGAAGCGTTTTTCCGTCAACCGGTCCTGCGAGGCGCTGAGCGCTTTCGGAGGCGGATAGACGGGAACGGAGAGGCTGAGCTTTTCGGCAGCCGCGACAGGCACGTTCTCGAATTCGTAGGTCACGACATCGCAACGGCTTGCGAGTTCCGCAAGCGCGTTTTCATCGTCATATTCCGCCACGATCTGCTCGTTGCAGGCCTGCGCGGCCGGACAATCGGCCTGCGGTTCCAGTACGATGGTACGGTGGTTGAGACGGGCTGCCGCCATCGCCAGCATACGCCCGAGCTGCCCGCCACCGATGATGCCGATGGTCAGGTTGGTCGTCTTTGCCATCACTTTTGTCGTCACTGGGCGCTGTCCATGGGATATTCCGCGACAGCCGCCGACTGGCGCGCACGCCAGGCATCCAGCCGGTCGGCGAGGTCCTCGTCACTCAGCGCCAGAACCGCGGCGGCGAGAAGGGCCGCATTGATCGCGCCGGCCTTGCCGATGGCGAGCGTTCCGACCGGAATACCGGCGGGCATCTGCACGATGGAATAGAGGCTGTCCTGACCGGACATGGTCTTGGACTGTACCGGAACGCCGAAGACCGGAAGCGGCGTCATGGCGGCCGTCATGCCCGGCAGATGGGCGGCGCCGCCCGCACCGGCGATGATGACCTTGAAGCCTTCGTCCTTCGCGCCATTGGCGAAGTCATAAAGCCGGTCCGGGGTGCGGTGGGCGGAAATGATGCGGGCTTCGTATTCGATGTCGAGCGCATCCAGCGTATCGGCGGCGTTCTTCATGGTCTCCCAGTCGGACTGGCTGCCCATGATGATGGCGACGGGGGGCGTTTCTGCTGTCACGTAATGTCTCCGGGCTCAGGCGATGATATCGGGAATGACCTGGTCTTCGAGCTGGGTCATCTTGTCCTTGACGGCCAGCTTCTTCTTTTTCATGCGCTGTATTCTCAGCGCATCGCAGCTGGTCTGGATCATCGCGTTGATCGCCGCGTCATAATCCTCATGCTCCTGGCGCAGCCGCGCCAGCGTGAGCCTGATGTCCGCCTGGTCCTGATCGGGCATCTCGTCATCCCCATTTTATGCCAGCCGGAGAGTGTCCGGCGCGTATGTCATCCGTTCTGGAGGCTCTATCATCAAATCGCGGTAACGGGAAGTTATCCCTTGCGACCAAATTGCCCACTTATTGCCTTCATTTCGCCTTCGACAAGCCGGTCGATCCGTGTCACATTGTCGTCGCAAACCTGAAACTCCAGCGATGGAGAGCTGGAGGTAGGTTCAAAAAGGAAGGACGTGCCGCATGACCATTCAGGCTCATATTGCATCGCTCGAAAAGAAACACGGTGCTCTGGAGGAGGAGCTCGAAAGTATTCTTGCTTCCCCGTCGTCTGACGATAGAGAGATCGCGGACCTTAAACGTCGAAAACTGCGCCTGAAGGATGAACTGCAGAGGCTCAAGGCCTCGACAAGACATTGATTTATGCCAGACCGTCGGCCCTCGATGAATGAAGGGTCGACGGTCTGAGCCTTTCGAGCTCTGGCGGCGAAAACCTGCTGCCAGAGCTTTTTTATTGTCGGACTTAGAACGGCAGTCCGTCCCACAGCAGTTTAAGCGCCGCAATCAGCGCCATGGCATACATGAGTGGGTAGAACACGGCGGGTTTCAGATATTTCACCACCCTGGCGCCGGCAAGCGTCGCCAGCATCGCCACCGGCAGCAGGCTCGCCGATGTCTTGAGGTTGGTGGCGTCCAGCGCGCCGAGCGCGAAATAGGGAATGAGCTTGATCGCATTCATGATGGCGAAGAAGCGCACGCTCATGCCGGTATAGGTCTTCGGATCGAGCTTCAGCGGCAGAACATAGATCTGGAAGGGCGGACCGCCCGCATGCGCCACGAAACTCGCATAACCCGACAGGCTGGACCAGAGGGTCGCAGCCGCCGGTCTTTGCGGCTTGGCCGGAATTTCCTGGCCTTTGCGGCTTTTGAAGCTCTCATAGAAATAACGCAGCACGAACAGGATCGTGACAGAGGCGACGACGAGACGCATGGCGTCCGCGGAAATGAGGCTTGAGGTCGCCCAGCCGAGCGCGATACCGGCGATTGCACCCGGCAGCATGATGAGGAGTGTTTCCCGGTGGTTGTAGTGCCGCCAGGCAAAAAGCGCCACGATATCCATGACGATCAGAATCGGCAGGAAGATGGCCGCCGCCTGCACGGGCGATACGGCAAGCGCCATCAACGGCACGCCCATAAGAGCGAGAGCACCGCCCAGCCCGCCCTTGGAAAGGCCGACGAGCACGACTGCGGGGATGGCGACGAGATAAAAATGAAAATCGGTGAGCATGGATGGACGGTTGATCCTTTCGCCGGTCCGGTTTATCGGATTTGTCATATGAAAACGAGTGCAGATTGCGCGGTAGGCGTCTTCTGTCTGAAATGGACGAACCGATGACCCTAGTTGAAGATCGTTGCCGCCTTGTCCTGATCGTTCCGCAATCGGACGACGCGCAAAAGCAGGCGACAGAGGTGGAAGACGCATTGCGGGGTGGCGATGTCGCTTCCGTCATCATTCCGCAATATGGTCTGGATGACGCCGCTTTCCAGAAACGCGCCGAGCTGATCGTGCCGGTTGTCCAGAAGGCAGGTGCGGCAGCGCTCATCGCCGGTGACAGCCGCGTTGCCGGTCGCGTGAAGGCGGATGGCCTGCATGTGGTTGGCAATGGCGAGGCGCTTGCCGAGGCCGTGGAAAAATTCACGCCGAAGCTCATCGTCGGCGGCGGCAATGCGGATGACCGTCACAAGGCGCTGGAGCAGGGCGAGGCCAATCCGGATTATGTGTTTTTCGGAAAGCTCGAAGGCGACATCAAGCCGGAAGCGCACCCCAAAAACCTGGCGCTCGGCGAGTGGTGGGCCTCGATGATCGAAATCCCGGCCATCGTCATGGGTGGTACCGATGTGTCCTCGGTGGTTGCAGTGGCCGAAACCGGTGTGGAGTTCGTGGCGATGCGCAGCGGCGTTTTCGATAACGCCAGTGGCGCTGCCCAGGCCGTTTCTGAAATCAACGCCCTGCTTGACGAAAAAGCGCCACGGTTTGACGGTTGATACAGGCGATGATCATGCGCTCGGTTCACCTCTGCCTTTCCGTTTCGCTGCTGGCGCTCGCTTTCGGCGCGCCGGTGGGTGTCGCTTTTGCCCAGTCCGGGCCGCAGAGCGAAAGCAATGCACTGTCCCGCCAGCTGGAAAATGAGGCTCAGCCGACCCGTCAGGGCAGGGTGCAATCCGAAGAGCAGAAGGACTTGCAGCCCTCTGCAGGCGTGAATGTCTATCAGCGCATGGGCGCGGAATTGCCGGCGCTGCCGCCTGAAAAGGAATTCAAGGGCCGGGTGGACGAAGCTTACGGGCATTTCCAGCGCGGCGAATATGTGCAGGCGCTCGACAAGGCGCTGAACCGCGCGCAGAACGGTGACGCAGCCGCCCAGACGCTGGTGGCGGAAATGATGTCGCGTGGTCTGGGCATCGCCCGTGACGAGAAGACGGCTGCTTTCTGGTACCAGCAGGCGGCTCAGGGTGGCGATCCCGTCGCCATGTTCAAATTCGCGCTGATCCTGATGGAGGGAAAATTCGTCACCCGCGACAAGGCGAAAGCTGACGATTTCATGCGCCGTGCGGCGGAAGCCGGCAACGCATCTGCCCAGTTCAACTGGGGTCAGATACTGGTTTCGGAAAATCCCGGCGCCAAGGGCCTGCTGATGGCTTTGCCGTTCTATGAGAAATCCGCTGAACAGGGCATTGCCGATGCGCAATATGCGGTGTCGCAGATTTACTGGTCGCTCAAGGATGTGCCGGCCGAGAAGAAGGCAAAGGCGCGGGACTGGCTGACACGGGCCGCGAAGGCTGGATACGATACCGCGCAGGTCGATCTCGGCATCTGGCTGGTCAATGGTTTTGGCGGCGAGCGCAATCTGGATGAGGGCTTCCGCTGGCTCTACGGCGCGGCACAGCGCGGCAATGTCGTGGCGCAGAACAAGGTGGCGCATCTTTACATTCAGGCGCTCGGCACCCGGCCCGATCCGGTCGAAGCGGCCAAATGGTATGTGCTTTCCCGCCGCGCCGGGTTGAAGGATCCGTCTCTCGAGGACTTTTATCTCGGCATCACCGACGAGCAACAGAAGAAGGCGATTGAGGCCGCAAATCGTTTCCGCCCGACGTGATGGAAGGGTAGCCTTGCCACGCCGGCGTTGACCCATGGGCTTTTTGCCTTGAATTTCCGCGCGTTTTGTGGTCTTGAACCGCAAACTTTCAATTCAAGAAAATAATGACGTGCCTGCCCGGTGAGCTTCCGGGCGGTTCGCAAGCTTTCCAGGAAACAACATCGATGGCCCGTTCAGCCCTTCTCAATGTCATGGTTCAGGCCGCCATCAAGGCGGGTAAGTCTTTGTCGCGTGACTTCGGTGAAGTGCAGAACCTTCAGGTCTCGGTCAAGGGACCGAGCGATTTCGTCTCGCAGGCGGACCTGAAAGCCGAGAAGATCGTGCGCGACGAGCTGATGAAGGCCCGCCCGACCTATGACTTCCTGGGTGAAGAAGGCGGCGAGGAAAAAGGCACGGACGGCGCACATCGCTGGATCGTCGATCCGCTGGATGGCACCACCAACTTCCTGCACGGCATTCCGCATTTCGCGGTTTCCATCGCGCTCGAGCGTAACGGTGAAGTCGTCGCCGGCGTTATCTTCAATCCGGCCACCGACGAACTCTACACTGCCGAGCGCGGCGGCGGCGCGTTCCTCAACGATCGCCGCATCCGCGTCGCTGCGCGCAAGGCGCTGACCGATTGCGTCATCGGCTGCGGCGTGCCGCATCTCGGCCGCGGCAATCACGGCAAGTTCCTCGTTGAACTTCGCCACGTTATGGGTGAGGCAGCCGGCATCCGCCGCATGGGTGCGGCTTCGCTCGATCTCGCTTATGTCGCCGCAGGCCGTCTCGACGGTTTCTGGGAAGCCGATCTTTCGCCCTGGGACATGGCGGCAGGCCTGGTGCTGATTCGTGAAGCCGGCGGTTTCGCCTCCGACATCAAGGGCGGCACGGATATCTTCGGCAGCAGCTCCGTCGCTGCCGGCAACGAATATATCCACAAGGCGCTCGTTGAGGTCGCCAACCGTCCCATTCCGGGCCGCTGATTGGTTTTCGGCGGAAAACCTGCCGTTTTCTGCAAGTTTTAGACGCCCGGCGAATATTCGCCGGGTGTTTTTGTTTTCCGTCATCCGGTTCCAGGCTGTTTTCGTGAAACGCCTGTGACGAAAGACCGGCTTTTCGCTTCAAATCGTCGCAATTTTCAAATAGCTTCCGCTGGATAGCTGACCAGAGGGAATGCGAACGTTATGGCGGATTCGGAGCTGCTCGATCTTGGCGTCGAGAAACCGGTGACCACACGGCAATACAGCCACAAGCTGTCCAGCCCGACACCGTTTCTCTGGACGATGGTTCTGTTTCTGATCCTCGTGGGCTTTCTGGCGGCCATTCTTTACCGGCAGGCCCACACCGCCTTCATGACCAATCCGGGGCTCAACGGCTTTATTCTCGGTGTGCTGGCCATCGGCATCATTCTGGTGTTTACGCAGACGATGAGCCTGCGTTCCGAAGTTCGCTGGTTCAATGCCTTTCGTGCTGCCGGCAGCGTCGAAAAGGTCGGCCGTGCGCCCAAGCTGCTTGCGCCGATGAGCACGCTGATCGGTAAGCGTGGCGAAGTCCGGCTCTCTGCCGTTACGCAAAGGACGATCCTCGATTCCATCGCGACGCGCCTTGACGAGACGCGTGACACATCGCGTTATCTCGTCGGCCTGCTGGTATTTCTCGGCCTGCTCGGCACCTTCTGGGGCCTGATCGGCACTATTGGCGCCATCAGTAACGTTATCCAGTCGCTCGATCCGAGCGCCGGCGACAGCAACGATATTCTCGGCTCCCTCAAGGCTGGCCTGACTGCGCCGCTGGCGGGCATGGGAACGGCCTTTTCCTCGTCGCTGCTCGGTCTTTCGGGTTCGCTGATTCTCGGTTTCCTCGATCTTCAGGCCGGTCGCGCCCAGAACCGTTTCTATACACAGCTCGAAAACTGGCTTTCCTCGGTGACGGATACGACGGAAGGGCCGCGGGAGTTCAAGGGCGAGCCCGGCGCCGTGGTCAGCACCGAGCGTTCGCTTGCGGCCATGACCAGCCTTGCCGAAGGAATTCAGGGCCTGGTCAAGAACATGCGCAGCGAACAGCAGATGCTGCGTGACTGGATCGAAGCGCAGCAGGAAGAATCGAAATCGCTCCGCCGCACGCTCGACCGGCTGTCGGCGCGGATCGACAGCGACACGAAATCTTCCGGACGCACCCGGCACGATAACGGGAGCGAGTAGCCATGGCGCTTGCGCGCAACCGCCGCCGCGACAGGGGTGTGGATTATTGGCCGGGTTTCGTCGATGCGCTCTCGACGCTGCTCATGGCCATCATGTTTCTGCTTACGGTCTTCGTGCTGGCGCAATTCGTTCTGTCGCGGGAAATCACCGGCAAGGATGAAGTGCTGACACGTCTCAACAGCCAGATTGCGGAACTGACCGAACTTCTGGCCATGGAAAAAGGCAACAAGCAGGATATTGAGGACGCACTCGCGAGCCTGCAATCCACCCTTGCCGCATCCGAAAACGAGCGCTCGCGCCTGCAGTCGCTTCTCGATGCGGGGTCGGGCAACAACGCAAGCGCCAATGCCCGGATCGGTAGCCTGACCGGCGAACTGGACGACCAGAAACAGGCCAATTCCCGCGCCTCCGCGCAGATCGAATTGCTTAACCAGCAGATTGCGGCGCTGAGAGCGCAGATTGCCTCGGTGGAAGCCGCGCTTCAGGCATCGGAAGCCAAGGACGCCTCTTCTCAGGTCAAGATCGCCGATCTCGGCCGCCGTCTCAATGTCGCGCTGGCGCAGCGGGTGCAGGAACTGAACCGCTATCGCTCCGATTTCTTCGGGCGGCTGCGCGAAATCCTGTCGGACCGCGAAAACATCCGCATCGTCGGCGACCGGTTCGTCTTCCAGTCCGAAGTGCTCTTTCCCTCCGGCGGCAACGAACTCAACCCGGAAGGGCAGGCGGAGATGGAGAAGCTGGCTGTCGCGCTGCTCGATCTCGCCAAGGAAATCCCGGCGGAGATCAATTGGGTCCTGCGCGTGGATGGCCATACGGACAATGTCCAGCTTTCCGGTTCCGGGCGTTACCGGGACAATTGGGAACTCTCCTCTGCCCGCGCCACCTCGGTGGTGAAATTCCTGATCTCCAAGGGCGTGCCGGCAAATCGGCTGGTCGCCGCCGGTTTCGGCGAATATCAGCCGATTGCCGAAGGCGATACGCCGGAAGCACGGCAGCAAAACCGCCGTATCGAACTCAAGCTCACCGAGCGCTGAAATCGCGGACCGCGTCATCGCGGTTGCCTTCTGATGAAAGTAAATTTACGTTTGCGTAAAAGTAATTCCGTCATATCTGGGAGGGGCTGATGGAAGGCTACGATGTGATTGTTGTCGGCGCGGGGCTTGCCGGGCTGGTGGCGGCAACCGAGGCGGCTGAGCGGGGTTTAAGCGTCTGCGTCGTGGATCAGGAGGGCGAGCAGAACCTTGGCGGGCAGGCCTTCTGGTCGCTGGGCGGACTGTTTTTCGTCGATAGTCCCGAACAGCGCCGGATGCGCGTGCGAGACAGTCTCGATCTTGCAAGACAGGACTGGTTCGGTTCGGCCGGTTTCGACCGCCCGGAGGATTATTGGCCGCGTCGCTGGGCGGAAGCCTATCTCGATTTTGCTGCCGGTGAGAAACGCGAATGGTTGCACCGCATGGGCATGCGCTGGTTTCCCGTTGTCGGCTGGGCTGAGCGCGGCGGCAGCCTCGCCCACGGCCATGGCAATTCCGTTCCGCGTTTCCATGTAACCTGGGGCACGGGTCCAGGCGTACTTGCACCCTTCGTAAAAAAGGCGAAGGCCATGGCTGCAACAGGCCGGCTGACCTTTCGCTTTCGCCACCGGGTTGATCGTCTGGAGATCGCCGACGGTCGGGTGACCGGTATTTCAGGGGCGGTTCTCGCAGCCGACCCCGTGCAGCGCGGGCAGGAGAGCAGCCGGCAAGAGCAGGGCGATTTTATCTTCTCCGCTGCGGCGGTCATCGTCAGCTCCGGCGGTATCGGCGGCAATCAGGAACTGGTGCGGCGCAACTGGCCGGTGGAACGGCTGGGCGAGCCTCCTGCCAGCATGGTCTGCGGTGTTCCTGCGCATGTGGATGGCCGCATGATCGCCATTACGGAAACCGCCGGCGGAGCCGTCATCAATCGTGACCGCATGTGGCATTATACCGAGGGCGTGAAGAACCACGATCCGATCTGGCCGGGTCACGGTATCCGCATCCTGCCCGGTCCCTCGTCCTTCTGGTGCGATGCGGATGGAAACCGCCTCGCCGCCCCCGCCATGCCGGGTTTCGATACGCTCGGCACGCTAAAAATGCTGGGCGAACGCGGCAGCGGCCATAGCTGGTTCATTCTGACCAAGGCGATCATCAAGAAGGAATTTGCGCTTTCAGGCTCGGAGCAGAATCCGGATCTGACCGGCAAGGATATAAGGCTGCTGCTCAAAAGACTGGGCAAGGAACCACCGGGACCGGTGCGTGCCTTCATGGAGCGCGGCGAAGATTTCGCCGTTCGGGATACGCTGGAAGAACTGGTGGCAGCGATGAATGCCATCAGCGGCGACGACCGGCTGAATATAGACCATATCCGCCATCAGATAGAAGCGCGCGACCGCGAAATCGAAAACGGTTTCAGCAAGGATGCGCAGGTAACGGCCATCCACGGCGCGCGCCGTTATCTCGGTGACCGGCTGATGCGGACGGCAAAACCGCACCGATTGCTCGATCCGGCAATGGGGCCGCTGATCGCCGTGCGCCTGCATGTGCTGACGCGCAAGACGCTTGGCGGCCTTCACACCGATCTTGAGGCGCGGGTGCTGTATGCTGCCGGCGCGCCGGTGCCGGGCCTTTATGCAGCCGGCGAAGTGGCGGGTTTCGGCGGCGGCGGCATGCATGGTTATAATGCGCTGGAGGGTACGTTCCTTGGCGGCTGCCTGTTTTCGGGCCGCGTCGCGGGGCGCAAAGTGCTGGCGTGATCTAGGCCTGGGCGCGTAATTCGTCCGGCCCGGTCTGGAATTGCAGCCGGGCAAGCCGCGCATAAAGGCCATTCTGGCGAATGAGGCTCTGATGCGTGCCCTCTTCGATGATGCGGCCCTCATCCATCACCAGAATACGGTCAGCCTTCAGTACGGTGGCGAGGCGGTGAGCGATGACGATGGTGGTGCGGGTTTTCATCAGCTCATCGAGCGCCTTCTGCACCAGCGTTTCGCTTTCCGCATCCAGCGCCGAGGTGGCTTCGTCCAGCAGCAGGATTGGCGCATCGCGCAGGATGGCGCGGGCAATGGCGATGCGCTGGCGCTGGCCGCCGGAAAGCGTCACGCCGCGTTCACCCACCTGCGTATCATATCCGTCGGTGAGACGTTCGATGAAGCTGTCGGCCTGTGCGGCGATGGCGGCGATGCGCACTTCCTCGCGCGTCGCGTCAGGTCGGCCAAAGGCGATATTGTCATGAATGGAGGAGGCGAATATCGCCACATCCTGCGGAACGATGGACAGGCGCGCGCGCAGATCGGCAAGGGCGACGTCGCGAATATCCGTGCCATCGACGGTGATGCGGCCCTGCTGCGGATCGTAAAAGCGCATCAGCAGCGAAAAGACTGTGCTCTTGCCGGCGCCGGAAGGTCCGACGATGGCGACGGTTTCGCCGGCGCTGACCTTGAAGGAGAGGCCGGAAACGATCGGCCGTCCTGTCGCGAGCGGATAGACGAAATCGACATTTTCGAATTCCGCCTCGCCGCGCGGCGGCTGCGGCATGGCGACGGGCGATGTGGGTTCCGCGACGGGTGAGTGCTCGTTCAGCAGTTCGGAAAGCCGTTCGGCCGCACCGCCCGCCTGCGCCAGTTCACCCCAGACTTCCGAGAGCTGACCGAGACCGCTTGCCGCGATGACCGAATAGAGCACGAACTGGCCGAGCGTACCGGCCGTCATAGTGCCCGACAGCACGCTTTGCGCGCCATACCAGAGAATACCGACGACGCTGCCGAAGACGAGCGCGATGGCGACGGCGGTGAGGATGGAGCGGGCGCCGATGGCGGCGCGTGCGCCCTGATAGGCGGCTTCCACGGAGGCGCCATAACGCGCATTTGCCAATTGCTCGGCATTAAAGGATTGCACGGTGCGGCTCGCCGCAATCGTCTCGGAAGCATAGGCGGCGGAATTGGCCAATGTATCCTGCGTGGTGCGGGAGCGGGCGCGAACCGAGCGCCCGAAGGCGATCAGCGGAAAAACGATGAAGGGAATGGCAAGCAGCGCAAGGCCGGAAAGGCCGGGGCTGGTATAGATCATCATCGCCACCGCGCCGCAGCACATGATGATGTTGCGCAGCGCCACCGAGGCGGACGAGCCAAAAGCCGAGCGAATCTGCACGGTATCGGCGGTCAGCCGCGAGGTCAGCTCGCCGGATCGATTGCTATCGAAAAACTGCTGCGACAGTGTGGTGAGATGGGCAAAGACATCGCGGCGCAGATCGGCAACGACCCTTTCACCGATGGTCATGACGTAATAATAACGCATGGCGCTGGCGAGGGCGAGGACAACGGCAATCGCCAGAAGCATGGCGAAATAGCTGTTGATCATGCCGCCATCCGGCGTCTGGAAACCGTGATCGATGATGCGGCGAACGGCAAGCGGCAGGGCGAGTGTCGTGGCGGAAGAAAGCACGAGAGCGAAAAGGGCGGCCGCCATCAGGCCGCGGTAGCGCCGTAGATAGGGAAACAGGCCAAGAAGCGGCTTCAGGCTTCTTTGTTTCGCCGCTTTCTGCTCGTCAATGTCTGCCACGTCCTCTATGCTCCTCATTCCCTGCCGTTTTGGGCCTTTTGCGGGTGAATTTCCGGTGTGCGGTAAAATTCCCGCCCCTTTGGCCATCTCCTTTCACAAGGGGATAGCAGGCTCTTGTTATCTGGGCGACCTTCATGTATAGGCTCCGCATCGAATTGGGAAGCCATAGCCCATCTGGTCTATGGCTTCATTTATTGAAATGGCTCAGTTGACGCAATTGCGGCAAATGGACCGCACGTCACTTAACCAGGAAGATTGTCATGAAGGCTGATATCCATCCCGATTATCACACGATCAAGGTGGTCATGACCGATGGCACCGAATACGAAACCCGCTCCACCTGGGGTTCGGAAGGCGCCGTCATGAACCTTGAAATCGACCCCAAGTCCCATCCGGCATGGACGGGCGGCAACCAGCAGCTTATGGACCGCGGTGGTCGCGTTTCCAAGTTCAACAAGCGTTTCGGCGGCCTCGGCCTCTGATCCTCTTGCGGACGGATCGTTTAAAAAAAGCCCGGTTTTACCGGGCTTTTTTGTTGCCATTTTTCGGCGATGGCGCTCGCGCCCGCGTAGCACGCAAAGAAAAAAGCAGGCCGGTGAGCCTGCTTTTCAAATTGTCCGGATAAGGTCGTCTTTTCTCAGTTGATCGAGAAAGCCGTGCGCAGAAGGTTGAGCTGCGCCTGCACGCTGTTTTCATTGTCCGGCACCTTGGCGGCTTCGGATGGGCGATAGATTTCGCGGTCGAGCAGGGCGATGCGGTTCTGGAGACGCAGCGAGCGCTCGATGAGATCGCGGAAGGATTCCGGCAGGTCGTTCCAGCCGGGCGCGTTGCGGTCGACGTTGAAGCTGTCGAGTCGCACCTTGTTCTTTTCGTTCAGAACCTGATCGCGCGTCATTTCGCCGTTGTTGACGGCGCGCTGCAGAAGCAGCCAGGAGGCCATCTGCATCAGGCGGGTGGTGAGGCGCATCGATTCCGCCGCATAAAGCACCGAGGCCATACGCGGCAGCACCTTGGAGGCGGCGCGGCCGGCACCGTCGAGATAACTTGCCGTTTCCTCAACCAAGGTCATGCCTTCGGTATAGAGGGTCTTGAACTGGTTGGAAGCAGCCGCGCGACCCGCAAAGCTTATGGTATTTAAAACCTGTTCCGACATTTTCTTTAAATCCCTGCTCACGCACCACACTGTCAGGCAACGACGACCCGGATATTTTGTTCCGGCCTTTAGTGTTTTCAGGATGGTATCTTTACCTGAAATGCGCAAGGCAATTATTAAAGAAGGGTTAATACCCACAGTTTTACGGAAACCGGCCAGCGGCAAAAAAAGAGCCGCGAAAGCGGCTCTCAAGGTAAAACAGGGAGAAAAATCAGACCAATTCGCCGTATGGAGAAGATGCCTGAGGTCCAGAAGAACTGGACATGTATAGTAATCTCTCAGAAAGCTTAATTTTTGGTTAATGGTAAACGAAAGACTGCCCCGTAATATTCATTTTTGGGGGCTGGCTGAGCCTTAGCTTAAGGCAGCGGAAGTGCAGTCGTGTGTCTATTCTGAAGTGCGCATCAGGATCGGAAGAGATTTTCCGCCGCCTGCCTTCCGGCGGATTTCCGTGTCCTCTCCTCTTCGAGTCGGGTGATTTCGGCTTGCAGAAGATCGATACGGCTGCTCAGCTCGTCCACGGAAAGAAGGCTGAGATCGCCTCCGATCTCATGCGCTGCCGGTTTTTGCGGACGGTCATCGTCAAAGAGGCTCATATGCCTGCTCCTTTTTCCACATAGTCGCCATCGTCGCCTGGATATTGCGGCGCGCGCGGGTCAAGCGCAATACTTTCCGGCGTGACGAGCGGTGAGGGTGTCGTTGGCATCATCGTCGAGAAATTGTCTTTTTCCTCGGTTGAAAGCGCAGCGCGCCGGCGGCTTCTGATGATGGCATAGGCGGTGATGAGCAGATGCGCCACGGCCGTCACCAGGAACAGCGCATAGGGGCCGAAATGGGTCATGATCGCGCCGCCGAGCGTCGGGCCGATGATGGTGCCGATGCCGTAAAGCAGCAGCAGACCACCGGAAACCTTGACGAAGTCTTCCGATGCGGCGAAGTCGTTGGCATGGGCCACGGCGATGGGATAGAGCGCGTTGGCGGCGGCGCCATAAATGGCGATCATCGAAATCAGCACATAGACATCATGCGGCTGGACCACCGCGACAGCCAGGCCCGCGACCGCGCCAAGCCCGGCCAGCCCGGCCAGCACATAGCGGCGGTCTATCCGGTCTGAAAGCCGGCCTGCCGGAAATTGCGCCAGCGCACCGACGAAAATCGTGACGGACACCATGATGGCGATCATGGTCGGGTCCAGCCCTGCCCGCGCACCGAAGACGGCGCCGAGCGTACCGTAAGCGCCATTGGCAATGCCGATCATCAGAATGCCGATGAAGGAAACCGGTGAGTTGCGGTAAAGGGCCGGCAGATCCAGCTTCACCTTCTGCAACGGCTGTGGGCTCGCCGCTTTAGAAAGTGTGGCCGGCAGAATGGCGATGCAATAGATGATGCCGCAGATCATGAACAGCGAGGTATTGCTGATATCCCCCATCGGCACGATCATCTGCCCCGCCACGACGCCGAGCAGCGTGATGGCGATATAGAGCGAGAAGATCATGCCACGACTTTCATTGGTGGCGCGCTCGTTCAGCCAGCTTTCGATGATCATCGAGGTTCCGGCTGTGCAGAAACCGGTAAGCGCGCGCAGCGCGATCCATGAGGTGTCGTCGATGATAAGGCCGGTCATCAGCACCGTCAGGCACACCAGCGCCACGAAGGACCCGAATGCCCGCACATGGCCAGCGCGGCGCACTATGGCAGGCGCGACAAAGCAGCCGACGACGAAGCCCGCTGCCCAGGAGGTGCCCAGAAAGCCAAGAATTTCATTGGAGTAACCTTCCGCCGAACCACGCACCGGCAGCACGAGGCCCTGAAGGCCGTTGCCGAGAAAAAGAAACAGAGTGCTGGATAAAAGAGCGAATACGGGTAGAAGATTTCTGCTCATGAAAACACTCTCATGCGTTCGGACGGACGGTCGGACAGGTCATAGGACGGGCGTTACCCGAATGAGTTGCACTCTTCTGGTGAACGGTAAAAATGTCCAGCCTGTGACGATGCAGAAATAAAGAAAAGGCTCAATAAATGACAAAGGCGATCGGCCTTTTTTTACTGCTGGCCATGGTGGTCCAGATCATCCGGCCGCTTGGTCTGCCGGGCCTGAAAAAAAGAGGCGATTGCTGGAAGATCGCGGTTGCCGCCTTTGTCATCTGGTCGGTGACGCTGCTTCTGCGCCCGTAACGGAAAAGCCGCCCGTCGGAATGGTTTCAAGGGCTGGCAAAGTGCGAAAATCTCTCCACCGTACCATTCCTGTCCCCGGTAAGGCCCATTCAACCAGACGGAGGCTCGGCATCGGGCACGACTGACAATGTGTGCTTGAGGCATTTAAGTGCGAAACAGGAGCGGGAATGGCGCACGCCCTCGATCTTGTAAAGCTTGCGGCGCAGAAACTGCTCGTAGCCCGCGGTTCCCGCCACCGCCACCTTGATGAGATAATCATATTCGCCGGTCGTCAGATAGGCTTCCAGCACTTCGGGAAGAGCGGCCATGGCCTTACCGAAACGTTCCAGAACCTCATCGTCGTGACGTTCCAGCATGACCTCAATGATCACCGTCTCGGTCAGTCCTAGATGGGCCTGATCGAGAATGGCGGTATAGCCGCGAATGACCCCTTCGTCTTCCAGCCGCTTGACGCGCTGCCAGCAAGGGCTGGGCGACAGCCCCACCTTTTCCGATAGTTCCGTATTGCTCAGCCTGCCGTTCTCCAGCAGGGCCTGCAATATTTTGCGGTCAATTCTGTCCAGCGGCTTCGTCATGCCGGCCTCCCTGAAATATATCGCAAAAAAATCTGCCGTCCGTGGGGCCGCTTGCGAAAGAAGTGTTTTCCGAAGGGCACTTTGGCGGCGCCATTCGAAAGCACCTTTGGCTGGTCTTTGAGTACCGTACTGCAAGGTACAGGCAGCAGGGAGGAGCAGGCATGGCACCAACACAGCAACAGCATTTTCCAAGGCCGAGAACGCTGATACATCCCGGTATTTCTTCGCCGGTGCGTATCAACAGCCTGCGCTCGCCGTCTGCGCGCCATTTGCGGCTGTTCATCGCGCCGCGATGCAGCCTCTATGATGGAATCGTGCGGTCTTTGGCCGAAAACGGCATCGAAAATGCCTCTTTGACCATTCTCGG
The DNA here is from genome assembly GCF_053522445.1 of Agrobacterium sp. 22-221-1. Lineage (NCBI taxonomy): Bacteria > Pseudomonadati > Pseudomonadota > Alphaproteobacteria > Hyphomicrobiales > Rhizobiaceae > Agrobacterium > Agrobacterium sp. 22-221-1. The sequence goes on from NZ_JBNWCL010000003.1 coordinate 206,067, forward strand.
CGGTTATTTCGACATCCTGTCCTATTGCGTGGCCCCACCCGATCCTTCCGGCAGGGCGGTCATCGCCTATACGAAACCCATCGATGCCGGGGCGGCCTGGCTGGTTTTCGGCAACGCCACGCTGGGGCGGAGCATGAAGGGCGAGCCGATCGTGCATTGCCATGCCGCCATGCGGACTGCGGCGGGTGTCGTCAAAGGCGGCCATTTGCTGACGGAATCCTGTATCGTCGGAGAAGGCGGCATTTCCGCACTTGTGACCTCGCTCGACAGTTTCGTGCTGCAGCAGTCCTTCGATCCCGAAACCAATATTCCCCTTCTTCAACCCAGGAACCGCACGGAGCGCGCCGATGAACACGCATAACACTGTCGAATCCGGCTCCATGGGCCGCGTGGCCTATGCCCGCATCGCGCCCAATGAAGATCTCGTGCTGGGCGTCGAGAAACTGTGTCTGGCCGAAGGTTTCCGCAACGCCTTCGTGCGCGGCGCGCTGGGCAGTCTGGTGGATGCGTGCCTCGGCACTCGCAGCGGCGCGTTTTTGCAGATAAGCGGTCCTGCCGTTGAGATCGTTTCGATTGCCGGTGAGGTGCGCGCCCAGCCGGATGGCTCCCTGCGCGCCGCGCTGACCGGCGTTGTCGCCGATACCGATGGCGCGGTTTACGGCGGTCCCTTCATCGCCGGTGCCAACCCCGTGTGCATGACCTTTGAGGTGACGCTGGAAGAATGGTTGCCTGCGGAAAAGCCGCAGGCGGCGTGAGGTACGGTAAGGCGGGCGGTGGAGTTGCACCGCGCAACTCATGAGGCCGCCCCCTGTCTTTCGGTCAGAAGCAGCTCGAAAGTCACGCAGACCGGGTTTTTGCCGCGCACCAGCCGCCCGCCGCTAATCTGCGTGGTAAGATCGACCATCGCAATATCCAGCATTGCCCGTTCGCCACCCGTGGCGGAGGGGTGGATGCGGCCATTGCGGATGAGGATTTCGCTGGCATAGGCGGTGAGGCTTGTTCCGTCTTCATAATCCGCACCGATCAGGCTGCCGATACCATTGACCTCGGCCTCCCGCAGGTCGAATTGTCTGCAGGCGGCTTCAAGCGCCGTGCAGATATCGGTATTGGGCCGCACGGTGCACAACAGCGCCCGGAGCCCTGCATCTTTCCGGTTGCGCGGCTGCGTGATGGGCGTGAAGAGGGGGAAATTGGTTTCCTCATCCTTTTGCACGTCCAGAATGGCGCCATCCAGCGCTAGCGCCTCGAGCGGCGTTTCCCCGGCAAATTCGGACTCCAAAGGCAGCAGGTGGCCCATGGATAGAACGCCTTCGGTACTTTTCCACGAACCATGGCAGTGCAGGAACGGCTGACCGTCGCGCCGCCCCATATGCAGGCCGGCATCGATGATCGTGCCCCCCGGCATGGAGAATGTTTCGCTATACCAGGCGGCATGGGCGTCATCGGGTGCGGCTGCGGGCATCACATAGCGCAACCGCTTCATCGGCACATTTTTCAGTCTGACATAACCGCCATCGAAACCCTGTTCGACAAAGGCTTCTGCAATCGCCTCGTTGACGCAGACACCAGGTCTGGCATTCAGCGTGACCGGATGGGCGTGGCAGCCGACGACGCGGAAGCGTTCGGGTGTTGCCGGCCCCGGATGGACGATGCTGCGCGGAAGCCCCTCCGGGGGCATTATCGTCATACCGCAAGCCCTGCGGTAATGAAGCCACCGTCTACGGCCAGCACCTGACCGTTGATGTAGCTCGCGTCGTCCGACACAAGGAAAGCCACGGCAGAGGCGATCTCGTCCGTCCTGCCATAGCGGTGCATGGGAACGCGGCTGTGCCACTGGCTGCGAACATTCTCCGTATGAACCGCCTGGGTGAGGGGGGTATCGACGGGGCCGGGCGCAATCGCATTGACGCGAATGCCCGATTGCCCCAGCTCGTTTGCCATAACCATCGTCAGAAGATTGACGCCGCCTTTTGAAGCGCCATAGGCGCTGCGGCCGCGATTGCCACACATGCCGGAGACCGAGCTGATATTGACGATCGAACCGGAAATTGCGCGGTCCAGCCAGTAACGCGCGGCGGTGCGGGCCACGGCGAAACTGCCGACGAGATTAACGTCAACGATACGACGGAATTCTTCCACGCTGGTATCGACGGAAAGCTTGTCGATGCCGATGCCGGCGCTGTTGACGACGGCCACCAGATCAACGGCATGATCGGCGCCGCCTGCCGTCAAGGCGGCGAAAGCCTCTTCTATCGACGTCTCATCCGCCACGTTGCAGACGATGCCGCGCGAGGCATCGATACCGAGTTTTTCGCAGGCCGCATCCAGCGCCTCACGCTTGAGGTCCAAAAGCCATGGCTGCCAGCCGCGCGCCATTAAGAGCTGCGCCGTGGAAAAGCCGATACCCGATGCGCCGCCGGTGATGGCGACAGCGCCTTTTATCTCTCTCGTCTGCTGTGTCATACCGTCTCCTCCCGGTTATGCGTTACGGCCTTCAGCCGGTCAGTTTTTCCTCGAAAACCGGCATCTGGCCGCGCTTTTCCAGCTCCTCGCGGATCATCTTCTTGGTGATCTTGCCATAGGCGGATTTCGGCATGGCATCCCAGAACACAACGGCTTTCGGCAGCTTGTAACGGGCCATCTTGCCGTCGAGATAGGCTTTCAGGTCGATGCCGGCGATATCCGCGCCCTCCCGCGCCACGCAGACGGCGACGCCGACCTCGCCCCACACCGCGTCCGGCACGCCCAGAACCGCTGTCTCGCTGATATCCGGGTGCATCAGGATTTTCTCCTCGATCTCGCGCGGATAGATGTTCGAGCCGCCGGAAATATACATGTCGGAGGCGCGGCCGGTGATGTAGACGAAACCGTTCTCATCGCGGTGGCCAAGATCGCCGGTGCGGAACCAGCCGTTGCGGAAGGCTTTGGCATTGGCATCGGGATTATCGTAATAACCCGCGAAAACAGCAGGACCGATCACGCAGATCTCGCCGGTTTCACCGGCCTGAAGCTCCTCGCCCGCATCGTTCTGGATTTGCACTTCCATGCCGGTGCGATCAAAGCCGCAGGTGCCGATCCGCGCCTCCGGGCCGTCCTCGGCGTTGTGGAAGGAGGGCGGCAGCACGGTGATGTTGCCAGTCACTTCGCCGAGGCCGAAATATTGCACCAGCACCGGGCCGAGCTTGGCGAGCGCCCGTTTCTGATCGGCGCGATACATGGGCGCGCCGGCATAGATGACGTAGCGCAGCGAGGAATGATCGAAACGATCCACGGAAGAGTCTTCGATCAGCATTTTCAGAATGGTCGGCACGGTAAAGGCATTGGTGACACGCCATTTCTCGATCAGCGCCCAAACCGCAGGCACATCGAGTTTTTCCGCAGCCGGAAGCACCGTTTTTGCCCCATGCGCCACCTGCACCAGCTGGTGAATGCCCGCGCCATGCGAAAGCGGCGCAACGACGATGGAAGCGTCGCCCGGTCCGGTGCCGGGCATCAGATCGCAAAGATGGTTGGTGATGACGAAGGCCATCTGGCCATGGGTCAGCACCGCCGCCTTGGGCCGACCCGTCGTGCCGGAGGTGAAGAAGAACCAGCAGGGATCGTCCCGATCCACCGCCTGGCTTTTGACTTTCTGGCCCAGATGACGGGCCACGATGGTGTCGTAGTCCTCGCCGAATTCGGCCGTGCCAATGGCGATGGTGAAATCGATCGCCGTCGCTTCACTGCTGGCCCTTGCATGCTCGGGAAAAGCGCTGGCGCAGATCATGCCGCGTGCGCCGCTGGCTTTTGCCAGATAGGCCACCTCATCGGGCGACTGGCGATAATTGGTCGGCACCCACACCGCGCCCACGCGGAAGCAGGCGAACATGGATTCGAACATCTGGTTGTTGTTGGAAGACTGCACCAGAATGCGGTCGCCTTTCCTGACGCCGAATTCTGTTACCAGCGCCTGTGCCATCGCATCGACGCGGGCGTCCATTTCAGCCCATGTCCAGCTCTTGTCACCCCATACGAAGCCGATGTCGGCGGGGTTGCGGCGCGCTGCCTGGGTCAGGAAATGCGAGAGATTCATGACCCGCGTGGTCGAAGGCGCAACCCCGCCCGGAGGATGTATCGTCATTTCACGCGCTCCATGATCGAGACATAGTTGGCAACCGCGGTTCCCCCCATGTTGAAAACACCGGCGAGCGAGGCGTCGGGGATCTGCATGTCGCCCGCTTCACCCATCAATTGCATCGCCGCCATGACGTGCATGGAGACTCCGGTTGCCCCGACCGGATGCCCCTTGGATTTCAGCCCGCCGGAGGGGTTGATCGGCAGGCGACCGGTTTTCAGGGCCGTGCCTTCGCGCACCACCCGGTGGCCTTCACCGGGCTTTGCCAATCCCATCGCCTCATATTCGATGAGTTCGGCAATGGTGAAGCAATCATGGGTTTCGACGAAGGAGAGGTCGTCGAGCGTCGCCCCGGCGAGTTCCAGCGAACCTGCCCAGGCGCGGCGCGCGCCCTCGAAGGCCAGCGGGTCGCGGCGGCTGAGCGCCAGAATGTCATTGACATGCTTGCGCCCCCTGAAACCGATGGCCCGGTTGAGTGTCGCTGCGGTTTCCTCGTCGGCCAGAATGATGGCGGCGGCGCCATCGGAAATCAGCGAGCAGTCGGTGCGGCGCAGCGGGCCTGCGACATAAGGGTTTTTCTCCGATACCGTGTTGCAGAAATCGAAGCCGAAATCCTTGCGCATATGGGCATAGGGATTGACCGCGCCATTGGCGTGGTTCTTGGCGGCGATCATCGCCAGTTCTTCCGAGCGATCGCCATAGCGCTGGAAATAGGCCTGTGCTATGCGTCCGAACTGGCCGGCAAAGCCGCCGGAAATATCGGCTTCCTCAGCACGGTAGCAGGCGGATAGCAGGATTTCACCCACCTCGGCGGTTGGCAGCGCCGTCATTTTTTCGGCGCCGACAACGAGCGCGATGCGTCCACGCCCGGCCTCGATGAAATCCATGGCGCTGTAAAGGGTGGCCGATCCCGTCGAGCAGGCATTCTCGAAACGCACGGCGGGCGTATAGGCGAGGCGCTCATCGCCCATGGCCACCAGCGCGCCCTGAAAATCCTGTTTCGAGAAACCGTTATTCATGACGCCGACGAAAATGCCGTCTATATCGCCGACATCGACGCCGGCATGGTCTATGGCCGGCGCCACGACCGAAGCCATCAGTTGTTCGGTATTTTCAAGGGCCGATTTGCCGAAAGGCGAATGCGCCCAGCCGACGATCTGCGCTTTGCTCATTTGCTCGTTCTCCTTGTTTGCCGTTTCGCATCGCCTTCGCCGCGCGTGCGGGCGCGGCTGGCCATCATTTCCGCAATGCGTGCCTCGATGCGGGTCACTTCCTCGCGCAGCACCGCCGCCAGTTCCGGCTGGCGCTCCGGCCGCATGCGGCTGTCGACGGCGGCAATGCTCAACGCCCCCGCCACCGCGCCATCCGGTGTTCGGATGGCAACGCCGATACCCCAGGAATTCGAGAGGATCAGACCCGGATTGAGCGAATAACCATTGGTTCGCGTCAATTCGACATCGCGGCGCAGCCCGTCCAACGTGATGCCGGGATAGTTCGCGGCAATCAGCCCGCTATTGGCGGCAATGACGCTTTCCACCTCGGCATCGGGCAGCGCCGCCAGCATGGCGAGCGATCCCGCGCCAATGCCCAGCGGGTGCTCGAAACCGGCCTGAAGCGCATGGGTGCGCACCGGCCAGGTGCCTTCTTCGCGATAGAGGCACAATGCAAACGTATCGCGGCGAACGGAAAGGAAGCTCGAATCCTCGGTGCGGCGGGAAATCCGCGTCAGACTATCCTGGGCCATCTGCAGCAAGCCGAAACGGCGCGATGACAGGCTGCCTAGCACATAGGCTTCCTCGCCCAGATAATAACGGCGCGTTTCCTCATCCTGCTCCACCAGGCCTGCGCGGATCAGCGCCAGCAGCAGGCGGCGGGCCGTGGGCTTGTTCAGCCCGCTTTCGGTGACGATGACCGAAAGCGCCACACCGCGTTCGGCATGACGCCCCACCATTGATAGAAGTCCCAGCGCCCGGTCTACCGCGCGGGCGCCTGTCAGGTCGTTTTCCGTCGGGATCATCGTGGCCATATCAGGAAAACGCTCCCACCGCACAGCTTTGCCCGCCATCGACCGGCAGGCAGATGCCGGTGATGAACTTGGCTTCATCGGATGCCAGAAAGACTGCCGCATGGGCGATATCGAAGGCATCGCCCATGCGGCCGACCGGGACTGCAGCATTGCGCGCCGCCACCATATCCTCGACGGAGGCATATTGATTGCTGATCTGCTTGTAGATCAACGGCGTGTCGATCATTCCGGGCAGAACGCAATTGGCGCGAATGCCTTGGCGGGCATATTGCATGGCCAGCGCCACGGTTGCCTGGTTTACGGCGGCTTTCATGGCGTAATAGGCAAAATAGGGATAGCCGGTCCAGCGAATGGAGGCGAGCGAGGAGATGTTGACGATGGCCCCGCCGCCCTGCGCCAGCATCACCGGCAGCACCGCCTTGGCGGTGCGATAAACGGAGCCGATATTGAGGTCGACCGAGGCTCGAAAGCGTTCCTCATCCAGCTCGACCGGGCCGCCCATATGGGTCACGCCGACATTGTTGTGCAGAATATCGATGCCGCCGAAGACCTCGCAGGTTCGCGCAACCGTGGCCGATACGGAATCGAGTTCCGTGACATCGGCAGCAACCGCAATCGCCTCGAAACCTTCGCCGCGAATGATCTGGGCGGTTTCCTCGGCCGCATCAGCGGAGAGGTCGACACAGGCCACGCGCGCGCCTTCGCGGGCAAATTGCACGGCCGCAGCCTTGCCATTGCCGAAACCCGGACCAGATGATCCTGCGCCAAAAACAATGGCGCGTTTTCCCGTCAGGCGACCTGTCAAAACAGTCTCCATTACAATCGTCAGAAATAGTCGGGTCGGCCCCGCCTGATGCGGGGCCAGCTATTCAGCGGACCGATCAGGTCAGGCTGGCGCCAACGGCCTTTTCGAGAATGGCCCAGGCTTCATCGCCATATTTGCCCTTCCATTCGGAATAGAAACCGGCTTCCTTGAGGGTTGCACGGAAGAGTGAGGCGTCGGTGTCGTTGAAGGTCATGCCCTTGGCAATGAGGTCTTCCTTCACCGAGGCATTGAGTTTCGCCACATCGGCCCGCTCGTCCTTGCCGGCCTGATTGAGGTTTTTGGCAACGATGGCGCGCAGGTCATCCGGCAGGCGCTCCCAGGCGCGCTTGTTCGCCAGGAACCAGAAGCCGTCCCACATATGGTTGGTGACCGAGCAGAATTTCTGCACTTCGAACAGCTTGGCGGTGGAAATGATCGCCAGCGGGTTTTCCTGGCCATCGACAACGCCGGTCTGCAAGGCGGTGTAGACTTCAGCGAAATTGATCGAGGCTGGGGCCGACTTGAAGGCCTTGAACATCGAGGTCCAGAGCGGGCTTACCGGCACGCGGATTTTGAAGCTTTCGAGATCGGCCGGCGTGGCGATGGGCTTGGACGCGCTGGTGATCTGGCGGAAGCCGTTGTCCCAGATGGTGTCCATGGCAACGAGGTTCTGCTTGGCGATTTCGCCGCGTACATATTTGCCGAGATCGCCATCCATGGCTGCCCAAACCGAATCGTAGTTCGGGAAGGCGAAGCCGATGCCGCTGATGGATGCATTCGGCACCAACGTCGACAGGATCAGTGGCGAAAGCGTAAAGAATTCAACGCCGCCCGAGCGCACCTGGCTCAACACATCGGTATCGGCACCCAACTGGCTGCTGGGGAAGATGTTGATATTCACCTGGCCGTCGGTTTCCTTGGCGATACGGTCAGCCGCTTCCTTGGCGCGGATGTTCATGGGATGCGCGGCAGGCAGGTTGTTGGCGTATTTATAATTGAATTGCGCAGCGCGGGCGCGCGACACAAAAGCGGTGGCAAGAACGGCAGAACCGGCGCCGGCCAACACGGTACGTCTGTTGATATTCATTGCTTTCTCCTCCCAAAATAAAAGCATGTGTCATTCATCGGCGTGGCGGGTGGACCCGCCACGGTCTCAGAGCAGAATTGTCGAGAAGCCCGGAATTGCCGCAATCAGCAGCAGACCGATGACCATGGCTGCGAGATAGGGCCAGATGGCGCCCATGGCCTCGTCAGGCGAAACATTGCCTATCTTGCAGGCGATATAGAAACCGATGCCGATGGGCGGCGCCATCAGGCCGATATTCATGGCGACCACCACCACCATCGAATAATGGATGTCGTTGATGCCAAGCGTGCGGGCAATGGGGAACATGATCGGTGCGAGCAATACGATTGCCGGCAGGCCTTCCAGCACGCAGCCGAGGATCATGAAAATCAGGATCGACACGACCATATAGGTCATCCAGCCGCCCGGCAGATCGGTGATCATCGCGGTCAGCTGGAAGGCAAAGCCGCTCTGCGTCAACCCCCAGGCCATGGCCGAGGCGCAGCCGAGGATCAGCAGGATCGCCCCGGAAAGGGCTGCCGTCTCCACCAGCATGGAATAGAGCTTTTTGAGGCTGATGCCGCCATAAAGCACCGCACCGATAATCATCGCATAGAGCACGGCAATGGTGGAAACCTCGGTTGCCGTCGCCACGCCGCCGCCGACGAGGCTGCGGATGAGGAAGGGCAGAACCAACGCCGGGGCGGCAACCAGCGCTGCCTTGCCCACCAGCGGCCACGGGGTGCGTTTTGCGCCTTCCATGTTTTCATGCCGCGCCTTCCAGCGGGCCAGAACGGCCAGTACCAGAAGCAGCACCATGGCGATCATGAAGCCGGAAGTGAACAGGCCGGCAATCGACACGCCCGCCGCCGAACCGAGAACGATCAGCACGATGGAGGGCGGAACCGTATCGGCCATGGCGGCGCCGGTGGCGAGCAGCGCAATCATTTCCTTGGGCTTGTGGCCACGGCGCTTCATTTCCGGAAACAACGCCGGTGCAACCGTCGCCATATCCGAAACCTTGGAGCCGGAAATGCCCGAGACCAGAAACAGCGAGCCGAGCAGCACATAGGACATGCCCGCGCGAATATGGCCGAACATCGAGGATAGTAGTTCGACAATCGCCTTGCCCATGCCGGTGGCATCGAGCACGCAGCCCAGCAGCACGAAAACCGGCACCGACAGCAGAATGATGCCCGACATGCCCTCGTCAATGCGACCGATCATCACGATGGTCGGAACCCAGGTGGTAAAGGTCAGGTAGGCGAGGGTTCCAAGGCCGAAACAGAAGGCGATCGGTACGCCCAGCACCAGAAACACCGCCACGAACAGGCCGAGGAAGATCGCCAGATTGAAATTGCCGAAAGTTTCGAGCGTCGGCGATGCCAGATAGAGCAGGCCGGAGGCGACCGCGACGGTGACAACGGCTGCGATGATGTCCCGCAGATTTTCCCTGCGGAAGAGATTGTTGAGGACCAGCAGCAGCATCAGACAGGCGCCAACCGGCAATGCCGCGGCGCGGAAGGACATTGGAATATTCAGCGCCGCCGAGGTGACGACCCATTCCTCGATGGCATATTCTATCGCCGGCTTGATAATCGCCGCAAGAAATGTCGCCACCAGCACCAAAGCGAGCGAATTGACATAGCCCAGAATGCGCTGCGGAAACATGTTGAGAAACAGCGTCAGTCGCAGGTGTTCGCTACGATCGATGGCAATTGCCGCACCCAGCATGGCAAACCACAGGAAGCTCAACGACGCCGTTTCATCGATCCAGACGATTGGCAAATGCAGGGCATAGCGCGATGTCACGCCCAGCAGAAGCAGGCCGATCATCACCGCCAGCAGCACAGCCGCCACGGCCTCGATGGGTCGCATGAACCATGAGCCTGTTACCGGTCCGGTATGCAAAAGCTCTCCATCGAGTACAAATACATCGTCATTCGCGTTTGCGGTCATGGTCATCGGGGCCTCCTCTCCCACAGAACAACCTTCGCAACGGACTGCGGCAGACAAAGAAAGTTATCCGCGTCGAGGCCAATATCATGACCGACGCATCAGGATATATCTGTCATTGCCAGACCGGCCAGACCCCTCCAAAAGCCTGAAACTAGCGGTATATTGCCTCCACAATATGGACCGTTAAAAAACTATGCATTCGGGATACACAGGAAAAGTGCCAAAATCAACTGTATAAATGCAGTATTGCGCGGTTTTCATCGCGTGTTTATAGGTCCACATAGTGGATCATACTATAATTGATTGAAATTTATCTGTGATGTAACGAGCGTGCAGCAATTTCCGGGGCTTTTCGGAAGCCCGTCGAGACGAAAGCGCTTATGATGTCAGCGATCCGGATGGTCTGGCGCTATGCGCTGGAGAAGTCGGGGAGCAAATCCGCTGCCTATTGCGGCAATGACGGTCATAAAGTCGTCAGGTCGCACGACTTGAGCGGATAAGGCTGCCCATGGTGGACATGCTTCCACGCAGGTAGCGATGCAAAATCAAAACGGTTGAGAATTATCAGTCAGGTAAAATGAAAGACGATTGGTCCGGGTGACGGAATACGGATGATGATCTTGCTTTATCAAACGAAGCAGCCGCCCGTTGGGGCGGCTGCTGTTTATCTGATGTTCTCTGTCAGCCTCAGGCTGCCTTTTCGAGTTCCTGCTTCCAGTTACCCTTGGCGGCGAGGCTGTTCATCGCGGCGCGGTGCGTGAAGGCGCGCTGGCCGGCGGCGACATTTTCCTGCTTGCCGCCCCATGTCTTGAGGGCCGTATCCTGAAGCGCGCGGCCGTAGGAATAGGTCAGAGACCAGGGCAGGTCGTAACCGGAATTCATGGCGGAGAGATGTGCGGTTGCCTCTTCGGAGGACTGGCCGCCGGAAAGGAAGGCGATGCCCGGAACGGCGGAAGGCACGGTCGCCTTCAGAACCTTCACGGTCTTTTCGGCCACTTCCTCGACGGAAGCCTTGCGGGCCTTCTTGCCGTCGATGATCATGTTCGGCTTGAGGATCATGCCTTCAAGGTTCACGCGAGCGTCGAACAGGTCCGCGAAGACGGTCTGGAGAACCCATTGCGTGACTTCCGCACAGCGGTCGATGTCATGCGTGCCCGGCTCGCCGTCCATCAGCACTTCCGGCTCCACGATCGGCACGATATCCGCCTGCTGGCAGAGGGCGGCGTAACGGGCGAGCGACTGGGAGTTTGCCTTGATCGAACCCCAGCTCGGACGCTGCTCACCAATGGTGATGACGCCGCGCCACTTGGCGAAACGCGCGCCGGCCTCATGATACTTGCGCAGGCGCTCGTAAAGACCGTCGAGGCCTTCGGTGATGAATTCATGCGGATGGAAAGCCATCGGCTTGGCGCCGATATCCACCTTGATGCCCGGCAGGCTGCCGGCCGCCCTGATGATATCCACGAAAGGCGTGCCGTCGGCGGCCTTCTGGAACAGGGTCTCTTCATAAAGGATGACGCCGGAGATGTATTTCTTCATGGCGTCGTCGGAGCGGAACAGCATCTCGCGATAATCGCGGCGGGCGGTCTCGGTGGACTCCAGATTGATGCTGTCGAAACGCTTTTTGATCGTTCCCGTGGATTCGTCGGCGGCGAGCAGGCCCTTGCCGTCGGCGACCATTTTGATTGCAATGTCTTCGAGACGTTCGGTCATTTGCTATTCTCCCAAGGCACAATAAATTTCCGATAACAGAAGTTCCAGGGCAGGGAAATGGCACGCTAACTCATTGAAACGATTGAAATGATTTCAATCGTTTGAAACTTTTCCTCCCGGTGCCGCTTACCAAAAAGCAAGGCCGGACAAGCATGGCTTGTCCGGCCTTGTGTCAGGCAAGTAGGGTGAGTTTACTTGGCGGCGGTCAGGATGGCAACGCCCGGCAATTCCTTGCCTTCCATCCATTCGAGGAAGGCGCCGCCGGCCGTCGAAACATAGGAGAAATCCTCGGAAACGCCGGCATGATTGAGCGCGGCCACGGTGTCGCCGCCGCCGGCGACGGAGACGAGCTTGCCGGCCTTGGTGCATTCCGCCGCGTGTTTTGCAGCGGCAACGGTCGCCGTGTCGAAGGGCTCGATTTCGAAGGCGCCGAGCGGGCCGTTCCAGACCAGCGTTTCTGCCCGCGAAATCCAGGCCTTGATGCTTTCGACCGATTTCGGGCCAACATCGAGAACCATGGCGTCAGCGGGAATGGCATTGATGTCGACCGTTTCATTGGCCGCACCGGCCTTGAATTCGCGAGCCACCACGCCGTCTTCCGGCAGGACGATGGCGCAGCCGGATGTCGCGGCTTCAATCATGATCTGCTTTGCGGTTTCGGCCAGATCGTGCTCGCAGAGCGATTTACCGACATTTGTCCCACGGGCTGCGAGGAACGTGTTTGCCATGCCGCCGCCGATGACGAGGGCATCGACCTTCTTGACGAGGTTCATCAGGAGATCGATCTTGCTTGAAACCTTGGCGCCGCCGACGATGGCGACCACCGGACGGACCGGCTGGCCGAGGCCCTTTTCCAGCGCCTCAAGCTCGGCCTGCATGGTGCGGCCGGCATAGGCGGGCAGGTGGCGTGCAAGGCCTTCGGTGGAAGCGTGGGCGCGGTGGGCGGCGGAGAAGGCGTCGTTCACATAGATATCGCCATTGGCTGCCAGAGCTTCGACGAAGGCCGGATCGTTCTTTTCTTCGCCCTTGTGGAAACGGGTGTTTTCCAGAAGCAGGATATCGCCATCGTTCAGTTTCGCGACGGCATCCGCCGCCGGTGCGCCGATGCAATCGGTTGCGAAGGAAACGGCATGATCCAGCACTTCCTCGACGGCAGGCACGATCTGGGAAAGCGACATGTCGGCCACCGGTTCGCCCTTCGGACGGCCGAAATGGGCAAGCAGAATGACTTTCGCGCCCTTGGAGGACAGTTCCAGAATGGTCGGCGCAACGCGTTCGATACGGGTTGCGTCCGTCACCTTGCCATCTGCGACCGGCACGTTGAGATCAACGCGGACGAGAACGCGCTTTCCGGCAATGTCGTTGAGGTCGTTGAGGGTCTTGAAAGCGGGCATAGGTCGATCCTGATTTGTTGCGAGTTCGGCACGGACCATACTATGCCTGATTGACGACGCAAGCCGGTCAGGCCTCATTTTCTCTCACTGTATTCGGAGCGGCGGGGGCGCTTTCTTCAACGCTGGCGGAGTGTGGCTGGCGCTTCTCTGCCAGATGGTTGCGCACACGATTGAGGATTTCCGAAAAGCTGATGAAGATCGGCAGGCTGGTAGCCGGTTCCACCGGTTCGAGGGAGATGCCCACACCCGTTATCGCCTCGTGTTCGTCCAGTGTGCGAACGATCAGGACGATGGAGCCGAGGCGCACGCGGTCGGCATAATCGGCCTTTCCGGCAAGGCGCGCTTCGATGAGTTCCGCAACGCTCATCGCCTGTTCGGCGGGCGAAAGCAGGCCGGGACCATAGGCTGCGTCCAGCTCCTTCGCCGGACGGGCTGGCGAGATCGCGAAGGTGCCGAAGAAATCGGCGTCGTCATCGGCAACCGGCAGGGCGCTGGCGAACAGCCGGTCGATAAGGCGGGAATAGCCGGGCGCGATGAAGAGGTAGACGAGATCGTTCTCGCGCAGCCGCCCGGCATATTGATAGCGGATCGATTTGCCGTCGCGCACCACCAGCGAAGGCATGGCCCAGCGCGGAATACGCTCGCCCTGCATGATGGCGCTGCCTTTCGCGACCCGGTAGGAGATCAGCTCATGATTGGCGGTGCCGGGCAGGTCGACTTCCAGCTTGTCCACCTCACCCATGCGCGGCGGCACGATCAGCCCGAGTCGTGTCGCCACCGGCTTGATGGTCCAGCCCTGCACGAGGAGTGACACCAGCACGATGATGAAGGCGGCGTTGAAATAGACCTGCGCATCGTCAAGCCCGCCGAGAATTGGCATGATGGCGAGCAGGATGGAGACGGCCCCGCGCAGGCCCACCCATGCCACGAAGGAGGTTTCCTGCTGGGTATAGTTGAAGGGCATGAGGCTCAGCCACACCGCCAGCGGGCGGGCGACGAAGATCAGGAAAAGCGCCAGCAGCACGGCTGGAATGGCGATTGCCGGAAATTGCGACGGGGTGGCCAGAAGACCGAGCATGAGGAACATGATGATCTGGGCAAGCCAGGTCAGCCCCTCATGGAAACGGCGAATGGTTTCCTTGGCGAAGATCCGGCGGTTGCCGGCAACGATGCCAGCCACATAGACCGCCAGAAAACCGCTGCCGCCAATTGTACCGGTGAAGGAAAAGACCAGCAGCGCCAGCGCCAGCACGAAGATGGGCGCCAGCCCGCGGTCGGCGGCGAAACGGTTGACGACGGTGGCGATCATGACGCCGCCGAGCAGGCCGAAAATCACGCCAAGGCCCATCTGCTCGATGAAAAGCAGCAGAAAGCCGCTATCGATGCCGGCCAGCCCCTGGCCCTTGGCGATGATTTCGACCAGGGCGATGGTGAGGAAGATCGCCATCGGATCGTTGGTGCCGGATTCGACTTCCAGCGTCGAGCGTACCTGATCGCGGATATGGATGCCGCCGATGCGCAGCAGGAAGAACACGGCCGCCGCGTCCGTGGAAGCGACGATGGCGCCAAGCAGCAGGCCCTCAAGCCATGAAAGCCCGAGCAGGAGGGCCGCCGCGCCTGCAAAAAAGACGGATGTGAGGACGACGCCGACTGTAGCGAGAGCGACGGCGGGTGCTGCGGAAAGCCGGAAAGACTGGATGGACGTGCCGAACCCGGAATCGAAGAGGATGACGGCGAGCACAAGCGAGCCAAGCATATAGGCCAGTGGATTGTTGGTGAATTCGATACCGAGACCATCCACACCAGCCACAAGGCCGATCATCAGGAAAAGCAGGAGGAGGGGCGCGCCGAAGCGGAAGGCGATGAGGCTGGAAAAGGCGGCGACGAGAACGAGAACGGTTGCGACCAGCAACAGAAGATAAAATGATTCCACGTCCACCGCCTCATTCAAACCGCGTTGATGGACCGCAACCCGTGGCGCAATGAATGCTCTGCGCGTCTGCAGTCAATGCGCCACGGGTTGCGGTCTGTCAGCGCTGTTTCGGGTGGCGTTGAAAGGCGACGCAAGGCGGGGTGTATCGAATGATACGGCAGGGCCGAAGTGCATTGCGCACGACCGTTATCCCTGTGTTTCTTGTCCGTCCCAAAGTGGACCAGACAAAGGCAGGAAATGGGAATTTTTTCGGCGTGCAGGGAAAACATGCAAGGCCCGGAGAAGCGTCACATACCCCCGCAAAAACAATTCATCCACCGGTGTTTCAACGTAACATAGAGACAATGCAGCTGCGTTAGTTCTCGCCTCCGAATTGCTTTTCCCCATTATCGGAGCGATCGGATGAAACGGATATCTACCTTTATGATGCTGCTGGCGGCCGGCCCGATAGTTTCGGGTTGCTCGAGCACGGAGCAGACGGCAGAAAACATGGCCGCGCAACGAGAGCGCTGTCGCGTCTTCGGCTATTACGAAGGCTCGCCGGATTTCGCCGACTGCATGATGAAACTCTCCATGCAGCAAAGCGAATTGAGGCAACAGACTTTCGATACGATCTGGAGCAGTGCCGGCAATTCCGGTCCGGTCATTATCAACAATAGAAAATGACGAATGCGCGCGCCTCTTCCGGCTGGTTGAGGGACGGCTTGCATCGTCGATCGGCCGGTGACGTTTTTCGATCCGAAGCGCCCCGCCTTGCTTCGGGATCGACGCCGGCGGGATCCCTCACTCCCGTCGGCATTTTTCAGGCAAACAAAAACCGGCAGGATTGCTCCTGCCGGTTTTTTTATGGAAGCGATGCCTGCTTAGATGGTCTTCGCGAAGGCGACGGCCGTGTCCGACATGCGGTTGGAGAAGCCCCATTCGTTGTCGTACCAGGACAGAACGCGCACGAACTTGCCTTCCATAACCTTGGTCTGGTCGATAGCGAAGATCGAGGAATGGCTGTCGTGGTTGAAGTCGCGGGAAACCAGCGGCTCCTCGGTATAGCCGAGAATGCCCTTCAGCTTGCCGTTGGCGGCAGACTTGATCGCCTCGTTGATTTCCTCGACCGTCGTGTCGCGCTTGGCGATGAACTTGAAGTCGACGACCGAAACGTTCGGGGTCGGAACGCGGATCGACGTGCCGTCCAGCTTGCCCTTGAGGTGCGGCAGAACGAGGCCAACGGCCTTGGCTGCACCCGTCGAGGTCGGGATCATGGACAGGGCTGCGGCGCGGGCGCGGTACAGATCCTTGTGCATGGTGTCCAGCGTCGGCTGGTCGCCCGTGTAGGAGTGGATCGTGGTCATGAAGCCATGATCGATGCCGACGACGTCATCGAGAACCTTCACGACCGGCACGAGGCAGTTGGTGGTGCAGGACGCGTTGGAAATGACCAGATGGTCCTTTGTCAGCTGGTCGTTGTTGACGCCGAAAACGACCGTCAGGTCTGCGCCGTCAGCCGGAGCAGACACGATGACGCGCTTTGCGCCGGCCGTCAGGTGAGCGGCAGCCTTGTCGCGGGCGGTGAAAATGCCCGTGCATTCCAGCGCGATGTCGACGCCGAGTTCCTTGTGCGGCAGCGTTGCCGGATCGCGAACGGCCGTCACCTTGATCGGCTTGCCGCCGCCAACGATGATCGTGTCGCCTTCGACCTTCACATCGGCCGGGAACTTGCCGTGGATCGAATCGTAACGCAGCAGGTGTGCGTTGGTCTCAACCGGGCCGAGGTCGTTGATGGCAACGACTTCGATATCGGTGCGGCCGGATTCGACGATGGCACGCAGGACGTTGCGGCCGATGCGGCCGAAGCCGTTAATGGCAACTTTTACAGTCATTTACAGTCTCCCGAACAAGAATGGGCGTGGTCTTTGCTGAATGGTGAGGGCCTGGGAAGCCCTCACGCAAGTTTTGCCTCGACTGCGGCGACGACGGCTTCCGCCGTGATGCCGAAGTGCTTGAAGAGATCCTTCGCCGGCGCGGACGCTCCAAAGGAGTGCATGCCGACGAAAGCACCGTCGTTACCGATGAAATAATCCCAGCCCTGGCGGATGGCGGCTTCGACCGCTATTCTGACCGGAGCCTTGCCGATGATGGCGTTGCGATAGGTTTCCGGCTGTTCCTTGAAAAGCTCGAAGCAGGGAACGGAAACGACACGGACGGAAACGCCGTTGTCCTTCAACGTTGCGGCGGCCTTCAGCGCCACTTCGACTTCCGAACCGGATGCGAAGATCGAAACCTTGGCGTCGCTGGCGGAGACGAGTTCGTAAGCGCCGTAAGCGGAGAGGTTCTTCTCTTCATATTCCTTGCGCGAGGGCGCAAGGTTCTGGCGGGTAAGCGCCAGCGCGGAAGGACGATGCTTCTGTTCCAGCGCGAGCTGCCAGCATTCCGCCGTCTCGGTTTCATCCGCCGGGCGGAAGACGAGCAGGTTCGGAATGGCGCGCAGGGCTGCGATCTGCTCCACCGGCTGGTGGGTCGGGCCGTCTTCGCCGACGCCGATGGAATCATGCGTCAGAACGTGGACGACACGGATGCCCATGAGCGCTGCAAGGCGGATCGACGGACGGCAATAATCCGAGAAGATCAGGAAGCCGCCGGCATAGGGGATGAGACCGCCATGCAGCGCGATGCCGTTCATCGCCGCCGCCATGCCGTGCTCGCGGATGCCGTAATGCAGGTAACGGCCGGAGAAGTCCGTCGGCGTGATGGACTTCATCTGGCTGGTCTTGGTGTTGTTGGATGGCGTCAGGTCAGCCGAACCGCCGATCATTTCCGGCAGGACGCCGTTGATGACTTCGAGCGAATCTTCCGAAGCTTTGCGTGTCGCGACCGTCGGGTTGTTCTCGATGATCTTCTTCTTGAAGGCATCGATGGCGCTGTCGAAATTGCCGGGCAGGTCGCCGGCGAAGCGGCGCTTGAATTCGGCCTTCTTGCCGGCTTCAGCGGCTTCAAGGCGGGCTTCCCAGTCCTGGCGGGTCTTGGTGGAACGCAGGCCGGCGAGACGCCATGCATCCAGTACGTCTTCCGGAACGACGAAGGCTTCCGCTTCCCAGTTCAGATGCTTGCGGGTGGCGGCGATTTCTTCGGCGCCGAGCGGGTTGCCGTGAACCTTGTGGGTGCCCTGCTTGTTCGGCGCGCCGAAACCGATGACGGTCTTGCAGGCGATGAAGGTCGGGCGGTCGGATTTCTGCGCGGCTTCGATGGCGGCGGCAATCGCGTCCGGATCGTGGCCATCGACGCGGATGGTGTTCCAGTGAACGGCCTGGAAGCGGGCAATCTGGTCGGTGCTGTCGGAGAGGCCGACTTCGCCGTCGATGGTGATGTTGTTGTCATCCCAGAACAGAACGAGCTTGTTGAGCTTCAAGTGGCCGGCAAGCGCGATGGCTTCGTGGCTGATGCCTTCCATGAGGCAGCCGTCGCCGCACAGCACATAGGTGAAGTGGCTCTGCAGGTCGGAGCCGAATTCCTCTTCCAGCTTGCGCTCAGCGATTGCCATGCCGACGGCGTTCGCGATGCCCTGGCCGAGCGGGCCGGTCGTCGTTTCGATGCCGGTCGCATGGCCGTATTCGGGGTGGCCGGCAGTCTTGGAACCGAACTGACGGAAACGCTTGATCTCGTCGATCGTCATGTCCTCGTAGCCCGTCAAATAGAGCAGCGAGTAAAGAAGCATCGAGCCATGACCTGCCGACAGCACGAAGCGGTCGCGATCCGCCCAGAGCGGCGCCTTGGGATCGAATTTCAGGTAACGGGTGAAGAGAACGGTGGCGACATCAGCGGCGCCCATCGGCAGACCGGGATGGCCTGAATTGGCCTTCTCCACTGCATCCATGGCAAGAAATCGGATCGCATTTGCCATCCGGTTGTGTTTGTCGCGAGAAATCATGGCTTTTCCGTCTGTTTCCGGGTGAAAGGAGATAGTTTTACGCAACTATCCAAAAAGCGGGTTGATCCATAGCAGGTGAGGCCGGCAAGTCAATAAATCCACGGGCGTTTGCGGTTCGCTGAGGGAGAAAAAATCGTTTAGAAAATCGGGCATCCTGACAAAATCCGTGCGATAGGCGCTGCCGCCTCTTCGTTCATCCACAGAGCAAAACGGCTCAATGCACTGGTTTGATTGACGGGATGGTAAATCGGGTAATAACCTCGTGATTGTTGAAAAGGCCTGAAACCGGACGATTCGGCCGGTGGCGTGCGAGTTGGAAAAAACGATGTCGGCTGACAAGACCGTACAATCTGCGCTGACGGAGCTGAATGCTGCCATCACAAATCTCGAAAATGCCATTGATATGCGTATCGAGCGGCAAAGGGAGACGGGCGAGATCGATAACGAGGTCAAGCGGGTCCATGTCGACCGCGCAAGGCTCGCGCATGAGCTGGATCAGGCCGAGTTTCGCGCCAATCGTCTTGAAGAAGTCAACCGCGAGGTTTCCCGCCGGCTGGTAACGGCGATGGAGACGATCCGCGCGGTGCTGGATCGATAGGAGCGGGCTCATGGCGCAAGTCACAGTTATGATCGACGGCAAGGCCTATCGCATGGCGTGCGAGGCGGGGCAGGAAGACCATCTGACCGATCTCGCAACGAGGTTCGACCGGTATGTTGGTCACCTCAAGAGCCAGTTCGGTGAAATCGGCGATCTTCGCCTGACCGTGATGGCGGGCATCATGGTGATGGACGAGCTTTCCGAACTCAATCGCAAGATCGAGAAGCTGGAAGGGGAGGTCGCATCCCTTTCCCGCAACCGCGACGGCATGGCCGAGCACCGGGCGAAATCGGACGAGATGGTGGCGCTCGCCATCGGCGATCTGGCCGACCGCCTGAACGGGATTACCGAAAAACTGCTGGCGCGGCCGAAGCCCGCCGCGCATTGATGGCCTGAAGGGTTCTGAGGCGGCAAAATTTCGCGCGCTGCCCTCTGGCGGTTTTCTCCGATCCGTCCTATATCTTGGATGCGTTCTGCGCTTCCCGACAGGAACCACAATCCCTGGGGCCATACTCGATCCAAAGGGAGCTGTCCCTGGCCAGTCCCGTGGGGCTGGACACACGGTGCCCACCTACTTTTGTAGGCGCCCAGGATCGTAAATCTCCATCGGTCGCCGTGGATCGCGCTTGAAGTTTCGGATCAACCCCCGCGGCTTCCCTGTACCCTTGATATATTCGACAGTCATTTTTCATAACTGCCGGACGCGGCTTTTTTATATTGCCGTCATTGCAATGGCGGAACAATTCCCTATTATCCGGATTGGTATGTCTGTCATGCCCTTTAAAAAGGGCGCTGCGGTCAAAACCGCGACGTGCCGTTCAACAGCCCAAAGAGCTAAACTTGTTTACTGAAATTATGATCGTGGTCCTGCTCACCGTATTGAACGGTGTGCTTGCCATGTCCGAGCTTGCCGTTGTCTCCTCCAGACCGGCGAGGCTCAAAGTGCTTGCCACACAAGGCAGCAAGGGCGCCACGATGGCGCTCAGCCTTTCCGAAAATCCCGGACGCTTTCTTTCCACGGTGCAGATCGGCATCACGCTGGTCGGCGTCCTTTCCGGCGCTTTTTCCGGCGCCACGCTCGGTGCGCGCTTCACGGCGTGGCTTCTGGAGCAGGGCGTTCCCGACCGTGCCGCCGATGCGCTCGGCGTCGGCTCGGTGGTCGTCGCCATCACCTATCTGTCGCTGATCGTCGGCGAGCTGGTGCCCAAGCAGATTGCGCTGCGCGATCCCGAAAAGGTCGCCGCCCGCGTCGCCCCCACCATGATGCTGCTGTCCAAGGTCGGCGCGCCGCTGGTGTGGCTGCTTGACCGGTCGGGCAAGGCCGTTCTGGCGCTTCTCGGCCATAGCGGTGAATCCAACGCGTCGGTCACCGACGATGAAATCCGCACGGTTCTGGCCGAAGCCCACAGTGCTGGCGTGATCGAGACCGAGGAATCGGCGATGATCACCAGCGTCATGCGCCTTGCCGACCGCAATGCGCGCGGCCTGATGACGCCGCGACGCGATGTGGAAGTGGTCGATATCGAAGACAGCGCGGAGGAAATCCGCGAGCAGCTTCGCCAGACGCAGCGTTCGCGCCTGCCGGTGCGCAACGGCGCCTCGGATGAAATTCTCGGCGTGCTTTTCGCCAAGGACGCTTTCGATGCGCTGGCTTCCGGCAAGGAACTCAACATTCGCGAGCTTCTGCGGGAAGTTCCGGTCGTATCGGATCTGACGAGCGCGGTGGATGTCATCCAGTCGCTGCGTCGCTCCACCGTACATATGGTGCTGGTCTACGACGAATACGGCCATTTCGAAGGTATCGTCAGCTCCGGCGATGTGCTGGAAGCCATCACCGGCGCGTTCCAGGAAGACGATGACGAGGAGCCGGCCATGGTCGAGCGCGAGGACGGTTCGTTCCTCGTCGCTGGCTGGATGCCCGCCGACGAGTTCGCTTATCGCATGGGTTTCCAGATCGACGAGGATGCCGAGTTCGAAACCGTTGCCGGTCTGGTTCTGGACGAGTTCCGCCGCCTGCCGGAACTGGGCGAACATGTCACCCGCAATGGTTGGCGTTTCGAGGTCATCGATCTCGACGGCCACCGCATCGACAAGGTTCTCGTGAGCCGGGCCGCCTGATGCCCGGTGACGTTGCCGAAAAAGCAAGGCTGCGCGGCGAAAGGCTCGCCGCGCGCGATGCGCTGACGCTGGCGGAGCGCCAGCAAAAGAGCCAGTCCATGACGGCTCATGGCGCTTCCGGCATCCCCTTTGCACCGGGCACCGTAATTTCCGGCTTCATGCCGATCCGCTCCGAGGCTGATACCCGGCCGCTGATGGAAGCGTTGCGGAGAAGGGGCGGGCGTCTCGTCCTGCCCGTTGTGCTGGATCGTGAAACCATTGTCTTCCGCGCCTTTGAAACGGATACGCCGCTGGTGAAGACCGGCTTCGGCACGACCGGCCCGGGCGAGGATGCGGAGGTTCTCGATCCGGATATTCTGCTCGTGCCTCTCTCCGTCTTCGATGGCAAAGGGCAGCGGGTCGGTTATGGCGCGGGCCATTATGACCGCGCCATTGCGCGGTTGCACGCCAGGGGTCGCCAGCCTGTGCTCATCGGCGTCGCCTTCGATTGTCAGGAAGTGCCGTCCGTACCGGCGGAGCCGCATGATGTGTCGCTTCACGCCATTCTGACGGAAAGCGGCCTGCGCTGGTTTTCCGCCCCACTGTCGATCCCCGATAGTGGACAAAAGGCGCTTTAGCACTTTTTAAAAGATGGATTACCGGTTAGAGGGTCTCCACTTTTCCTTGAATGGCGAAGACCCTCTAACTCTTTGTTTCGTCGCATTTCCGGACGGAAAACCGGGTTCCACTTTTCCTGGAAATGCACTAGAGGGGACGAAATATAGAAACATGCGCAAGATCGGGGCGGGTGAATGAGGCTTCTTTTTCTCGGAGATATGGTTGGCAAGACCGGACGCACGGCTGTCTGGGAGCGGTTGCCGGGGCTGATTTCCGACCTGAAGCTGGATTTCGTCATCGTCAACGGTGAAAACGCTGCCGGCGGTTTCGGTATCACCGAGGATATCTATCTCGAGACCATCAATGCCGGCGCCGATGTGGTAACGACCGGCAACCACGTCTGGGACCAGAAGGAAGCGGTTTCCTTCTGTGAGCGCCATGACCAGTTCCTGCGGCCCGCCAATTATCCGGATGGTACGCCGGGCAAGGGCTCGGGCATTTTTTACGCTCGCAACGGCGCGCGCATACTGGTTGCCAACATCATGGGCCGGGTCTTCATGCATCCGGAACTGGACGATCCCTTCAAGTCGGCGGAAAACATTCTTGCCGCCTGCCCGCTGAAGGAACAGGCCGACGCCATCATTTTCGATTTCCACGCGGAAGCGACCAGCGAAAAACAGTGTTTCGGCCATTTCGTCGATGGGCGCGCTAGCTTCGTCGTCGGCACTCACACCCATGTTCCGACCGCCGATGCCCAGATATTGAATGGCGGAACCGCCTACATGTCGGATGCCGGCATGTGCGGCGACTATGACAGTTCGCTTGGCATGGAGAAGGAAGAGCCGATCAACCGCTTCATTTCCAAAATGCCGAAGGGCCGTTTCGAGGCAGCGAGCGGACCTGCGACGATCTGCGGCGTCGGCGTTGAGATTTCCGACCGAACCGGACTGGCGGAAAAGATTGCGCCGCTGCGCATCGGGCCGCGGCTTTCGGAAACCCTGCCGTCCTTCTGGGTTTAATCTTCCCCGACGCGTTCACAATGACGAGAGTGTGAGCCTTCCGTTGCTCTTGTAACTGGACGCTCGCCAAAACCTGTCCCATCCTCTCAGCTTCGCAAGTTCAGGGGAGTGGCGTGATGCTGCGCGTGCTAATGCTTGCAATAACTGGGCTGATCGCCTGTTCGGGAGCGGCCTTCTCCCAGACGGCGAGCCGTCCTCCCGTCAGCCAGTGCCAGGCGATCGCCAGCAACATTCCGGGCGTCATGTTCGCGAGCTTCAATCCGCCGGGTGTTCAGCTGGCGCAAGCTGCGGCAAAGGAAGAGGTGAAGATCAGCTTCATCGGCCATTCCACCTATCTGATCGAAAGCCCCGGCGGTGTGACCATCGCCACCGATTATAACGGCGTCTATCGTCCGCCAGTCACGCCGACGGTGGTGACGATGAACCGGGCGCATTCGACGCATTTTACCCTCAGTCCGGACCCGGCCATTCAATATGTGCTGCATGGCTGGAGCGATACGCCGGGAGAAAAGGCCGAGCACAAGGTTCTGGTGGGCGATGTCTATATCCGCAATGTCGCAACCGATATCCGCAACCGCTGGGGCGATTACGAGTCCTTCCAGGAGAACGGCAATTCCATCTTCATCTTCGAGGTTGCCGGGCTGTGCATCGGCCATCTCGGGCATCTGCATCATGAGTTGACGGATACGCATTATGCCGAGATCGGCCGTCTGGATGTGCTGATGGTGCCGGTGGATGGCGGGCTGACCATGGGTGCCGACAGCATGAGCCGGGTGGTCAAGCGCCTGCGCTCCGCGCTTATCCTGCCGATGCACCGCACCGGCCCGCCGCTGGAGCAGTTTCTGACGATGTTCGGCGAAAGTTTCCGTATTGCCTATGCGACCGATCCGGTGATCCGCGTTTCGATGAGGAACCTTCCCCGCCAGCCGCAGATACTGGTGCCGAAAGGCATGTAGCATGGCGACGGGCGAGGAAGTCCGGGGAGAGCCGTTTCTCAGGCAAAGGTGAGATGCTGGCGAACGCCGACGTCAGGGGTCTTGTCATCTGACATGTTCGCCTTGGCGATTTCCCAGCCGAATTTCAGCGTGCTGTCCGTCGAAGCCCAGATATCGGCATCGTCGACATGCAACGCCAGCATGGTCAGTTGCGGGTCGCTTTTGCCGTGCTCGTACCATGCCGCCGTGACGGAGTTCCAATATTCGTCGATCTTGGTTTTGTCATCGCGCGCTTCGAGGATGCCTGAAAGGCAAGCGTGGTAGTCATGGTCCTTGCCCACCACGCAGAAATGCGCCCGGGAGCCGGATTTCAGCGATTTCACCAGATCGGTGTCTTTTTTGGAGAAAAACCAGATGGTGTTGGTCTTGGGGTCAGCATGAGGCGCCATGGGCTGCATGTGGTTGTGCAGTCCCTCCAGCCCGAGCATGCCGGCATGGACGGAATTGATCTCGTCCCAGAGCTGGCGGGCCGGTGCTTCTCGTGCTTCAGTCAGGCTGACCATATGTTTTCTCCTTCGGGTGTCATGCTGCGACGGAGGAAAAATGCCCTGTTCCGCCGCGTTCATGATCAGAACGAAGAGCGGATAAATCAGTTCCTTCTGTTGTTGCGGCAAGAGAAAGCGCTTGCGGGGTTGAATGGCGCGGCTATCGCACTTATAAGGCCCGCAATCTCCAAATTACGACAATCAGGTTTTCCATGGCTGGTCATTCACAGTTCAAGAACATCATGCACCGCAAGGGCAAGCAGGACTCCGTGCGGTCCAAAATGTTTTCCAAGCTTGCGCGCGAAATCACCGTTGCGGCAAAGACGGGCATGCCCGACCCGAACATGAACCCGCGCCTGCGTCTGGCGATCCAGAACGCCAAGGCCCAGTCCATGCCCAAGGACAACATCGAGCGTGCGATCAAGAAGGCGTCCGGCGCCGATGGCGAGAACTATGACGAAGTCCGTTACGAGGGTTACGGCCCGGGTGGCGTTGCCGTCATCGTCGAGGCCCTGACCGACAACCGCAACCGCACCGCCTCCAACGTTCGCTCCATCTTCACCAAGGCCGGTGGTGCGCTTGGCGAAACCGGTTCGGTCTCCTTCTCCTTCGACCGCGTCGGCGAAATCTCCTACAAGGCTGAAGTCGGCGATGCCGACAAGGTCATGGAAGCCGCCATCGAGGCCGGTGCCGACGACGTCGAATCTTCCGAAGATGGTCACACCATCATCTGCGGTTTCGAAGCGATGAACGAGGTTTCCAAGGCGCTGGAAGGCGTGCTGGGCGAAGCCGAAAGCGTCAAGGCCATCTGGAAGCCGCAGAACACGGTGCCGGTGGATGAAGAAAAGGCGCAGTCGCTGATGAAGCTCATCGACAATCTCGAAGACGATGACGACGTGCAGAACGTCTATTCCAACTTCGAAGTGTCCGAAGAAATTCTCGCCAAGCTTTCCGCCTGACGTCTCATATTTCAAAAAAAAGCCCCGGTAGCGATCCGCTCCGGGGCTTTTTGTTTAGGCGGCCTTCTTTATGGAGGTCCGCACGTCGGCAAAAATCTCCACGGATCGCAGCCGCTTTTCGATGTCATGGATCGGCATGGAAATGATCAGTTCATCCGCCTGCGTTTCCGCCAGGAAACCGTCGAGATGGCGCTGGATCGTCTCAGGCGAGCCCACAGCTGCGAAACGCAGCGTGTGTTCGACAGAGAAACGCTCCATCTCGTTCCAGTAATCGTCCATGCTGTGCACCGGCTTCGGAAACTGCGTGCGCACGTTGCGGCGCAGGTTGACGAATTGCTGCTGCGACGAGGTGAAGAGATGTTGCGCCTCCTCGTCCGTATCGGCGCTGACCCCCATCACACCCACCATCACATAGGGCTTGTCCAGCACTTCAGAGGGCTGGAAGCGCTCGCGATAGATATGGATCGCTTCCATCAGCATATCGGGCGCGAAATGCGAGGCGAAGGAATAGGGCAGGCCGAGGGCTGCGGCGAGATGCGCGCTATAGGTGCTGGAGCCGAGCAGCCAGATCGGCACGTTGGAATTCATGCCCGGCACGGCGAGAATGGCCTGATCCTGCTGCGGCGGGCCGAGGTAACGCTGGAGTTCAACGATATCGTGCGGGAAGTTTTCCGCGCCGGCATCGAGATTGCGGCGCAGCGCCCGTGCCGTGCGCATGTCGGTTCCGGGCGCACGGCCGAGACCGAGATCGACACGGCCGGGAAGCAGCGCCGCAAGCGTGCCGAACTGTTCGGCGATGACGAGCGGGGAGTGGTTGGGCAACATGATGCCGCCGGAACCGACGCGGATATGTTTCGTCGCCGCGCCCACATGGGCGATGACGAGCGATGTCGCCGCACTGGCAATGCCCGGCATGCCGTGGTGCTCCGCCAGCCAGATGCGGTTATAGCCGTGTTCTTCGGCCTTGATCGCCATTCGGCGGGAATTTTCAAGCGCCTCGCTGACGCTCTCGCCTTCGCCGATGGGCGAAAGGTCGAGAATGGAAAAGGGGATCATCCGACGCTCCTGCGAAATTTAAATCTTTGCTGCGGATGTAAGGCGCGTGTCCCGATTTACCAGTGAAGTCGCGCAGAATTGAAGGATGGTTCAAAAAAATTGGGCCTCCGAAGAGGCCCATTTCTTTCTCAGCCTGCCCGCCGAATTTGTCGGGCGTTGTGATGGCCTGCCGCATCCCGGTCGGAAGCCAGCGTGAATTGTCCAAGCCTGCCATCCATTTCACCCGCTTCGGAGGCGAGATTGTGAATGGCGGCCGTCGTTTCTTCCACCATGGCGGCATTCTGCTGGGTCATGGTGTCGAGGCTGGCGACGGTGCTGTTGATTTCCGAGAGCGTGTGCGCTTCCTCGCGGGTGGAGTCCATGATCTCCTCGATGCGCGCGCTGATGGTCTGCACATGCTTGCCGATGCCGGAAAGCGACGTGCCTGCTTTTTCCACCAGCGCCACGCCGGCGGAAACCTCGTCGGTGGAGCGCTTCAGCAGACTGGTAATCTCCTTTGCGGCCGCCGCCGAACGCTGCGCCAGTTCGCGCACCTCCTGCGCCACGACCGCAAAGCCTTTGCCGGCTTCGCCCGCACGGGCTGCCTCCACGCCGGCATTGAGGGCGAGAAGATTGGTCTGGAAGGCGATTTCATCGATGACGCCGATGATCTGGTTGATCTGGCGTGATGAGGTCTGGATCGCCTCCATGGCGGCGATTGTCTGCTCCATCACGCGGCTGGATGCCGTGGCCTCCGCACTGGCGTCGTGGGCGATCCGCGTTGCCTGTTCGGCGCGTTCGATCTGGTCGCGGACGGCCTCTGTGATCGCCTTGATGGCGCTTGCCGTTTCGGTGATGGAGGCTGCCTGCCGCTCGGTGCGTTCGGCGAGCTGATCGGCTCCCACCCGCATCTCCTCGGAACCGCCACGAACGGCGGCGGAGTTGCCGCCGATGGCCTGCATGGTTTCGCTGAGCCGGGAAAGCGCCGTGTTGAAGTTATGGCGCAGGCTTTCGAGATCGTCGGGGAAGACGGTTTCGATACGATAGGCGAGGTTGCCGTTCGCCAGCCGGTCGAGACCTTCATCCAGGGAATGCACGACCATCTGCAGAGTGCCGGCCTCGGCCTCCCGTTCCGCAAGATGCGCGCGGCGGGCCGTTTCGGCTTCCTCCCGCGTGCGCGAAGCGGTTTCTTCCATCTCCCGCTGCAGGATGAGCTTTTCACGGAAACTACCGAGCGCCTGCGCCATGCGGCCGATCTCGTCCTTTCGGTCCTGATTGCCGATCTCCGCATCGAGACGGCCTGCGGCCACTTCGCCGGTCAGCCCGGCAAGCTTTTCCAGCGGTGCAAAGAGACGCCGCGCGAAAAAGGCCGTCGCCGCGCACATGGCCGCCAGAACGCAAAGGCCGATCACGGCAAGCGTGCCGGCAATCGAAACCGAGCCCGCATTCAATTCGCTGCGCAGCATGCTTTCCACCGCGAGATATTTTTCCCCGGCGA
This sequence comes from Agrobacterium sp. 22-221-1, assembly GCF_053522445.1. Lineage (NCBI taxonomy): Bacteria > Pseudomonadati > Pseudomonadota > Alphaproteobacteria > Hyphomicrobiales > Rhizobiaceae > Agrobacterium > Agrobacterium sp. 22-221-1. The sequence continues at coordinate 234,300 of NZ_JBNWCL010000003.1, forward strand.
AGGAGAAGGGGCGGGCATAGGCATTGGCCTCGCCATCCGCACGGTCGATCTTGGCAATCGTCATGCCCGTCGTATTCAGCGCCTGCCCATGGAAACCATAGATTGCCGGATCGAGGCCGACCAGCCTGTTACCCTCCACGCCGATAACCTTGCCATCGGCGGAAACGATCGCGGATTGTTCGGAACTGCCGGCCGTCACACCCTTCGTGAGGATCTGGCTGAAGACCTCTTCCTTGACCCGGAAGAGGACGATGCCCTTGAAAGCGCCGAACTTGACGACCGGAACGCCGAAATAAATGCCGGCCTCTTTCGTGGCGGCATCAATGCGCAGGCCGGAGAAGCTGGTCTGCGCCACGTCGTTCACGGCCTTTTCGGCATTCGCGGCACCGCGTGCGAAAGCCGCGCCGAGGCCGCTTTCCGCCCAGGCGCCGCCTGCGACGGTTTCCCCGAAAGCCGATCCTTTCAGGTAAGAGTAATAGACCGTGCCTGCGGGATCGATGAAGAGAACGTCGCTGAACGGCGTTCCCTGCAGATAACCGCCAATATCCGTCTGGGTTTTTTCATGGGTGGAATAATAAAAGCCGCTCGGGCTTTCCGGCTTGATCAGCTTTTCCTTTTCGCCGAAGGGGTTTTCCTTGACGAAGACGCGCTGCAGTTCCGCCTTCGCGTCGCCGGAGTTCTTCTGCACGGTCGCCCAGCCGCTGCGCATGGAGACGACAGCCATTTGCAGGGATTCGATCTTGGCAATGGAATCCGCCTGTGTTTTCAGCTGCTCAAGACGCTCCTGGAGCATGTCGCCGCGAAAGACGAGAATGCTCTCCATGGATTTCGACGCCTGTTCTTCGAGAACGCCGCTGCTGCTCTGATAACCGAGAAGTGTCAGAGCCCCGGTCGAGATCGCCATAAGCGCCAGGAAAATCGCCAGCACTTTGGTGGATATGGAATGAAAACGGTTCAGCATGGCCGATGCAGCCCCCAATGCCGGATCAGTTCCCGCGCCAAGCATGTGGCGCCACCGGATGGCTGATATGGCTCAAATATTATGCTGCGGATCATCATGTCCGCAGCTCCCCTTTTTTGATTTTGTGGGGGAACAATGCGGTACGCGGTTTAAGCAGAGGTAAATGCTGCACTGCAAATTTGATGAATGTTGTCGTTTTGTTCACTTATCGCTGGCAGGGTCGCAGCCGGAAAGATAAGGTGCCTCATGCAAAAGACGATTCGAATCATCGGCATTGACCCCGGATTAAGGCGCACCGGCTGGGGGGTGATCGACACCCTCGGCAACAGCCTGCGGTTTGTCGCCTCCGGCACGGTGACGTCGGACGGTGATATGGATCTGGCCTCGCGGCTCTGCCAGCTGCATGACGGGCTAGCTGATATCGTGCACAGCCACCAGCCCGACGAGGCGGCGGTGGAGCAGACTTTCGTGAACAAGGATGCGGTTGCGACCCTGAAACTCGGCCAGGCGCGCGGCATCGCCATGCTGGTTCCGGCGCGCGCTGGATTGCCGGTCTTTGAATATGCGCCGAACGCGGTGAAGAAGGCCGTCATCGGCGTTGGGCACGGCGAAAAGCAGCAAATTCACATGATGCTGAAAATCCTGATGCCGAAGGCCGAATTCAAGGGTAACGATGCGGCGGACGCGCTCGCCATCGCAATCTGCCACGCCCATAATCGCGGCGGTGACAGGATGCGGCGACTGCTGGCGGCCGGTTGAATATTTAAAGTCTCATTGCAGCGGGCGGCATCATGATCGGAAAACTGAAAGGCAGCATCGAGGAAATCGGCGCGGACTATGTGCTGGTGGATGTGCACGGCGTCTGTTACGTCGCCTATTGTTCGGCGCGCACGCTGTCGAAAATCGGCTCCGTCGGGGAAGCGGTGGTGCTGTTCATCGAAACCTATGTGCGTGAGGACCAACTGAAGCTCTTCGGTTTTCTATCGGCGCTGGAGCGGGAATGGTTCAACCTGCTGCAGAGCGTGCAGGGTGTGGGCTCGAAAGTGGCCTTGGCCGTTCTTTCCACGCTGTCACCCTCCGAACTGGCCAATGCCATTGCGCTACAGGACAAAACGATGATCTCACGCGCGCCGGGCGTCGGGCCGAAGGTGGCGGTGCGTCTTGTGACCGAGCTTCGCAACAAGGCGCCGGCCTTCGCAGGAGAGGCTTCCGCCTCGATCGGCCTCAAGCAGGAGCTTGGCGAAGGCGTCGCATCCGCACCGGTGGCGGATGCCGTTTCCGCGCTCACCAATCTCGGCTATTCGCGCGACCAGGCCGCCAATGCGGTTGCCGCCGCGCTGAAGAACGGCGGGGAGGGCGGCGACAGCGCCAAGCTGATCCGGCTCGGGCTGAAAGAGCTTTCGCGTTGATGCGCTTAATGCTAAATTCCTTACAATGGGTGAAAAGTAAGAAAAGGGCAGCAGCATGGGCTTTCAGGTGACAATCACCTCCAAAGGGCAGATGACAGTTCCCAAGAACGTGCGCGAACAATTGAAAATCAAGCCTGGCGACAAATGTTACGCCTGGGTTCGTAACGGGGAGATGATCGTGGTCCCTCGCAATAAATCTCTTGCCGATCTGGCAGGAATTCTCGGTAAACCCCCGAATGGCAAAAAGCTTACCGTCGAGCAGATGAATGACGCGATTGGTGAGGGAGCCGTTGCGCGATACAAGCGTTCCACGGGTAAGACGGAAGACGAATGACCAGCCGTTTCGGAATAGACACGAATATTCTGCTCCGTATCGTGGTAGATGACGATGTCGAACAAAAAGAAACGGTGAAGCGTCTTCTTACACGGCTTGAGGACGGAGAAACCCTGCTTGTAAGTCTCGCTGTGATTTTGGAGACGGCGTGGGTGCTAGGCCAGTTCTACGGTTATCCTAAAAGCGCCGTTCTGGAGTTTTTCCAGCTTATGCTTGAGCGGCGGGAACTGGAAATTCCGGATTATGAGGCGATTGGCAATGCCATCGACATATGCCGGAATACAAATGCGGATTTTTCCGACGCGATTGTATCGGAAAGCAACAGGGTCAATGGCTGCGTGGCGACATATACGTTTGACAAAAAGGCTGCTCGCAAGCTGCCGGGAATGGAACTTCTGACATGAGTGATGCGGCAAGGCTGATCACCCCCGAAAAGCGCGGTGAGGACATCGACACCACCCTGCGTCCGCAGTCCCTGGACGATTTTACCGGCCAGGCGGAGGCCCGCGCCAATCTCAAGGTATTTATCGAGGCGGCCAAGAACCGTGGCGAAGCACTGGATCACGTGCTGTTCGTCGGCCCGCCCGGTCTCGGCAAGACCACGCTGGCGCAGATCATGGCCAAGGAACTCGGCGTCAACTTCAAGTCGACATCCGGCCCTGTCATCGCCAAGGCGGGCGATCTTGCCGCACTTCTGACCAATCTCGAGGAGCGCGACGTACTCTTCATCGATGAAATCCACCGTCTCAACCCGGCGGTGGAAGAAATTCTCTATCCGGCAATGGAGGATTTCCAGCTCGACCTCATCATCGGTGAAGGACCGGCGGCACGTTCGGTGAAGATCGATCTTTCCAAATTCACCCTTGTCGCCGCGACGACCCGTCTTGGGCTTTTGACGACGCCGCTGCGCGACCGTTTCGGCATTCCCGTCCGGTTGGCTTTCTACACTGTGGATGAGTTGGAACTGATCGTCCGGCGCGGCGCGCGGCTGATGGGGCTGAACATGACCGACGAGGGCGCGCGCGAGGTGGCAAGGCGTGCCCGTGGCACGCCGCGTATCGCCGGACGGCTATTGCGCCGCGTGCGCGATTTCGCCGAGGTGGCGCGGGCGGAAGCCGTTACCCGCGAGATCGCCGATGAGGCTTTGACCCGGCTTCTGGTCGACAAAATGGGTCTCGACCAACTCGACATGCGTTATCTCACCATGATCGCCGTCAATTTCGGCGGAGGCCCGGTTGGCATCGAAACCATCGCCGCTGGCCTTTCGGAGCCGCGCGACGCCATCGAGGATATTATCGAACCCTATATGATCCAGCAGGGCTTCATCCAGCGCACGCCGCGCGGCCGCATTCTGACCGGCACGGCCTGGAAACATCTGGGCATGCAGCCGCCAAAGGATATCGAGGCGGCGCAGTTCCGGCTGACTCTGGAGGAGGATTGAGGGAACAAGCCCGCTGTGCCGGCATTTGATCGTCTTTGGCACGGAGATGATCATGTCGGTGTATCGCAAGGGCACGAAGGTCCGGTGGAACTGGGGCAGTGGTACCGGTGAAGGTAAAATCGTCGAGACTTTCACGGATGATGTCGAACGCACCATCGCCGGCTCCAGAATAAAGCGGAAAGCGAGCAGGCAGGAGCCTGCCTATCTGATCGAGCAGGAAGACGGCGCCAGTGTTCTGAAAAGCAGATCGGAGCTTGAGCGCGTCGATTGAACGACGCCGTCCTTCGGCGTCAATGGAGGAGCCTTCATGTCTTACGATCCGCTGCGGGTCTTCCGCAAACTCGCGCGCAACAACCGGCTAGCCAATTTTCGGCTGCATCGGGCCTGTCATCAGCTTTCGCAGGAGGCGTTTGTGGCTTCCCGTGTGAGTTTCTTTCCGACGCTGCGCGCGACGCTGAACCACATCTACACCGTTGACCGGTTTTATATCGATGCCCTGCAGGGCGGCACACTCGGCCTTGCCGCCTTTGCCGAAGAAGAGCCTTTCGCCACCATGGCGGATCTGCGTGTCGCCCAGACGGAGTTGGACGAGGCGCTGATCGCATTTGTCGACAGTCTCGATGAAGACGGCCTTGTGGCTAACGTCAATATTCATCGCGGCGCGCGCATCCAGCAGGATCGCTGCGACGATATCCTGTCGCATCTCTTCCAGCACCAGACGCATCATCGCGGGCAGGCGCATGCGATGTTGTCCGGCACCGCGCTCAAGCCGCCGCAACTGGATGAATTCATTGTGGGAGATGACGCAAAGGCGAGAAAAGACGAGATGGATGCGCTAGGGTGGACGGAAACCGATTTGATGTTTCCAGCCCGCAGGTCAGCGCCATGACACACGATACCAAGCAGGACACCCGCATCCGCATGAAGTTCAAGCCGAAGCGCATTTTCCAGATGCGGGTCGCGGGACTGGCGTTTCGCGATGGCCACGTGCTGGTGCACCGGGCGTCGCATGAAAAATTCTGGACCTTTCCGGGCGGCCGCGCCGAAATGGGCGAACGCTCCGAAGAAACCCTGGCGCGCGAAATGGTGGAAGAGCTTGGCGTCGAGGCCAAGATCGGGCGGCTTCTCTGGGCGGTCGAAAATTTTTTCCATTATGAAGGCAAGGACTGGCACGAACTCGGGTTTTATTACCTGATGGACCTGCCGGAGACGCTGGCCTTTCATCCGACCGATATCATTCACCGCGTTCAGGATGGCGATAACGAGCTGGAATTCCGCTGGGTCGCCGCAACCCGGCAGGCATTGACGGAGCTTGATATTCCGCCCTATTTCATCGCCGACGAAATAGAGCACCTGCCGAAGGCCACAAGACACCTCGTCTGGCATGACGGCGATCTGGACGATAAATGACCTCTGCCCCCGAACGCCACATGATCCGGCTGGACCGGAAACCGCAGCTTTTCAGCATGCGCGTGGCGGCGCTGATCTTTCAGAACGGCCATGTTCTCGTCCAGCGCGGCACGAAGGACAGTTACTGGGCCTTGCCCGGCGGGCGGGCCGAAATCGGCGAAAGTTCGCAGGAAACCATCATCCGCGAGATCGGCGAGGAGCTTGACCGGGATTGCTCGGTCGAGCGTCTTCTCTGGTCGGCCGAAAATTTTTTCGCCTATGACGATTTTGCGGCGCATGAACTCGGATTTTATTATCTCGTTTCGCTTCGCCAGCCCCTGCCGTTCCATGAAAGCGATATCGTGCATCGGGTGCTGGATGGCGTCGAAGTGGAGTTCCGCTGGCTGCCCGCGCAGCCTTCCGCGCTTCTGAAGAGCGATCTGAGGCCCCGTTTCATCGCGGAGCGTATCGAGGCGCTGCCGCACCGGCACGAGCATCTTATCGTCCGCGAAGGACGTCCCGATGCAGTTGAAATTCCCAAGGAGATAGTATGAGCGAGCTTGTGGTTTCGCTTTCGGGTGAGCTTATCGAACATGGCCACCGCCTGACGCAGCGTGTCTATTACGAGGATACGGATTTCTCGGGCCTCGTTTATCACGCCCGTTACCTGCATTTTCTCGAGCGCGGCCGCACCGATTACCTGCGCTGCCTCGGCTGCGAACAAAGCGCGCTTCTGACCGCTGACGAGGAAGGGTTGGTCTTTGTCGTCCACCGCATGGAGATCGATTTCAAAAGCCCGGCGCGGATGGATGACGTCTTGACGATCACCACCGTTACAGAGAAGGCCGGTGGGGCGAAAATGGTGCTCAATCAGGAAATCCGGCGCGGCGAAACGCTGCTGGTCGCCGCCAAGGTCATCATCGCCGTCATCAACGCCAATGGTCGCCCAAGGCGTCTTCCGGAGACGGTGGCGGAAAAATTCCTGAAGTAATTGGCGGCCCGGTCCAGTAAATCCATCCGGCGTGGCCCTGCTGTAACACTCCTTTAACCATAATGGTGTCTTACTTTAGCAACTGGCATTTGTGCGGCGCACGCCTTCCTTTCACCAAATTTATTGGCAAGTAAGGCTTACTGGCAAGTATCGGGGTATGGCTAAGGGGTTGGCGGCTGTTGCCGCAGGACTTCGAGCGTTAACACGCGTTTGAATCGCCCGGTCCCGTACCGGGCGTTTGGATTCGGGGATTGGATATTTATGGAACAGGCAGGTTTGGCAGCGGCGACGCACGATGTAAGTCTCTGGGCACTGTTTATGCAGGCGGGCCTCATCGTGAAGCTCGTGATGATCGGACTTATCGCCGCCTCGGTCTGGACGTGGGCGATCGTCTTTGACAAATATGTGAGCTTCGGCAAGGCAAGACGCCAGTTCGACCAGTTCGAACAGGTCTTCTGGTCTGGCCAGTCGCTCGAAGAGCTTTATCGCACGCTGGCGGAACGCCAGAATGGCGGTCTTGCGGCGATTTTCGTTTCCGCCATGCGCGAATGGAAGAAATCCTTCGAGCGCGGCGCACGCTCGCCCATCGGTCTGCAGATGCGCATCGACCGGGCGATGGACGTGACCATGGCGCGTGAAAGTGAACAATACGAGGCGCGCCTCGGTTCGCTCGCCACCATCGGTTCGGCCGGTCCCTTCATCGGTCTCTTCGGTACGGTTGTGGGTATCATGACCTCGTTCCAGGCGATTGCCGGGTCGAAGTCCACCAACCTTGCGGTCGTGGCGCCGGGTATCGCCGAAGCGCTTCTGGCAACAGCCATCGGCCTTGTCGCGGCTATTCCCGCGGTTATCGCCTACAACAAGTTCACGGCCGATGCGCACAAGCTTTCCGCCCGCATGGAAGGTTTCGCCGACGAGTTCTCCGCGATCCTGTCGCGCCAGATCGATGAAAAACTTCAGACGCGGCAGGCCGCCCAGTAAGCGGCCACATGCTGTGCAGTAATTTGCCGCAAGGCAAAATGGAGTAGATGATATGGGTATGTCAGCAGGTGGCAGCGGCGGCGGTTCCGGTGGACGCCGGGGGCGCGGCGGACGACGCAGGGGCGGCGCGATCAGCGAGATCAACGTGACGCCGCTGGTCGACGTCATGCTCGTGCTGCTCATCATCTTCATGGTGGCGGCACCGATGATGACGGTCGGCGTGCCGATCGATCTGCCGCAGACATCCGCCAATGCGCTGAACTCGGACACGCAGCCGATCACCATTTCCGTCAACGCCAATGGCCAGATCCATCTGCAGGAAACGGAAATCCAGGCGGCCGAAGTGGCCGACAAGCTGCAGGCAATCGCCACGACAGGTTATAACGAACGTATCTTCGTGCGCGCGGATTCCGTTGCCGCTTACGGCGTCGTTGCCGATGTGATGGCGCGCATCCAGGCGGCGGGCTTCAAGAATATCGGCCTTGTGACCCAGCAGAAACAGGACAATTGACGTAAAACGATGAAGGGCAGCCTTACCACATCCGCGATCGTGCATGCGTCGCTTCTGGCTTTCGCCCTCGTTTCCCTGGGCTCGCCGGAGCCGCTTGACGTGTCGCAGGCCGAGGCTCTGCCGGTGGAACTGGTGCCCATCGAGGAGCTGAGCCAGATCCAGCAGGGTGACAAGAACGCGCCGAAAGCGGAAAAGTCGGCCCCGGTTCCGACCACGCGTCCGGATATTGTCGAGAACGCCCAGAACGTCGGCAACAACACGGTCGATCTTGATGCGCCGCCGACGCCGACCACCAAGCCCAACGACAATATCAGCGCCGCCGCTCCGCCAAAGCAGGAAAAGCCGCAACCCGTCGTCGACACCAAGGCGAACGAGGTGAAGGAAATCGTCAAGGAAGAAACCTCGGCTCCGAAGCCGCAGGAAATGGCCGCCTTGCCGCAGACCAAGCCCGAGATCGCGCCGCAGCCGAAGACGGAGCCGCCGCCGCAGGAAACCAAGGCCGAAGAGCCGCCGCCCGCGCAGCAGGAACCGGCCGAAATCCCCGTGCCACAGAACGTGCCGCGTCCGAATTCCCGTCCCGAGCCGCCGAAGCCGGAAGAGCCGAAGCAGGCCGAAACCAAGCCTGCCGAGCAGAAGCCCGCGGAAAAACCGGCCGAGACCAAGCCCGATCAGGCGAAGTCCACCGACAAGCCTTCCGACAAGAAGCCCGGCGAGAAAAAGCAGGAGACTGCGAAATCGGCTTCTTCGAAGGAAAGCGATTTTAACGCTGACGATATCGCCGCGCTTTTGAACAAACAGGCCCCCTCGGGCGGCGGCGCCAAGCGCTCCACCCAGCAGGCCTCGCTTGGCGGCAAGAAGACGACGGGCGGTTCGACGCTCAGCCAGACGGAAATGGATGCGCTGCGCGGCGCGATCCAGAAGAACTGGCAGATCATTCCCGGCATGGCGGATGCCTCGGACGTTCGCGTCCGGGTCACCATGAAGCTCGACCGTGATGGAACCATCATCGGTCGGCCCGAGATCGAGGCGACCGGCGGTTCCGAAGGGACGCGCCGTGCTCTTTCCGGCGGAGCCTATCGCGCCATCATGCGTTCTGCTCCGTTCACCAACCTTCCTGCCGACAAATATGACGCATGGAACGAAGTTGTCGTGAACTTCGATCCCAGTGAATTGCTATGAATGCTGAAAGGCCTGGCAACATGAAGATATTTTCGCCGATCCGGCTGGTGCTCGCTGTCGCGGCCCTCATGTCGGTTTTCTCCGCCCCGGCTTTTGCGCGGGTGGAAATCAACATCAACAAGGGCAATGTCGAGCCGCTGCCCATCGCCATCACCGACTTCATGTCGAGCGACGGCATCGGCGCGCAGGTTTCCGCGGTCATTGCCGCCGACCTGCAGCGTTCCGGCCTTTTTGCGCCGGTCAACAAGAACGCCTTCATCGAAAAGATCAGCAATCCGGATCAGCAGCCGCGTTTCGAGGACTGGAAGGTCATCAACGCACAGGCGCTCGTGACCGGCCGTGTCACGCGTGAAAGCGATGGCCGCCTGCGCGCCGAATTCCGCCTGTGGGATACATTCGCCAACCAGCAGATGACTGGCCAGCAGTTCTTTACCCAGCCGGAAAACTGGCGCCGCGTCGCCCACATCATCGCCGACGCCATCTATGAGCGCATCACCGGTGAAAAGGGCTATTTCGACACCCGCGTCGTTTTCGTCTCTGAAAGCGGCCCGAAGACGGCCCGCAAGCGCCAGCTCTCGATCATGGACCAGGACGGATTCAACGTCCGTAACCTCACCAACTCGAACGACATCGTCCTGACGCCGCGTTTCTCGCCGAACCGTCAGGAAGTGACCTATATGTCGTTCGAAGGCCAGCAGCCGCGCGTTTATCTGCTGCAGCTGGAAACCGGACAGCGCGAAGTCGTCGGTAATTTCCCCGGCATGACTTTCTCGCCGCGCTTCTCGCCGGATGGCCAGAAGGTCATCATGAGCCTGCAGCAGGATGGCAATGCCAATATCTACACCATGGACCTGCGCTCTCGCACCACGACGCGGCTGACGAACACGTCGGCGATCGATACGGCGCCGTCCTATTCGCCCGACGGTCAGCGCGTCGCCTTCGAAAGCGACCGCGGCGGACGCCAGCAGATCTACGTCATGAATGCCGATGGTTCCGGCCAGCAGCGCGTTTCCTTCGGCGATGGTTCCTATTCCACGCCGGTCTGGTCGCCGCGCGGCGATCTGATCGCCTTCACCAAGCAGTCGGGCGGCAAGTTCTCGATTGGCGTGATGAAGACCGACGGTTCGGGCGAGCGCATCCTGACCAGCGGTTTCCACAATGAAGGCCCGACCTGGGCGCCGAACGGCCGCGTGCTGATGTTCTTCCGTCAGAACGCCGGTGCGGGCGGTCCGCAGCTCTATTCGATCGACCTGACGGGCTACAATGAACAGCTCATCAAGACGCCGACTTTCGCTTCGGATCCGGCATGGTCGCCGCTTCTGGACTGATATGCCTGCCACGACGGCGCCGGCATGAACCGGCGCCGTCATGTTTTACTTGATACCATGGGGAAGTGCGCCTCTTTCTTGCCGCAAAGTGTTGTGAGGGAGCAAAAAAATGGGACATTTCCTTTCTGTTAACCATAAGCGTTTGCCGGCTATTAACCGCGATCAGTTAGTGTCCGGCAACGTTATTGAAATCCTAAGGAGAGACCGGCGATGAGCCGTACACACATTTCGGCACTCAGCCCCATGCAGAAACTGGCCCGTAACCCGGCTGTCATCGCCATGACGCTCGCGCTCGCTCTCGCAGGCTGCGCGAACAAGAAGAACATGCCGAACAGCGCCGGTGAACTCGGCCTTGGTGGCGCGGGCTCCGCAACGCCGGGCTCCCAGCAGGACTTCACGGTCAATGTCGGCGACCGCATCTTCTTCGACACCGACTCGACCTCTATCCGCGCTGACGCCCAGCAGACCCTGCAGCGCCAGGCTCAGTGGCTCGCCCGTTATCCGAACTACGCCATCACCGTTGAAGGCCATGCCGACGAACGCGGCACGCGCGAATACAACCTGGCGCTCGGCGCCCGTCGTGCGGCTGCAACCCGCGACTTCCTGGCCTCCCAGGGCGTTCCGGCTAACCGCATGAAGACGATCTCCTACGGCAAAGAAAAGCCGGTCGCCGTTTGCGACGACATCTCCTGCTGGTCGCAGAACCGCCGCGCCGTGACGGTTCTCGGTGGCGCGGGCATGTGATTGCCTGACGTTATTGTGATCTTGAATGAAAGGCGGTCTTTGGGCCGCCTTTTGTTTTTTTCATAGTTTGGCCGAAGTTAAGTTGCTTTTTCGGTTGATATGGAAAAAATCCGGCTTGCGCCATTCCGGTGCAAATCAGTTAAGGCAGGACGAATGAGATGAAGAAACTTGTCGTGGCGGGAATGCTGGGGCTTGCAGCCTGCACCGGCTTGAGCGGCATCGCCGTTTCGGGTCCGCTGTTCGGTGCGGGGGGTAGCTTCGGCACGATCAACTCTCAGCGGCCCCCGGTCGTCCGGGTTCAGGCCAATGAAGCCTATCGGGTTCAGCAGCTTGAAGAACAGATCCGGCAGCTCAACGGCCGTATCGAGGAAATGAGCTTCCAGCTTCTGCAGATGCAGGAAACGATCCGCAAGGCGCAGGAAGACAATGAGTTCCGCTTCCAGGAACTGGAGAGCGGCAATGCCGGCGGCAAGGGTGCAAGCCCGACCGCTGCGCCGAAAAAGAAGGCGGAAGCCAGTCCGGTCAATCCGGCCTCACCGCCGACCGACGACGTTGCAACGATCATCGAAACGCCACCCGAGGGTGGCGCTTCCGTTTCTCCGTCTGCTCCCTCCGCAGCCCCGACGGGCGCACCGGGAGAGACGACGCTCGGTTCCATCGAGCTTGATTCCAAGGGGATGCCGGTTGGCGGCACGTTGAATCAGGGCGCTAACAATTCCTCCGCCAGCCTTCCGGGCGTCAGCACGGGCAACAGCCAGCGCAAGACGGATCCGGTGAATACGGCGGCGCTTACCAGCGAAGGCGATATTTATCAGGCCGCTTACGGCCATGTTCTTTCCGGTGACTACAAGCTGGCGGAACAGGGGTTCCAGCAGTATCTGCAGGGTTATCCCAAGGGCACGAAGGCCGCCGATGCGAGCTTCTGGCTGGGCGAAGCGCAATATTCCCAGGGCAAGTTCAATGAGGCCGCAAAGACCTTCCTGAACGGCCATCAGGCCTATGGCAAATCTCCGAAGGCGCCGGAAATGCTGATGAAGCTCGGCATGTCGCTTGCCGCTCTCGACAATACCGAAACCGCCTGCGCCACGCTGCGCGAGGTGCCGAAGCGTTATCCCAATGCTTCCAAGACCGTGCTGAGCAAGGTTGCCAGCGAACAGAAACGGCTTAGCTGCTGATTTTTCCCTGCGATCGCGGGTATTTCCATGCCGGTTGATGCCCGCATTCTGAACGAAAAGACTGTTGCGCCGCTCGCGGCGGCAAGGTCTTTTGTCGAAAATCTCCACACACCCGCCCATATCCTCGTCGCAATCTCCGGAGGCAGTGATTCCACCGGTCTGTTGCTGGCCTTGCATGAGGCAATGGCGGAGATGGATCGGGATGGCTTGCGCCTTTCCGCCGTCACCATAGACCATGCGCTGAGAGCGGAATCCGCCGATGAGGCGGGCAAGGTGGCGATGCTCTGCGCCGAACTCGGCATCCCCCACGTCACCCGCCGATGGGACGGTGCCAAACCGGCCTCCGGCCTCTCCGAAGCCTCCCGGCTTGCCCGCTATCGCCTGATTGCCGAGGTCGCCCGCGAGACCGGCGCCGATCTTGTCGTGACGGGGCATACAATCGGCGACCAGCGTGAAACCGTGGCGATGCGCGCCGCCCGCAGCGACGGCTCTGACAATCTCGGTCTCTCCGGCATGGCGGATGCGGTTTTATACGATGGCCGCCACTGGATCATGCGGCCGTTCCTGATGTGTGAGAGGCAGGCGATCCGTGACTATGTGTCCTCCCGCTCGCGCGGCTGGTTTGACGATCCGAGCAATGAAAATACCCGATATGAGAGGGTGCGTGTACGGCAGGCGCTTCCCGTCTCTCCTGTCCGGATCGATTGGGAAACCTCTCTCAAAAGACAGGCGCTTTCCGAAACAACGGCTGCTTTCCTGCGCGGTCACACACAGGTTTTAAACGCTGCGCTCGCCAGATTGGCCGGCGATGGCGTCAATCCCGATCTTCCCGAGTTCCGGCATGGGCTGGCGGCGCTGATCGCCACCCTTGGCGGAAGGGCATATTTTCCGGCTGCAAGCAGCATGGAACGTGTTCTGCGGTTTCTCAAAACGGCTGAACACGGGCGACTGACGGTCGGTCGCGTCCTGCTCGATCGCCGGCGGGACGGGCTCTACATGTTCCGCGAGCAGCGAAATCTGCCGGAGCTTCATATTGGCGCAAATGACCGAGGGCTGTGGGACGATCGTTTCCTCGTGAAGAACGGATCGGCTTTTCCAGTCCATGTCAAAGCGCGCAGGGCCAGCGATGCCGCGGAAGCGGCCGGGCTTTTTCCGTCGGTACCGGCCGGGGTGGCGAAACAGGCGATGGCGGGGCTGCCGCAAATTGCCGCAGCGGCCGATGAGCCGGGTTCGCGGGCGGATGCCGTCACCGTCACGCCGAGGCTCGCACCTTTCGATCTGTTTCTGTCGCGTTTCGACCTTGAGTTGGCGAATGCAATCGCCAATTTATTCGGGCGGGCGGCATATCCACAGCCCCCGGTTTAAATCCGGCCTCTTTTTCGTGAATTGCCTTGGAATAGTTTTTACACCAAAACGCATCAGATAATGCGCTTTGCCTTGGCAACGGCAGATGTCGTCCTTATGTTAGGGGCACGTAAGAGCGGGCAGCAAATATGCCCGTGTGAGTTCGGGGAGTTCGATGAACCCAAATTTCAGAAATTTCGCCTTGTGGGCCGTGATTGCCCTCTTGCTGATCGCATTGTTCAGCATGTTCCAGACGTCGCCGACGCAAACGGGTTCGCGGGAAATTCCGTATTCCCAATTTCTTCGCGATGTGGATTCCGGGCGAGTTCGCGACGTGACCGTCACCGGTAACCGGGTTCTCGGAACCTATACCGAAAACGGCACGGCCTTTCAGACCTATTCCCCCGTCATCGACGACAGCCTGATGGAGCGCTTGCAGAGCAAGAACGTGACCATCGTGGCGCGTCCCGAAAGCGACGGTTCCTCCGGTTTCCTGAGCTATCTCGGCACGCTTCTGCCGATGTTCCTCATTCTCGGCGTCTGGCTGTTCTTCATGCGGCAGATGCAGGGCGGCTCGCGTGGTGCGATGGGCTTTGGCAAATCCAAGGCCAAGCTGCTGACGGAAGCGCATGGCCGCGTGACGTTCGATGACGTTGCAGGCGTGGACGAAGCCAAGCAGGACCTCGAGGAAATCGTGGAATTCCTGCGCGATCCGCAGAAGTTCCAGCGCCTCGGCGGGAAAATTCCGCGCGGTGTGCTGCTCGTCGGCCCGCCCGGTACGGGTAAGACGCTTCTGGCGCGTTCCGTCGCCGGCGAGGCCAATGTACCCTTCTTCACCATTTCCGGTTCGGACTTCGTGGAAATGTTCGTCGGCGTCGGCGCAAGCCGTGTGCGTGACATGTTCGAGCAGGCCAAGAAGAATGCGCCCTGCATCATCTTCATCGACGAAATCGACGCCGTCGGCCGCCATCGCGGCGCCGGTCTTGGCGGCGGTAACGACGAGCGCGAGCAGACGCTGAACCAGCTGCTGGTCGAGATGGACGGTTTCGAGGCGAATGAAGGCATCATCCTCATCGCCGCCACCAACCGTCCCGACGTTCTCGACCCCGCACTTCTGCGTCCCGGCCGTTTCGACCGTCAGGTCGTCGTGCCGAACCCGGATATTGTCGGCCGTGAGCGCATCCTCAAGGTGCATATCCGCAACGTGCCGCTAGCGCCGAATGTCGACCTTAAGGTTCTGGCCCGTGGTACCCCCGGTTTCTCGGGTGCGGATCTGATGAACCTCGTCAACGAAGCCGCCCTGATGGCTGCCCGCCGCAACAAGCGCGTCGTCACCATGCAGGAATTCGAAGACGCCAAGGACAAGATCATGATGGGCGCGGAACGCCGCTCCTCCGCCATGACCGAGGCCGAAAAGAAGCTGACCGCCTATCACGAAGCCGGCCATGCCATCACCGCGCTGAAGGTCGCTGTGGCCGATCCGTTGCACAAGGCGACGATCATTCCGCGCGGCCGCGCACTCGGCATGGTCATGCAGCTGCCGGAAGGCGACCGCTACTCCATGAGCTACAAGTGGATGGTGTCGCGTCTCGTCATCATGATGGGTGGCCGCGTTGCCGAGGAACTGACTTTCGGCAAGGAGAACATCACGTCAGGCGCGTCTTCGGATATCGAGCAGGCCACCAAGCTTGCCCGCGCCATGGTCACCCAATGGGGCTTCTCCGATGCTCTCGGACAGGTCTCCTATGGTGAAAACCAGCAGGAAGTCTTCCTCGGCCATTCCGTCTCGCAGTCGAAGAACGTCTCCGAGGCGACGGCTCAGACCATCGACACGGAAGTTCGCCGCCTGATCGACGAGGCTTATGGTGAGGCTCGCCGCATCCTGACGGAAAACCACGATGGTTTCGTTGCGATTGCCGAGGGTCTGCTTGAATACGAAACCCTGACGGGCGACGAGATCAAGGCCCTGCTGAAGGGCGAGAAGCCCGCCCGCGATCTGGGCGACGATTCTCCGGGCAGCCGTGGTTCGGCCGTGCCGAAGGCAGGCACCAAGAAGGACGGCCCAAGCGAAGCCAAGGGCGACGGTGAGGCCGAAGGCGGCATGGAGCCGCAGCCGCATTGATCGTTCGCGCAAGCTAAAAATTGTAAAAGGCCATCCGGGTTTCCGGGTGGCCTTTTCATTTTGGTAACAAGATATAAGCCATTTTTGCGCTAATTTACGTGCTGTTTATCGTGGTTTGTGGCATCTAGCCAAAAACGCTTCCGGCTGTTTTCAGCTTTTGCCGGAATGCTGGAAAAGATTTGGAGTTCAAATGGCACGCCGTTATTTCGGAACCGATGGTATCCGCGGACAATCGAACGTATTTCCCATGACGCCTGATCTGGCGATGCGTGTGGGCATTGCGGTCGGGACGATCTTCCGCCGTGGCCATCATCGCCATCGCGTGGTCATCGGCAAGGATACGCGTCTTTCCGGTTATATGCTGGAAAACGCGCTGGTCGCCGGTTTCACCGCCGCCGGTCTCGATGTCTTCCTGCTCGGCCCCATTCCGACGCCCGCCGTCGCTATGCTGACCCGGTCGCTGCGCGCCGATATCGGTGTGATGATCTCGGCCTCGCACAATCCCTTCTCCGATAACGGCATCAAGCTTTTCGGACCGGATGGTTACAAGCTCTCCGATGAGCTGGAACTGGAGATCGAGGACCTTCTCGACAAGGATATCTATGCGCAGCTTGCCAAGCCGAGCGAGATCGGCCGCGCCAAGCGCGTGGACGGCGACATCTATCGTTATATCGAATTCGTAAAACGCACCCTGCCGCGCGACGTGACGCTGAGCGGACTGCGGATCGCCATCGACTGCGCCAATGGTGCCGCTTACAAGGTGGCGCCCGCTGCGCTCTGGGAACTCGGCGCGGAAGTTGTCACCATCGGCAATGAGCCGAACGGCATCAACATCAATCTGGAATGCGGCTCTACCCACCCGGAAGCGCTGCAGAAGAAGGTGCATGAAGTTCGGGCCGATATCGGCATCGCGCTCGATGGCGATGCGGATCGCGTCATCATCGTTGACGAGCGCGGCGAGATCGTCGATGGCGACCAGCTGATGGCTGTCATCGCCGATAGCTGGGCTGCCGACAACACGCTGCGCGGCGGCGGTATCGTGGCGACCGTCATGTCGAATCTCGGGCTGGAACGCTTCCTGGGCGACAAGGGCCTCACCCTTGCCCGTACCAAGGTGGGCGACCGTTATGTCGTCGAACACATGCGTAACCACAATTTCAACGTCGGCGGCGAGCAGTCCGGCCATATCGTGCTGTCGGATTATGGTACGACGGGCGATGGCCTTGTCGCGGCCTTGCAGGTTCTCGCCAAGGTCAAGCGATCCGGCCTCACGGTCAGCGAAGTCTGCCGCAAGTTCGAGCCGGTGCCACAGCTTTTGAAGAATGTCCGTATCTCCGGCGGCAAGCCGCTGGAAAACCCGGTCGTGCAACAGGCGATTGCGGATGCGGAAAGCGCATTGGCCAATAATGGCCGCCTCGTCATCCGCCCCTCGGGCACGGAGCCGCTGATCCGCGTCATGGCGGAAGGCGACGACAGCGCGAAGGTGGAGCAGATCGTCAACGATCTCGTCGGCGTCATCGCCAATGCCCGCTCGGCGGCGTGAACTTCCGCAACAGTAACGCCTGAAAAAGCCGGCTCCGCAGCCGGCTTTTTCTTTGAGTATTTCCTAATAAATATAGTGAATGATCGTGGTTAATCGGGACTTAACCATTTTACGTCAATCTCCGTGACTGAACAGTTCACTGGCATCTGCTGCCGAAACCGCACGTGCCTCTTCTGGAGTGGAAGTCATGAAAAACGCCCTGGCCGGATTTCTGGCCGTCCTGTTGACCGGTACCAGCGCTATCGCTGCCGATCTTTATCAAGCCGAGCCCGCACCGGCCTATGTCGAGGCCCCCGAAGTCGAGATCACCCAGGCAAGCGGCTGGTATCTGCGCGGCGATGTCGGTTATTCCTTCAACAAGCTGCGCGGCGCCCATTATTATCAGGGCGGCCCCGGCGGCTATCTCGCGGATTTTGATACCGCGACGATCAAGGACAGCTATGTCATCGGTGCCGGTGTCGGTTATCAGTTCAACAACTATTTCCGCAGTGACGTGACCTTCGACTATATGGGTAAGTCTGATTTCCGCGGCTCCACGAGCGGTTTCTGCGGTTCCGTTCCCGGTCGCTGCGTCTCGGAGGACCTTAGCTCGGTTCGCGCCTATACTCTGATGGCGAATGCCTACGTCGATCTCGGCACTTACGGTCGGGTGACGCCTTATGTCGGCGGCGGTATCGGCGGCTCCTACGTCAAGTGGGACAAGCTGCGCAACACATCCTGCAGCGTCAATGGCCTTGGCTGCGACCCCACCACGGAACATGGCGGCAAGGGCAAGTGGCGCTTTGCCTACGCTCTGATGGCCGGCGCATCCATCGACGTCACCTGTAACCTGAAGGCCGATATCGGCTATCGTTTCCGCCACATCAACAAGGGCGATATGTTCGCTTATGAGAATGGCGGCGGGCCGGGTCGTGACAAGGGCCTTTATTCGCATGAAGTGCGCGTCGGTGGCCGTTATGTCTTCAACGGCTGCGATACCGCGCAATACATGCCGCCCGCCGATATTCCGCTGCAGCCTGCCGTTTATAAATAAACGTCACGCCCAGCTGGTAGTTTCAGACCGTCCGCATCCTCCGGGTGCGGGCGGTTTTGTTTTACCGGCATCTGACACGGGGCATGACGCATATGGACCAAAATTCTTCTGCGTAGCGACATATTCCGCTTGACTGGGATCGGCGAGAGGAATAGCAACGGCGTCAGGACACCTCTCCCTAACGAGAGGCGCCTATCTGAAAGGGTAGTTAAATGACAGATATCGTGAAGCCGGACGTCCGTCCGGGCAATATGCATTTTTCCTCTGGTCCCTGCTCGAAGCGTCCCGGTTGGTCGCTAGATGCTCTCTCCGATGCGCCGCTCGGTCGCTCGCATCGCGCCAAGGTTGGCAAAGCCAAGCTGAAGCAGGCCATCGATCTCACCCGTGAAGTTCTGAACGTTCCTGCCGATTATCGCATCGGTATCGTTCCCGCATCCGACACCGGCGCCGTTGAAATGGCGCTCTGGTCGCTGCTCGGTGAACGCGGCGTCGATATGCTCGCCTGGGAAAGCTTCGGCGCTGGCTGGGTCACCGACGTCGTCAAGCAGCTGAAGCTGAAGGACGTCCGCAAATTCGAGGCCGATTACGGCCTGTTGCCGAACCTTGCCGAAGTCGATTTCGACCGCGACGTGGTTTTCACCTGGAACGGCACCACCTCTGGCGTTCGTGTTCCCAATGCCGATTTCATCCCGGCTGACCGCAAGGGCCTGACCATCTGCGACGCCACTTCGGCGGCCTTCGCACAGGACATGGACTTTACGAAACTCGATGTCGTCACCTTCTCCTGGCAGAAGGTTCTGGGCGGTGAGGGCGGCCATGGCGTCATCATCCTTTCGCCCCGCGCCGTCGAGCGTCTGCTGAGCTACGCGCCGGCATGGCCGCTGCCGAAAATCTTCCGCATGGTTTCCGGCGGCAAGCTGATCGAAGGCATCTTCACCGGCGAAACCATCAACACGCCGTCCATGCTCTGCGTTGAGGATTACATCGACGCGCTGCTGTGGGCGAAGAACCTCGGTGGTCTCAAGGCGCTGATCGGCCGTGCCGATGCCAATGCCAAGGTCATTTACGACTTCATCGAGAAGAATAGCTGGATCGCTAACCTGGCTGTCAAGCCGGAAACCCGCTCCAACACCTCCGTCTGCCTGAAGATCGTTGATCCTGAGGTACAGGCGCTGGATGCGGCCGCGCAGGCCGATTTCGCCAAGGGCGTCGTCGCCCTGCTCGAGAAGGAGAATGTCGCCCTCGATATCGGCGCTTACCGCGACGCCCCGTCCGGCCTGCGCATCTGGGCCGGCGCGACCATCGAGACGGCGGATATGGAAGCCGTCATGCCCTGGCTCGCCTGGGCCTACCAGACGCAGAAGGCAGTACTTTCCAAGGCTGCCGCCTGATTTTGATACCGGCCCTGCGCTGATGCAGGGCCGCATATTCCCCGCTTTCAAAACTGCACCGTTTTTCAAGGAGCCCGTGAACTATGGCACCTCGCGTACTCGTATCCGACGAATTGTCGGAAACCGCCGTCCAGATCTTCCGCGATCGTGGCGTCGAAGTCGATTTCCAGCCGAAGCTCGGCAAGGACAAGGACAAGCTTGCCGAAATCATCGGCAATTACGATGGTCTGGCCATCCGTTCCGCCACCAAGGCAACCGAAAAGCTGATCGAGGCGGCGACCAACCTCAAGGTCATCGGCCGCGCCGGCATCGGCGTCGACAATGTCGATATTCCGGCTGCCTCGCGCCGCGGTATCATCGTCATGAACACGCCTTTCGGCAACTCCATCACGACAGCCGAACATGCGATTGCGCTGATGTTCGCCGTCGCGCGCCAGCTTCCAGCCGCCGACAGCTCCACGCAGGCCGGAAAGTGGGAAAAGTCGAAATTCATGGGTGTCGAAATCACCGGCAAGACGCTTGGCGTCATCGGCGCCGGCAACATCGGCTCCATCGTCTGCTCGCGTGCACTCGGCCTCAAGATGCATGTTCTGGCCTATGACCCCTTCCTGTCGCCCGAGCGTGCGCAGGAAATGGGTGTGACCAAGGTTGAGCTGGACGAGCTTCTGGCCCAGGCCGATTTCATCACCCTGCACGTGCCGATGACCGACAAGACGCGCGGCATTCTCAATGCAGAGAACCTTGCCAAGACCAAGAAAGGCGTGCGTATCGTCAACTGCGCCCGTGGCGGTCTGGTGGATGAAGCGGCCCTTGCCGATGCCATCAAGTCCGGCCATGTCGCCGGCGCCGGTTTCGACGTGTTCGAAGTCGAGCCCGCCACCGAGAGCCCGCTTTTCGGCTTGCCTAACGTCGTCTGCACACCGCATCTCGGTGCTTCGACCACGGAAGCGCAGGAAAACGTCGCCCTTCAGGTTGCCGAGCAGATGTCGGATTACCTCGTCAAGGGTGCGGTTTCCAACGCCATCAATATGCCGTCGATCACGGCTGAAGAAGCGCCGCGTCTGAAGCCGTTTATCCGTCTGGCGGATGTTCTGGGCTCCTTCGTCGGTCAGGTGCAGGAAAGCGCCACCAAGGAAATCGAAATCCTTTACGACGGCGCAACCGCCAGCATGAACACGAAGGCACTGACCAGTGCATTGCTGGCCGGCCTTATCCGCAGCCAGGTTGCGGATGTGAACATGGTTTCGGCACCTGTCATGATCAAGGAAAAGGGCATCATCCTCTCCGAGGTCAAGCGCGACAAGACCGGCGTTTACGACGGCTACATCAAGCTGACGGTCAAGACGGAAAACCAGATCCGCTCGGTTGCCGGCACGGTGTTCTCGGATGGCAAGCCGCGCTTCATCCAGATCAAGAACATCAACATGGATGCCGATGTCGGATCGCACATGATCTACATCACCAACACCGACGTTCCCGGCATGATCGGGTTCATGGGCACCACGCTCGGCGAGGCTGGCGTCAACATCGCCAACTTCCAGCTCGGCCGTGAAAAGGAAGGCGGCGACGCCATCGCGCTGCTTTATGTCGACGGCCCGGTTTCCGAAGCCGTGCTGGACAAGCTGCGCGCCAACCCGGCGATCCGTCAGGTCAAGCCGCTGACCTTCAACGTCGACTGATCTTATCGTTCCTCCCAAGGGGACAATAAGGCCCGGCGCAGGGGAGACCCTGTGCCGGGTTTTTCGTTTTTCCAGTGTCTGTTTCGTCGCAAAATACGGTCGACTATCGCATTGGTTGCATATCACAAAAAATTTAAGCCAAGTGCTCTAAAAATGATGATCATGAGTTGCTATATCGCCTGCTGACATGCCGCTCATGGGAGGGCGGCCAACAGGAGATAACGATGTTTGCTGCCTTTCGGCGCTTCAAGGGTTTGTTCGCAGTCGCCGCGCTTGGTATCGCGGTGTCTTTCGTGGCGGTTGATATGGCAGAAGCGCGTCGCGCCAGCGGCGGTTTCGGCAGCCGCGGCACGCGGACCTATTCCGCTCCGCCTTCGACCAGCACGGCACCCGGCCAGACCGCGCCGATCAACCGCAGCATGACGCCCAACACCAATCAGGCAGCGCCGAGCGCTGCTCAGCCGGCCCGTCCGGGCGCGCAGGCGCCGCAACAGAATCGCGGCCTGTTCGGCGGCATGATGGGTGGTTTGATGGGCGGCCTGTTGATGGGCGGTCTGTTCGGCATGCTGCTCGGTGGCGGTTTTGGCGGCATGGCCGGTTTCTTCGGCATGCTGTTGCAGGTGGCGCTGATCGGCCTTCTGGTCATGCTCGCCATGCGTTTCTTCGCCTCGCGCCGTCAGGGCCAGCCCGCTTATGGCTCGGCTGGCGGGTCGCAGCGCACGGATCATTCCGGTTCCTCCTATAATGGCGGTTCGCAGGCGCACTCTGCCGCATCCTCGTTCAAGATTCCAAAGATCGGCGCGCTGGCCGGCGCTGCGGGCGGCGTGGCCGCCACTGCCGCAACGGCAAAGCCTGCGCCTCATGCCAATGCCATGTCGCAAGGCGATGAAATCGGCATTACCCAGGGCGATCTCGAAACTTTCCAGAAAATGCTGGAAGACGTGCAGGCCGCCTATGCCGCCGAGGATTACGGCACATTGCGCAAGCTGACGACGCCGGAAGCCATGTCTTACCTCGCGGAAGAACTGAGCGACAACGCCACGAGCGGTGTGAAAAACGACGTGCGCGACGTGACGCTGCTACAGGGCGATGTAGCCGAAGCATGGCACGAAGAGGGCCAGGATTATGCAACGGTGGCGATGCGCTATTCCGCCATCGATGTGATGCGCGACCGCACCTCCGGCAAGGTGATCGAAGGCGACGAGCACCAGCCTTCTGAAGCGGTGGAAATGTGGACCTTCGTTCGCCGCCCCGGAAACGACAACTGGCAGGTGGCCGCTATTCAGGCCGCTGCCTGACGAATCGGAGCGTGTTTAACGGTTAAAGGCCCGGCGGTTTGGTGACCGCCGGGCCTTTGCTCGTCTCGCTTCCAGAAAGCATGGTCACGCCGACGCTCGCTCCGCCAAAGGGACAGCAATATGCGGTCAAAAAACGACTGATAAATCTAACGGGTGATATCTCCCCCGGTCATCGGCGGTGAATTCCGCTTCGCCCTGCTATGCAAGGCTTTGAGCCCTGCTTGCCGCGACATGTTACCCGCGCATGGCTCATCCGCTTCACGGAATTGCCTTTTTTTATTCATCCGGCATTCAGTCCCTGCATCCTAACCAGAACGCATACACGTCAATGTGACTTTTCGCGCCGGTTCTAAACCGCTTTGGAAAGGGAACCTCAGGCGCAAAACAGCGTTGACAATCCAATCCCCGGCCCCTCCCAAGCCGGGCTGGGTGGCCGGGCAATGCAGGCCCTGCGAGAACGGAGAGCTATCGAGATGAAACGCTTTGACCTGATCGACGGGATGCGCGGTTACTTCCTCGTCTTCATGCTGATCAACCATCTGGTGTTTGCCGGCGGCTTCTGGCTGGTGGAAATCAATCACCGGCAGTTTGCCTTTGTCGAGGACGCCCAGGGCTTCGTGTTCCTGTCCGGCCTGCTGATCGGCATGGTCTATGCGCGCAAGATGATGAAATACGGCTATGATGCCGGCAAGCAGATGATCTGGAACCGGGCGCTGGAACTCTATCGTTACGCGATGGGTCTCGTCATCGCCGTGCTGTTCTTCCGCATGGTCATCCCGCATGCACCCTATATCTGGTACAACTGGCTCGGCATGACGTCGTTCGATGATCCGCTGCGACTGGCGGCGATTGCGACATTCCTGTTCCAGCCGACCTTCATGGATATTCTGCCGCAATATATCGTCTACATGATCTTTGCGCCGGTGCTGGTGAAGCTCTGCCTGGATGGCAAGTGGGCCTATGTCATGGCCGGCTCCCTGCTGGTCTGGATGGCCGGCCAGCTTGGCCTGCAGCAGATCGTGACGACCCCGCTCAACGAACTCGTGAAGGGTGCGGATGAGCAGGGCATTCGCGTCAGCTTCAACCTGCTCGGCTGGCAGCTCGTATTCTATTCGGCGCTGGTGATGGGCGCGATGACGGCGCAGAACCGCATTCCGTGGAAGGCGATCTTCTCGCCTGAGCATACGTGGCTGCCGAAGGCGGCGCTCGTCATCTGCCTGTTCTTCATGCCGCTGCGCATCGCCACAGCGTGGGGCCTGATGCCGGAATTCATGATGGGCAAATTTTCCACCATGGAAATCCGCGCCGATTTCGGCCTGGTCTATCTCATGAACTTCCTCGCTGTCGGCGTCGGCCTGACCTGGCTGGTCATCGCAGGTCCGAAGCACCACCGTCCGCTCGTGCGCTCCATCGCCGAGGGCGTCATCTGGGTGCTGTCGCTGAAGTTCCTGCAATTGCTCGGCCGCCATTCGCTGCAGGTCTATGTCTGGCACGTGGCCATCGTCTATGGCGTCTATTATCTCGATGGCCGCACAGCCGAACTGTCGCAGCTCAACAAGACCCTGATTGCCTTCACGGCTATCGGACTGCTGGCCCTGCCAGCCCTGTGGCGGGAGCGCGACAAGTGGTTCGGCAGCAGCGGCCAGAAAACGGCCGGCGCCTGACGGCCGGGTCCCAGCCCGAATCTGGCGGCTTTGCGGGGCGGTTTTCCGCCCCGTACTTGCGTGCGCGGCCATTCCTTTCTATATGCAGCCCTTAAATCCGCAGGATGGCGAGACAGGACGGCCCCATTGATGGCCAGGTTTCTCGCGGCGGATGACCGACAGGCGGCGGGGCCTTTACCCCCGTTATGACTGACGATGGGAAAAAACGTGAATACGCTCGATTTTGACAAGAGGCCGGAAGATACCCGGATCGTTGTCGCCATGTCCGGTGGCGTCGATTCTTCGGTGGTGGCCGGTATCCTCAAGCGCGAGGGTTATGATGTCCTCGGCATTACCCTCCAGCTTTACGACCACGGTGCTGCCGTGCACCGCGCGGGCTCCTGTTGCGCGGGGCAGGATATCGACGATGCGCGCCGGGTCTGCGAAACGCTCGGCATTCCCCACTACGTGCTGGATTACGAAGCGCGGTTCCGCGAAACCGTCATCAACCCCTTTGCCGAAGCCTATGCGATGGGTGAAACGCCGATCCCCTGCGTGGCCTGCAACCAGACGGTAAAATTCGCCGATCTGCTAGCCACCGCGCAGGAACTCGGCGCCGATGCGCTGGCGACCGGCCATTACATCCGCTCGCGTCCCAATCCCGTTTCCGGCCAGCCGGGGCGGCGTGCGCTCTATCGGCCGATCGACAGCGACCGTGACCAGAGCTGGTTCCTGTTCGCCACGACGCAGGAACAGATCGACTATCTGCGCTTTCCGCTCGGTGGCCTCTCCAAGGCCGAGACGCGCGCTCTGGCGGAAGATATGGGGCTTGTCGTCGCCAAGAAGGCTGACAGTCAGGACATCTGTTTCGTGCCGCAGGGCAAATATACCGATATCATCAACAAGCTGAAGCCGAATGCGGCATTGGCGGGCGATATCGTCCATCTCGACGGCCGCGTGCTCGGCCGCCACGATGGCATCGTGCATTATACGATCGGCCAGCGCCGAGGCATTGGTGTCGCGACCGGGGAGCCGCTTTATGTCGTGCATCTCGATGCGCGCGGCCGCCGGGTCATCGTTGGCCCGCGCGAAGCGCTGGAAACCCGCCGGGTCTATCTGCGTGACATGAACTGGCTGGGTGACGGCGAGCTGACGAGCGATGCCGGGCAGGGCTTTGCCTGTTTCGCCAAGGTGCGCTCCACCCGCCCGCCGACGGAAGCGATGCTGCATGCGGACGAAAACGGTATCTATGTGGACCTGATGACCGGGGAGGCCGGTGTCGCTCCCGGTCAGGCCTGCGTGCTTTATTCCGCGCCGGGTGCCGATGCCCGCGTTTACGGCGGCGGTTTCATCGAACGGTCGGAACGCTCGGCGGAAGCCGAGGCGTCGCTGAAGGCGCTTCTGGAAAAGCCGGTTGCCGCCTGAAACCATTCGCTTTTTGCAGCGATGCGGAAAGCGAATTTTTTGCGCATCTTGCGCTTGACACTTTGGGGAGCGGCACCTTATAAGCCGCTCATCCTGATGGAACGGCCGGTCACATGACTGTCACGTTTCCCCTGTGGCGGGGTAGCTCAGGTGGTTAGAGCAGCGGAATCATAATCCGCGTGTCGGGGGTTCAAGTCCCTCTCCCGCTACCACTTTCCTTCATGTGAAAAATCCAGATCGCACCATTCTGCGCCCGTGTTTCATTGCTTTTCCGAGCCGGAGAAGCGATGGATCCGATGGTGCCTGCCGGTAAGTTGTGCCCAAAAAAAAGGGAAACCCGCTTACTGCCAAAATGCAGCCAGCGGGTCTCAACCTCTACCCCCTCCCACAAGGGCGGCTGCACAAAAGCACATTGAATGAATTATGGCAAGATCAAGGCGACCATATTGTTGCTGTTGATGGCCCTGTTTGCCAGTTTAGTGGCGGATGGCAGAGCGTGACCTGTTCCGTGTGCCGTTCGTAAGGGGAGCGATAGGACACAATATTTTCGGTGCAGTGCATTTCTGCGGAATTGGAATAGGTATTTCCGATCCGCCGCGGTTGATGATGTGTTTTGTGCGGCAAAACCCGTTCCTCACGATAAACCGTGATATTGGCGGCAAGCGATGTGCCTGATATCGACAAGGTGGCGAATGCGGCAATCAAGAGAATTCTTCCAGGATGTGCGGACATGGCTCTTCCCCGCGTTGAACAACGCAGGAGAACGTGCTGTGCACATAAGCTGTTCCAGGGGCGGCAGCAAAAAAATGCCCGCTCATGGCGGGCAATCAGAGGGGAACTGAGGTTAGGAGCCTCGGGTCTGAAACGGACATCTTCCGCATAAGTTCCGCTTGCGGAATAATTTCCGTCGCGACTTGCCGACAAGGGGCTGCGCAGGCCGAGTCTCAAGCCGCACGACACGGAACGATGCGACACGCGCGAACGGCGATACTTTGATGATAATTCTATCTTTAGGAAAATTTGGAGCGGGCGAAGGGATTTGAACCCTCGACCCCAACCTTGGCAAGGTTGTGCTCTACCCCTGAGCTACACCCGCTCAAATCCACCGGTCCGGGGTAGTTCGCTGAACCGTGGGCCGCCAAGCGGCGACGGGCGCTATATCGCTCAATCGATTTTGGAATGCAACAGGGAAATGACAAAAACGCGAAAATTTCTTTGAGAAATGCGACAAGCGGCGGAAATGATTGAGAATTTTTCATTCGGCTGTTTTTTCCTGCGTTGCCAAGCGTCGGTTGCCCCCTTAATCAGGAAACAAGGATAGTGGAATCGGTAGAGGCAGGCGGCAGGATATGGCGGAAAATTCCCAGAAGACGGCAACGGAGCTGTTCGAGTTTCTCGACGGACTCGGCATTTCCTACACCACGAAGCAGCATGAACCGGTGTTTACCGTCGCCGAATCCCAGTCGCTGCGCGACCTCATTCCCGGCGGCCATACAAAGAACCTCTTTGTAAAGGACAAGAAGGATCAGTATTTCGTTCTGACCGTTGAGGAAAATGCGGTCGTCGATCTGAAAAGCGTTCACAAGACCATCGGTGCGGCAAGCCGTGTATCCTTTGGCAGACCGGAAAAGATGCTTGAATATCTGGGCGTCGCGCCGGGCTCGGTGACGGTGTTCGGAGCCATCAACGACACCGACAGGCAGGTCACCTTCGTGCTCGACAGCGGGCTTCTGGAAAACGAGCTGGTCAATGGCCATCCGCTTTCCAACGACCAGACGACAACGATCGCGTCCACGGATCTCATTCGCTTTCTCGAGGCAACCGGACATGCGCCGCTTGTCTTGAAAGTCAGCGAGTGAGATACGATCTTTGCTTCAAATAAGACATATGACAGAGGTTACGGGAGACCGGTATGAGCGGCGAAAATAATCCTTACGGCGGTTCCTATAGCGGGCAGATGACCGCAAGCGCCCATCATAATGGCGAGCTGAACGGTGCGGCCTCCGGCCACATCAAGGACACCACGACGGCGGGTTTCTCCAGGGACGTTCTTGAGGAATCGCGCCGCCAGCCGGTTCTGGTGGATTTCTGGGCGCCCTGGTGCGGTCCGTGCAAGCAGTTGACGCCGGTGCTCGAGAAGGTCATCAACGAGGCGAATGGCCGCGTGAAGCTCGTGAAGCTGAACATCGACGACCACCCGTCGATTCCCGGCCAGCTCGGTATCCAGTCCATTCCGGCAATCGTCGCCTTTGCCGACGGCCGGCCGGTGGATGGCTTCATGGGTGCCGTGCCGGAAAGCCAGATCAAGCAGTTCATCGAGAAGATCGCCGGGCCTGATGCGGGCGATCCCAAGGCCGAGATCGAGGCTGTTCTGACGGAGGCGAAGCAGCTTCTGGCGGATGGCGATTTTAATGGTGCTGCGCAGCTTTTCGGCGCCGTCATGCAGGCCGATCCGGAAAATCCGGCAGCGATTGCCGGTATCGCCGAATGCATGATCGCCGCCGGCCAATATGAGCGGGCGAGCGAACTGCTCTCTTCCCTGCCTGCGGAACTCAACGAAGATGCGGGCATTCAGCTCGTTTCGAAAAAGATCGCGCAATATGAGGAAGCCCGCAAGATCGGCGACCCGGTGGCGCTGGAGCGCGAGCTTGCGCTCGATCCCGATCGTCACGAGGCGCGGGTGAAGCTTGCCAAGGTGCTGAATGCTCAAGGGCGGCGCGACGAGGCTGCGGACCATCTGCTTTACGTCATGCGCAAGGACCGGACCTTCGACGACGACGGCGCGCGCCGCCAGCTTCTGGAGTTTTTCGAGGCCTGGGGCTTCAAGGACCCGGCAACCGTTGCCGGCCGCAGGAAGCTTTCGGCGATACTGTTTTCGTAATGCGGGCATATCCCGGCCGTGGCGGTTGATCCGCCGGCCGGGCAGCAGTGAACAGGGGGCTTGATTCCCATGCATGTCGGAAATGCGAGATATGTAAAGAACGACGATCTGCCGGAAACCGTGCCGGTCTTTCCATTGCCGGGCGCGCTGCTTCTACCGGAAGGCCATCTTCCACTTAATATTTTCGAGCCTCGATATCTCGCCATGATCGACTGGGCATTGGCCGGCCATCGCATCATCGGCATGGTGCAGCCCGCCCTGCATGTCATCGAGGCGGGACTTGAGGGCGGTCCGCTGAGCGCCGTCGGATGCCTCGGCCGCATCACGTCCTTTTCCGAAACCGGCGATGGCCGTTATATCATTTCGCTGACCGGCGTGTGCCGCTTCCGCCTGCTGGAAGAGGTGGAGGCGGGCAAACCCTACCGCAGCTTCCGGCATGCGCCCTTCATCGCCGATCTTTCCGGCGAATATGACGAGGATGCGGTGGACCGCGAAAACCTGCTCCGGGTATTCCGCTCGTTTCTGGATGCCAACCAGCTGGAAGCGGATTGGGAAAGCGTGGAAAGGGCTGGCAACCGCGTCCTCGTCAATTCGCTTTCCATGATGTCTCCGTTCGGACCGGCTGAAAAACAGGCGCTGCTGGAAGCGCCGGACCTGAAGACGCGGGCCGAAACATTGATCGCCATCACCGAGATCGTTCTTGCCCAGGGGTCGGGCGAGAGCGGCAACGTGCTGCAATAGGATCGCCACCATGGACGACAGGATGAGCAATGTCGATCCCAAGCTGCTGGAGCTTCTGGTCTGCCCTTTGACGAAAGGGCGCCTTGCCTATGACCGCGCCCGCAATGAACTCATCTCCGAAAGCGCGAGGCTCGCTTATCCGATCCGCGATGGCGTGCCGATCATGCTGATTTCGGAAGCCCGCAAAATAGAAGACTAACCTTCCCGCTTGCCCGCCTTCGCACATTGCGTGTCGCGAATTGACGAAGATGCGTTGACAACCATGCGTGGATTTGACCAGAGTCCCGCCCGACATGTCTGTTGCGGGGAGAAAACTGATGTCGTTGCGCGCGCTCGTCCGGATTTCGCTGGTTGCGGTCTCAACCGCCCTGTTTTTTCCGCCAGCCATGGCGGCGGAACCCTCCCGTAAGGTCGTTACGACCCAAAATGGCGATTATTTCGGCTTCGATCTCAGGACGGAGCAAAATGTCTCGCTGGAGCAATGTGGCGAGATTTGCGTCGGCGATAGCGCCTGCAAGGCCTTTACCTACAATCCCAAGGTGAAATGGTGCTTCCTCAAATCGGATTTCAATCAGCTGAACGCCTTCCCCGGCGCGGTTGCCGGCAAGATCGTGGAAGTGGCCGCGGAAGCCGATATCGGCGCACCGCAGCGCCTGTCCTTCGTGACCGACAGCCTGCAGCAGGAAGCGCGCCGGTTGAAATCCGGCCTTGCGGCGAATGAAGGTGAGGGCGAACAGGGCCTGGAGGCCCTCGTGGAGACGGCGCGGCAGCAGGCAGCCGCCGGCAATATTCCCGATGCGGTCACGACCTATAAACAGGCCCTTGCGATCACACCTGACGATGGCGCGCTCTGGGCGGAATTGTCGGAAAAGGCCGCGCAGGTCACCGATAATTATTCGATAGCGGGACAGGCCGCTTCCGCTGCCATCAATGCCTACCAGCTGAGCCGCACGGTCAGCGCCCGCACCGAGGCCCTGAACCGGCTGGCGAAGGCGTTTGAAAGAACCCAGAATTATCGCGCGGCACTCAATGCCTATAAGGAAAGCCTTGCGCTTGTCGACAATGCACAGACCAAGGCGGCCTATGCCGATCTGCGCACCCGGCAGGGTTTCCGCGTCATCAATAATACCGTGGATACGGATAGCGTCAGCCCGCGCGCCTGCGTGCAGTTTTCCGAGCCGCTGGTGAAGAACGGCGTCGATTACTCCTCCTTCATCACGCTGGATGGGGCAGCCCCCAAGGCCATCGAGGCGAAGGGCAGCGAGATTTGCGTGGAAGGCCTGACCCATGGCCAGCGTTACAAGATCGCGTTTCGCGCCGGCCTGCCGTCATCGGTGGAAGAGCCTCTGGAAAAGCAGGTCGATCTCGATATCTACGTGCGTGACCGCGCCGCCAGCGTGCGCTTCACCGGCGAGAATTTCGTGCTGCCGGGCACGGCGCGCCGAGGCATTCCAATCGTCTCTGTCAATGCCGACAAGGCCGACCTGAAGCTTTATCGCGTCGGCGACCGCAACATCACCTCGCTTCTTTCAAACTCGCAGTTTCTGACGCAGATGGACGGCTACAACGCCGACCGTATCGAAAACGAAATTGGCGAGCTTGTCTGGCAGGGCTCGATCGATATCCAGCCCGATCTCAACAAGGATGTGGTGACGAGCTTCCCGGTGGATGAGGCCCTGCCGGAGCGCAAGCCCGGCATCTATGTGCTGACCGCCGTGCCGCCGGGCACCGCGCCGGAAACGTGGGATTCGCGCGCCACGCAATGGTTCCTGGTTTCCGATACCGGCATCACCACCTATGCCGGAACCGATGGTCTGAATGTCTTTGTCCGTGCACTTGGCAGCGCCAAGCCGCTAGCAGATGTGGATTTGCAGCTGCTCGCCAAGAATAACGAGGTGCTGGGCACCGCGAAGACGGATGCGGACGGCCGCGCGGTGTTCTCGGCTGGCCTGATGCGCGGCACGGCGGCGCAGGCGCCTGCGATCCTGACGGCGCGCAACGGCGACAAGGATTACGTCTTCCTCGACATGACCCGCGCCGGCTTCGATCTTTCGGATCGCGGCGTGACGGGCCGTGCAGCCCCCGGCGCCATCGACGTGTTCAGCTGGACGGAACGCGGTATCTACCGCGCCGGCGAGACTGTGCATGCCGCAGCCCTTGCCCGCGATGTCGACGGCAAGGCAATCGAGGATCTGCCGCTCACCTTCATCTTCTCGCGCCCGGATGGTGTCGAGGACCGGCGTTTCGTCAGCGACGGCAAGGCGCTGGGCGGCCATGCGGTCGATCTGCCATTGCAGGCAAATGCGATGCGCGGCACCTGGACATTGCGCATCCATACCGATCCGAAAACGCCTGCGATCAGCGAAAAGAGCTTCCTCGTCGATGATTTCGTGCCTGACCGCACCGAGTTCGATCTTTCCAGCAAGGCAAAGCAGATCGACCCTGGCGCGGAAACGGCAATCGACGTCGATGGCCGCTATCTCTATGGCGCGCCCGCTGCCGGCCTGACGCTGGAAGGCGAGGTCGCCATCAAACCGACGCGCACCAGTGCCGATTTCGAAGGCTATTTCTTCGGTCTGGCCGATGAGGAGAGCGAAGAGGAAAACCGCACCACACTTGCCGATCTGCCGGTTCTGGACGAAGAAGGCAAGGCGAGCTTCAATGTCGATCTGACCGACCTGCCATTCACAACGCAGCTTCTTTCCGCCAACATCACCGTGCGCATGCGCGAGGCCGGCGGCCGTGCCGTGGAGCGCTCCCTGACGCTGCCCATCAAGGCTGAAGCGCCGGTCATCGGTATCAAACCGCAATTTTCCGGCGATCTCGCCCAGAACTCCGTTGGTCGTTTCCACATCATCGGTGTCAGTGCCGACGGCGCCAGACAGGCGATGAATGGCCTTACCTGGAAGCTCATCAAGGTCGAGCGGAACTATCAATGGTATCGTCAGGGCAATTCCTGGCGTTACGAGCCGGTGGAATATACCAAGCAGCAGGAAGCCGGCACGCTTTCGGTCGATGCCAATGGCGGCGAGATTTCCGTGCCTGTCACCTGGGGCCGCTACCGGCTGGAAGTGGAGGGCGCCGGCAATGGCGCGCCTGTTTCCAGCGTTGAGTTCGATGCCGGTTTTTATGTCGAGGCAAGCTCGACCGAAACGCCGGATGCGCTGGAAATCGCTCTCGACAAACAGAGCTACAAGATCGGCGATACGGCCAAACTCAAGGTTTCCTCGCGTTTTGCCGGCGAGTTGATGGTGACTTCCGGTTCGGAAAAGCTGATTGCCGTGCAGAATGCCGAGATCGGCGAGGATGGCGGCGAGATCGACATTCCCGTCACCGAGGAATGGGGTGCGGGCGCTTATGTGACAGCCACGCTGTTCCGTCCCGGCGATGCGCAGGAAAGCCGTATGCCGATGCGCGCCATCGGCATCAAATGGCTCGCCGTCGATCCGGCCGAGCGCAAACTTGCCGTCACGCTCGGCGCGCCGCAGAAAACGCTGCCGCGCCAGCCGCTTGAAATTCCGATCACCGTTGCCGGTGCCGGCGTGGGCGAAAAGGCCTATGCCATCGTTGCGGCCGTCGATGTCGGCATATTGAACCTTACCCGCTATGAGCCGCCAAAGCCGGATGAATGGTATTTCGGCCAGCGCCGGCTGGGGCTGGAAATCCGCGACCTTTACGGCCGCCTGATCGACGGTTCGCTCGGCGCCACCGGCCGGCTGCGCACCGGCGGTGACGGCGGCGGGGCAGCCCTTCAGGGCAGCCCGCCCACGGAAAAGCTCGTGGCCTTCTTTGCCGGTCCGGTCGAACTCGATGCAGACGGCAAGGCGACGGTCAGCTTCGATATCCCGCAGTTCAACGGTACGGCCCGCATCATGGCGGTGGCCTGGACGAAGACAGGCGTGGGACATGCCGTCTCTGACGCCATCATTCGCGATCCCGTGGTGGTCACGGCCAGCGCGCCGAAATTCCTCGCTCCCGGCGATGTCTCGCAATTGCGGCTCGATATCGCCAATACGGATGGCGAGGCCGGCGATTACCGGCTGGACGTGACCAGCAATACGGCGCTGACCGTCGATCAGGGCGAGATGTCGCAAACTCTCGCGCTTCAGAAAGGCGGCAAGTCTTCACTGACGGTCCCGCTGACGGGCGAACAGCCCGGCAATGGCGCGATCACCATCAAGGTTTCCAATGCCGCCGGTCTTTCACTGGAGCAGGTTCTGAACGTGCCGGTACGTCCGGCCGTTCTGCCCGTCACAACGCGGCGCGAAATCAAGATCGCGCCCAATAGCAGCCTGACGATCAACGGCGATCTTCTGGCCGACAGCATGCTGCTCGGCTCGTCCGTCGCGGTCAATGTCACGCGCTCGCCGGCTTTCGATATTCCGGCGCTGGTGATGATGCTGGACAAATATCCCTACGGCTGCGCCGAACAGACGACGAGCCGCGCTTTGCCGCTGCTTTACGTTTCGGAACTGACGAAGGATAGCGGCCTTGCAGAAGACCCCGACACCCGCCGGCGGGTGCAGGAGGCGATCTACCGCGTGCTGTCCTTCCAGTCGAGTTCCGGCAGCTTCGGCCTCTGGTCGCCGGGTTATGGCGATCTGTGGCTCGATGCCTATATCAGCGACTTCCTGACCCGCGCCCGTGAGCAGAATTACGATGTGCCCGAAGCCGCCATGGTGCAGGCGCTGAACAACCTGCAAAACGGTCTTTCCTATGACAGCAATGTCAAGGATCGCGGCAACGAGATCGCCTATTCGCTTTATGTGCTGGCGCGCAACCGCAAGGCGGCAATCAACGATCTGCGTTATTACGCGGATACGGCGCTTGCCGATTTCCCGACACCGCTTGCCAAGGCGCAGGTTGCCGCGGCCCTCTCGCTTTATGGCGATCAGGCCCGTTCGAAGGCCGTATTCGGCGCTTCGCTCGACATGGCAAGCCGCACCACCAATGTCAGCTTCTCGCGCGCGGATTATGGCTCCGCCCTGCGTGACAGCGCGGCGACGCTGGCGCTTGCGGCGGAAAGCCGGCCGGTTCCGGCCGTCGTGCCGCAGCTTGCCGGTGCGGTGGCCAAGGAATGGGAAAAGAAGCCCTATACCAGCACCCAGGAACAGGCATGGATGCTGCTGGCCGCCCGCGCCGTCAAAGGCGAGGACAAGGATATCCGTCTCGATGTGAACGGCGATCTGCAGACCGGTGGCTTCGGCAAGAGGATGAGCGGCGACGAATTGCTGGCCGCACCCTTGAAGATCGCCAATGCCTCGGCCGATCCGGTCACGGCCGTCGTCACCACGGTGGCGCCGCCGGCCCAGCCGCTTGCCGCAGGCGGCGAGGGCTTCACCATCACCCGCACCTATTATTCCATGGATGGCGAAGAGGTGAACCCGAGCGAGGTGGTCCAGAACGAGCGTTATGTCGTGGTGCTGAATGTGGTGCCGCAGAATAACTGGCAGTCGCGCATTCTGGTGACGGACCTGTTGCCCTCCGGTTTCGAAATCGACAATCCGAGCCTCGTCAATTCGGCCGAACTGTCGAATTTCGACTGGCTGCCGGAAACGGAAGCGGCGCATACCGAATTCCGCTACGACCGTTTCGTGGCGGCCTTCGACCGATCGGCGGGCGACAGTTCGGAAATTGCGCTGGCCTATGTGGTCCGCGCCGTTACCCCCGGCACCTACGATCATCCGGCAGCTTCGGTTGAGGATATGTACCGGCCGCAATTTGCCGCCCGCACGGCAACCGGCCGCATGGAGGTGCGCTCGGCAAACCCATGAGGCGGAAGAAGGCGATCATTGTCGGCATCATGACGGCCGCGTTGCTTATGGGCGGTGCGGCCTTCGGTCTCGATGCGCTGGACAAGGCCTATCCGCCGCCGCTGGACGCTGCGCAGCAACGATCCTTCGAGGTTCTGGATCGTGACGGCAAGCTTTTGCGCGCTTTTGCGACACCCGATGGCCGCTGGCGGCTGAAAACCACGGCCGCCGAAGTCGACCCACAGTTCCTGCGCATGTTGGTGGCCTATGAAGACCAGCGTTTCTATGAGCATCACGGCGTCGATCCCTGGGCGCTTTTGCGCTCCGCCTGGCAATTGGCCAGCAACGGCCGGATCGTTTCCGGCGCATCGACGCTTTCCATGCAGGTGGCGCGGCTGATCGAGCCGCGCGCCGACCGGTCGTTTTCGGCGAAATTCCTACAGGCCGCACGCGCGCTCCAGATAGAGAGACGGCTAAGCAAGGCGGAAATCCTCGATCTCTATCTGAATATCGCGCCCTATGGCGGCAATCTCGAAGGCATTCGTGCCGCAAGCCTCGCCTGGTTCGGCAAGGAGCCGGGCCGGCTCGATACGGCGGAGGCGGCCCTTTTGGTGGCGCTGCCGCAATTGCCGGAAAAGCGCCGTCCGGATCGTTTTCCTGAGGCGGCGAAGCAGGCGCGCGAGCGGGTGCTGCAGCGGCTTGCCGTGGAACGCGTGGTGGGTGAGGGGGAGGCGGAACGGTCGGCTCTTGCGAATGTGCCCGCCAACCGGCGGGACCTGCCGGCCTATGCGCCGCATATGGCCGTCGCCGCACGGGTGAAATTCCCAAATACTGCCGAGGTGCGCTCCACGCTGAAGCTGCCGATCCAGCGGGAGCTGGAGGGTGTCGCCCGCCATGCGGCGGAAAAGCTCGGCGACAGGGTCTCCGTCGCCATCGTCATGGCGGATGCGCAGAGCGGCGATATTCTGGCGGAAGTGGGCTCGGCGGATTATCTCGATACGGCAAGACGCGGTTTCGTGGAGATGAGCCGGGCCGTTCGCTCGCCGGGCTCCACCCTCAAGCCATTCATCTACGGCCTTGCCTTCGAAGACGGTCTTGTCGGGCAGGAAACCATCATCGAGGATCGCCCGGCCGACTTTTCCGGTTACAGGCCGCGCAATTTCGACATGCACTATCAGGGCGATGTCAGCATCCGGCAGGCGCTGCAACTGTCGCTCAACGTGCCTGCCGTCAAGCTGCTCGACGCCGTCAGCCCCTCGGCGCTGATGGTGCGGTTCCGGCGGGTGGGCGTGAAACTCGTGCTTCCCGCCAATGAAGCGCCGGGGCTTGCCATCGCCCTTGGCGGCGCGGGTGTTTCGCTGGTCGATCTGGTGCAGCTCTATGCGGGGCTTGCCGGCGGCGGCGATCCCGTGCGGCTTGGAGACGGCGTCCGCTCGGACCCGGAACGGTTGGATAGCGACCGGCTATTCTCCGATGCCGCGATCTGGAATATCTCCGACATCCTGTCCGGCGTGCTGCCGCCGCTCGGCATGAAACAGCGCGGCATCGCCTACAAGACCGGCACCAGCTATGGCTATCGCGATGCCTGGTCGGTGGGGTATGACGGGCGGCATGTGGTCGGTGTCTGGGTCGGTCGGGCCGACAATGGTGCGGTGCCGGGCATTGCCGGTTATGCGACGGCCGCTCCGATCCTGTTCGAGGCTTTCGAAAAATCCGGCGTGGCGATCACGCCGATGCCGGCCGCACCTTCCGGTGTCGCGCGGGTCGCGGTCAATGACCTCCCCGCCAACCAGCGGCGTTTCACCACGACGGCCAGCGGCCTGCTTTCTGCTTCAAGACGTGAAAGCGCCCCGCGCATCGTTTACCCGCCCGAAGGCGCGCGCGTGGAGCTTTCCGGCCAGTCGGGCATCTCGCCGCTGGTACTGAAGCTGCAGGGCGGGCGCGCACCCTTCCGCTGGCTCGCCAATGGTTTGCCCTTGCCGAACGCATCCCATCGCCGCAACAGCGAATGGCGGCCGGAAGGCCAGGGATTTTCCACACTTACGGTGATCGACGCCGACGGCCGCGCCTCGAGCGTGCGGGTTTTCGTCGAGTAACCGGCAGAAAAGTCCGCCCGACGAGGCAGCGCCATGCGGTTCAGGCAGGACAATGTCGTGCGGCGGCCTGCCGTCAAGCAATATCCAGTGAATGGCGGCGGATACGCTCCTGGAGCGATGAGACGATGGCCTGCAGAAACTCCCGGCGTCTGGAGTCGTCCGTTGCCTTCAGCTTTACCTGCAACTGGCCACTGATCTTGTTCATGAAACCAACGTGGTCAAACGTATCGGCGGCAATGTTGACCTCGACCTCGTCCATATAGTGAGTCAGGTGCGACTCCAATGCGAGATTCGCATCCATCTGGTACAGGGCGGCCATGCGCTCTCCAAGCGTCGACATCTGCACGTATGGACCATATTCGTTGATCATCAAATCTCCTTCGTCTTGCGGATGCTGCTTCGATACCTTGCTTCGCCGCATATCATTCATAATAGGAAGCGATCTTCGGCTTTCAATGTTCCCATTCAATATTCCCACACAGCGCCAAGTTTTCTGCCATCCGGCAAATGGGCTTCGCAGGAAATGCGGGATACTTCGTCGCTCAATCCAGAAGAGTTATGGTGTCTGCCAAACGGTTCCATGCATGGCGGGATGTCTTCGCCATGTCCGGAGGCGGGCAGATCATCTGATCAGCATCTATCCTATTGTTTTTAAAAATATTTCATGAAAATCGCGTCCGCATGGGGAAATCGAATTTTATGATCAATTTTTGCTGGTAGTCGTTGGCTTTCTAATCGTCTTTGCGGTTAATTTCCGCTTGGCAGGCTTGGGCGCTGAAGATTTTTTTTGAATTTCTGCCTCGAGCTCCTCAATCCTTTTAAGTAAATATGACTCGTTTGCTTGCTCTTCCGAACGGGGCCGCGGCGCCGTGTCAGAGGTATTGGCAGGTGAAGCTTGTTGTGAGGGGCCAGCAAGAAGCTTCCGTTCCGGCGCCATTAGTTCACGAGGAGAATTCAGTGCTCGTGAGTCCAGTTCAGGAATGGTTGCGCCAGCTTCAATGAATTTGGTGGCTGCCGCTATCACCTGTCGCCGCAGAATTTCACCTTGCTCAGGCGACATTGACTTGCTGTCCACCATCTGGCCGATCTTCTCGTATACAGGTAACGACTCTGCGATGAGTTTCAGATTGGCATGTTGCTGGGAGTGGCTATGGAAAACTATACGATCCCAAATGCCGAATACCGTGTCCTTGACCGATTGGATTACCTGAGGAAGACCAGTGAAGTCAAAAGACTTGTCGCTTCCTGAATCGCACGACAATATCACCAGGTCACCAGTTTCCAACCCAAACATTTGCGCATAGGCCTTATACAGCAGATCAACTGCTTCGATTGCAAAAGCCACTCTTGCTGGGGACGAGAACTGGTCATTTGTCTCTGGCAGTATAAGTGTAAGAAGATCTTTGTCCCTCAGTATCTGAGGCGCCTTGGGATCGTTGGCTAAAACGATTTCAACACGATCATTTTTCAGAATGTTAACAAAACGCCCTGAGATTACGAGTGCGCTTTGCAAAGCACCATACATTGGGTAGAGGTGCGTAGGGAAATTATTGTCGGTTGTTTTCTCAAGAAATGGGGTCCAGAAATCAACGGTGTACACACGGCTGATTTCCAACAAATTGACTAGGTGCCGCTCGTCTTCAGAATAGGTATGATAAGACAATAATAGAGATTGGAAAACTGGAAGTATATTTAACGCACTGTCCTTCTTTTCCGCTCTTTGTATTATTCCCTGCATCAGGTCAACTACGCCTGAATTCTGAATGTCTGTAGTTATTTTTTGCAACCCATCAATGATCGTCTTACGGCGCATTTCCATCCCCATGATTACCAATGCAACTTAAATTTCACGAAGTGCTGAAATAATAATTAAGGATATCAGCTTGATTGCAAAGGCTTGCACATCTGGCACTCAACTTAAAGAAGAAAAATTATCTTCGGTCAATCCTCGTTCATTTTTCCGACAGGTTCGCTGAAGTGGAAAACGAGATTGGCCGTGCGCAAGTAGTGTGTTCCCGTGTATATCTCTAGGCGCAAGAAGGGACGCAGGATGGATTCGAGCCTACGAAATCTTGATTGATACTAGGAATCCGCGACGACGCCGAAACGTGTGGCTGAGGGTTAACCGGTGCGCTTCTCGGTAGGGCGTAGCCTGCGCTTCACCTCTCTAAAATGGTTAGCCAAGCTTTGTGGAACACATCGTGAAAAGTAGTGGCTAACCGATCAGTCAACCCGTTGAATTCCAATTTTTGTTTTAGGCCCTTCCTATTCATCATCCACAGCAGGCATATTCTGTGGATTTCATCTTACAATTTGATGCTGGCACACTTGGAAACATCGAGCGTTTGAGATTTTCGTTTTATACGTGGCGCAACTTCACGCACATGAATTAGATTGAAAGTGCAATGGGATTTGCAATCAGGTTGTCTCCAGCCCTCCGACATTCGCTTGTGCATCCTAAATCGATTTTCACAAGGACAAAAGGTGAGGGGTTCGCGGCGGGTTTAATAACAAAATCAATAGTCGTAGTGGGCCACACGGTGAGGGTTTGTCGCCTCTCTTGTTATCAGAAAAATCCCTTTAATTACAAGCGATTAGGGGAATTTTCATAGGATTTTTTGGCGTCCACGAGAGGATTCGAACCTCCGACCCCAGGATTCATACCGCTTCGGCTTTCGCCGCCGTCCCGCCGTTTGCCGGCAAGACGTTCGTGGTCTGGACTGTCCCTTCACCATGGGCCTTGCGGCCTTTAGGTGCTGCCCATCCAGTCTCTACACCTTCACCGGATTTCTCCGGAGCTTGGCTCGGGATTGGCATGCTGGAAGACCAGCGAAGCTTTCCCCGACTTTGAGCAGATCGATTGCGTCGTTTCCGGGCGCAACCCCCAATTTGTCTTAGGAATCCTGTGCTCTATCCTGCTGAGCTACGTGGACACTGAATTGCTCTTTAACCTGACGATGCCTGCGGATCAACCGCGTTCTTCATCGCGGTCGATCTCTTCCTCGGCTTTCTTCGCGTTGGCCGGCAATCAGCTCGTCAGGCGCTGTTCGGCCAGTTTCACCCAATAGGAAATGCCGTAAGCGATGGCGTCGTCGTTAAAATCATAACCGGGATTGTGAAGCCCGGCCGAATCGCCGTTGCCGATGAAGATGAAGCAGCCCGGTCTTTCCTTCAGCATGAAGGAGAAATCCTCTCCCGCCATGGAAGGATCGACATCGGGGTCGACATTCGGTTCGCCTGCCACATCGCGGGCAACACGGATGGCGTGGTCGGTCTCGGCGGCGTGGTTGAAGGTCACCGGACAATAACGCTCATAGACGACTTCCGCTTCCGCGCCGTTGGCAAGGGCAATACCTTCAGCCATCTGCTTGATGCGATCCTGCGCCAGATCGCGCACCGTTTCATCCAGGCTGCGCACCGTGCCGGCGATCAATGCCTCGTTGGGGATGATGTTGTGGCTGGAACCGGCCTGAAAGCGGGTGACGGAGACGACCACCGAGCGGATGGGGTCGGCATTGCGCGAGGCGATCATCTGCAGATTGCCGACGATCTGCGCGCCGATGGTGATCGGGTCGACGGTGCGGTGCGGCTGCGCCGCGTGGCCGCCACGGCCCTTGACGGTGATGGAGAACTTGTCCGGTGCCGCCATGATGCCGCCCTTGCGGATGGCGAAGGCGCCAAGCGGAATGCCCGGCATGTTGTGCATGCCATAGACCTCGTTAATGCCGAAACGCTCCATCAGGCCGTCTTCGACCATGGCGAGCGCGCCGGCACCCCCTTCTTCCGCCGGCTGGAAGATGACGGCGATGGAGCCGGCGAAATTGCGGGTCTCGGTGAGATATCTGGCAGCGCCAAGCAGCATGGCCGTGTGGCCGTCATGGCCGCAGGCATGCATGGCGCCCGCGGTTTTGGAGGCCCAGGGCTTGCCGGTTTCCTCAAAAATTGGGAGAGCGTCCATATCCGCGCGAAAGCCGATGGTGCGGTTACCCGGAAGATTGCCCCTGATGATGCCGACCACACCCGTGCGGCCGAGACCGGTCACGATTTCGTCAACGCCGAAAGATTTCAGCTTCTCCGCAACGAAGGCTGCGGTGTTGTCGACATCATACAAAATCTCGGGATTTTCATGCAGGTGACGCCGCCATTCGCTGACTTCCTGCTGGAGTTCGGCGGCTCTGTTCAAAATCGGCATTCGTTCATTCCTGGGTTCATCGGTGCGGCGTGTCGTAAAATCCTATCCTCCGTGGTGGATAGTGCGCCGCATAATTGACGTAATCAATGTACTTTGCCATTGCTAGGACATATATGGTGAATATTGCCATTCCCCGACCGAAGACGGGAATTCGAGGACAAGCCTTGCCACAGATATTTAAATCGCCAAACGCCGCCAGACGGCTCTCCGCAGCCGTTGCCATCATGACCGCAGGCCTCGTTGCCGCAGCACCCGTGGCAAACGCCAATCCGAAAATGGTGGTCGATGTCAAAACCGGCAAGGTGATTTCCCATCAGGAAGCCTTCCGCAAGTGGTATCCCGCTTCGCTCACCAAGCTGATGACCGCCTATATCGCCTTTTCGCAGATGAAGGCCGGCAAGATCAGCCCGCAGACGGAAGTGGTGATGAGCAAGAAGGCCGCCGATCAGCCGGCCTCGAAAATGTATTTCAAGCCCGGCCAGAAGCTGACGATGGATAGCGCTTTGAAGCTGCTGCTCATCAAATCCGCCAATGACATCGCCGTGGCGATCGCCGAGACCATCGGCGGCACCAGCGACAATTTCGTGGCGCAGATGAATGCGCAGGCGCAGCGGCTGGGCATGAGCTCCACCCGTTACATCAACGCCAATGGCCTGCCCGGCAAGGGACAATATACGACCGCCCGGGATCTGGCG
This sequence comes from Agrobacterium sp. 22-221-1, assembly GCF_053522445.1. Classification (NCBI taxonomy): domain Bacteria; kingdom Pseudomonadati; phylum Pseudomonadota; class Alphaproteobacteria; order Hyphomicrobiales; family Rhizobiaceae; genus Agrobacterium; species Agrobacterium sp. 22-221-1. The sequence continues at coordinate 276,579 of NZ_JBNWCL010000003.1, forward strand.
CTGCTGGCGCTGATCATCAAGCGCGAGTTTCCGGAATATGCCCATTATTTCTCGCTGGAAGGCGTCAGCACCGGCAAGAAGAACTACGCCAATTTCAACATGCTGGTCGGCCGTTTCGATGGCGCGGATGGCATGAAGACCGGCTTCATCTGTGCCTCCGGCTTCAACCAGGTGTCGTCGGCCGTGCGCAATGGCCGCTCGGTCATCACGGTCGTGCTGGGCGCGGACAGCCTCGCGGGGCGCACCGACCAGTCGGCCGATCTGTTGCAGATGGGGCTGACGGCGCCTTCGGGCCAAGGCGTTTCGCTCGCCGCGCTGGCGCCCTATGGCGATACCGGCGATGTGAACGATGTCAGCGCTGAAATCTGCAACCCGAAGGCCGCCAAGGTGCGCAGCGAAAGCCGCGACGAGGCTGGCCGCATGGTCATCCATTCGCCCTATGTGCAGGAAATGACCCGCCCGCCGGAATATTCCTTCGCCGGTCTCATTCCCGGCAGCGAAACGGTGGCGGTGAATGCGACCAAGGGAGCCGGCAAGGGCGAACTCGCGAACGTGCCGATCCCGATCCCGCGTCCGACATTCTGATGATCGGTGACTGCCTCGAGGGAGAGCCTCGCGGTTGCAATGCGGTTTGTGTATTCGCAGGTCGATGATGTTATGATATTACAGTGTCGCTCGCGGCTTCCAGGCGCGGGCGATTTCTTTTAGCTCCATGCGGCTCCGGGTTTCGTGTCGTCCAGTGACCTGCCGGAGCGGCCATCAACACACAGGCAAGTCATGTCTCGCGATCGCATCCCGGTTTCCATCATCACCGGATTTCTCGGCGCCGGAAAATCGACGCTGCTCAACCGGCTTCTCAAGGATCCGGCGATGAGCGATGCGGCGATCATCATCAATGAATTCGGCGATGTCAGCATCGATCACATGCTCGTCGAAAGCGCGGGTGAGGGCATCATCGAGCTGGCGGAGGGCTGCCTGTGCTGCACGGTGCGCGGCGAGCTGGTGGATACGCTGGCGGAACTGATGGACGGCATCCAGACAGGCAAGCTGAAGCCGGTAAAACGGGTAGTGATCGAGACCACGGGCCTTGCCGATCCCGCCCCCGTCATGCAGTCGGTCATGGGCAACCCGGTCATCGCGCAGAATTTCGTGCTGAACGGCATGATTACGGTGGTGGATGCCGTGAACGGCCTTTCCACGCTCGACAATCACCAGGAGGCGGTGAAACAGGCCGCCGTGGCTGACCGCCTGGTGATGACCAAGCGCGCGCTTGCCGATGCCGCTACGATTTCCACGCTGACAGCCCGTCTTCAGGCGCTCAATCCGCGTGCGACCATCGAGGATGGCGACAAAACCGATTGGAGTGCTGCGGGGCTTCTCGACAACGGCCTTTACGATGCCGGCAGCAAGAACGCCGATGTCGGCCGCTGGCTGGGCGAGGAGGCGGCACACGATCACCACGATCACGATCATGACCATGGCCACCACCACCATCATGGCGATCACGACGACCATCACCATCATCACGATGTGAACCGGCACGATGCGTCTATCCGTTCCTTCTCGATCATTCACGATCAGCCGGTCAGCCCGATGGCGATCGACATGTTCGTGGATCTGCTGCGCTCGGCACATGGTGAAAAGCTCCTGCGCATGAAGGCCATCGTCAAGCTGTCCGATAATCCGGGCCGACCGCTGGTGTTGCATGGGGTGCAGAATATTTTCCACACGCCGGAGCGTCTCGCGGCGTGGCCGGACCCGGCTGATCAGCGCACGCGCATGGTGCTGATTACGAAGGATTTGCCGGAGGCTTTCGTGCAGGACCTCTTCGCGGCCTTCACAAGCGCACCGGGCATCGACCGGCCGGACAGGCAGGCGATGACGGATAATCCGCTGGCGGTTTCGGGGTTGCGGTTTTAGATCGCGCGACGGTGTTTAAATCGGCGGGTGGGGTTACCCCCCTCTGCCCTGCCGGGCATCTCCCCCTCAAGGGGGGAGATCGAATCGAGGCGAGGTTTCGGCCGTCTCGACATTTGAGAATGAAGTGATGGGAGAGCTTCTTGCCGATCTCCCCCCTTGAGGGGGAGATGCCCGGCAGGGCAGAGGGGGGTAAGCCCGGAGCGTCAGCGTTGGACGTCGGTTACCCGCCCTTCACGATCCGAAACCGATGCCCCTTATCCAGCGCAGTGGTTTCCACCAGCCTATGCCCATCCTCATTACACATATGGGTAATATCGATCACCGCCAGTGGATCGGTCGTCTCGACGGTCAGAATATCGCCTGCCTTGAGGGTTGCGAGTTTCTTGCGGCTTCTCAAAACCGGAAGGGGGCATTTAAGCCCCCTCAAATCATAGACGATCTCAGCCGTGTCGCTCATTCCTTGGCCCAGAATTTCCAGAACGGCTTCTTTTCCGGCGCTTCCGGAGCAGGCGCTGCGGAATAGGCAAGCGGGTTCATGGCCGGAACCGGGATGCTCTGGGCGGCAGCTCCGGTCTGGCCGGCTGCTGCGGGGGCAGCCGAGGCAACCATCGTCGGTGTCGCGGGGGCCGGGTTCGATTGCGGTGCCGTGGCGGGCTGGACAGCCGAAGGGCGCGGGCCGCGTAAGGAAGAAGCGGTTGCGGTCGTCGCCGGAGAGGACGACGTCACCTGCTGCGCCTTCTTCTCCATCAGCGCGGCATATTCCGTTTCCTTCATAAGCTTGCCGGCCTTCAGCGCCGAGCCGGTCGGGGCATAGGCGGGCTCGCGGCCCTTGCGCTTTTCGGCGACGAGCGCCTTGCGCTCGGCTTCGCTCGGATCGTACCAGGCCATGCCGTCATATTTCTTCATCGCCTTTTCATAGGCGAGATCGTAGGTCTTCTCGTAGCTCGAAAGCGCGCTGACGAGCGCCGGCGGGGTGCTCATGGCCGGGCATTGGGCGGAGGCGTTGAAGCTGCCGCCTTCGGTCTGCTGGTTGAAGACATATTTCTTCTCGCAGACATTCACTTCCGGCGGGCGCTTGGTCACTTCGAAATTGTCGTAACCGACCTTCAGCATCTTCCAGAATTCGAGATGTTCGCTCTGGCGATGGCGGGCCATGTTTTCCGCCGTCATGCGGAACGGGAAGGCCTGCAGCTGCACGGTCTTCTGGCCGCCCTTGAAGGCGTCACGGGCAAAACCGTAGATTTCAAGAATCTGCGCATCCGTCATCGAATAACAGCCGGAGGACGAGCAGGCGCCATGGATCATCAGATTGGTGCCGTTGCGGCCATTGGCGGCATCGTAGCGGTTCGGGAAGCCGGTATTGATGGCGAGATAATATTTCGAGTTCGGATTGAGATGCGCGGGCGTCAGGTTGTAGAAACCTTCCGGCGCCTGCCGGTCGCCTTCCTTCACCTTCGGGCCGAGTTTGCCGGACCATGCGCAAATCTCGTAGCCGGCGATCTTCTCGAAACGGTTGTCGCGCCTGGCTTTCCAGATTTCCAAGGCACCTTCTTCCTTGAAGATGCGGATCATGATCGGCGAGGTGCGGTCCATGCCCCTTTTGTCGATCTCGGCCAGAATGGACGGAGACAGCGGGTAATCGACCTTGTTCTTGACGTGGGAGACGTCGCGCTCAACGGTTTCGAGCGTATCGTTGCAGCCGGCAAGAACGAGCGCGGTGCAGGCAAGAAGTGCAAAATGTGTCAAACGCATGATCTGATCCGAAAGACGATGGCACGAAGCGGCGGCAGTTCTACACCGTCCCGTGTGTATTTTAAATACGGTATTAACCGTTTACATCTTCTTAACTCAAATCGGATCCGCCCCGCGGCCGCCGATACATCTGTTGATGTGACCGGACTATGGCCGAGTTGGGGCGACATTCAAGGAAAATAAGGCCGGAGTCAGATTGTTTCGGCTTTTCTTCAAACCGCCAAAACAATCTGACTCTTTCTTTTGACGCATTTTCCGGACGTAAAACCGCTGCGCACTTTTACTGGAAATGCTCTAAAGGTTCCGGCCGATATCCAGAAATTTCTGGCGGCGTTCGGCGCGCAATTGTGTGCCGGAACGCTGGGAAAGATCGGCCAGAGCCTTGGCGATGACGTCACCGGTTGCATTGATGACGGTTTCCGGGGCGCGATGCGCGCCGCCGATCGGCTCGGGAATGATTCCGTCGATGACGCCGAGCGATTTCAGGTCTTCCGAGGTGATCTTCATGTTGGTTGCGGCTTCCTTGGCGCGGGTCGAATCGCGCCAGAGAATGGAGGCGGCACCTTCCGGCGAGATTACCGAATAGATCGCATGTTCGAGCATATAGACGCGGTTGCCGGTGGCGATCGCGATTGCGCCGCCCGAGCCGCCTTCGCCGATGACGACGGAGACGATCGGCACCTTCACGTTGAGGCACATTTCCGTCGAGCGGGCGATGGCTTCGGCCTGGCCGCGTTCTTCCGCGCCGACGCCGGGATAGGCGCCTGCCGTATCGATGAGGGTGATCACCGGCAGCGAAAAACGGTCGGCCAGTTCCAGCACGCGGATCGCCTTGCGGTAACCTTCCGGCCGCGGGCTGCCGAAATTATGCTTCAGGCGGCTTTTGGTGTCGTTGCCCTTTTCCTGGCCGATGATGGCGACGGGCTGACCGTTGAAGCGGCCGAGGCCTGCCTGAATGGCGGCGTCTTCGGCAAATTTGCGGTCACCGGCCAGCGGCGTGAAATCGGTGAACAGCGCCTTGGCGTAATCGACGAAATGCGGACGCTGCGGATGGCGCGCGACCTGCGTTTTCTGCCAGGCGTTCAGCTTGGAATAGATGTCCTGCATCGCGTCGTTGACCCGCGATTCCAGACGGTTGATCTCCTCCGAGGTGTCTATGCTCTCGTCTTCATCGGCAAGCTTCTTCAGCTCGATGATCTTGCCCTCAAGGTCCGAGATAGGTTTTTCGAAGTCGAGATAATTGTGCATGAGATCCGTTTCCGATCGTTTTGCGCAAGGTTTGACCGGATTATCCGGCGGTTCCGGTCGCTCTAATCAAGGTTTTTGCCCTGTTTGGCAAGGGGGTGATGTGTTTGTACCAGCTCTTGCAAGCGTTCTTCCAGCACATGTGTATAGATTTGTGTCGTGGAAATGTCGGAATGGCCGAGCAGTTCCTGTACCGCGCGCAAATCCGCGCCGTTCTGCAGAAGGTGGCTGGCAAAGGCGTGGCGCAGCACATGCGGCGATATCGCAGACGGGGTCAGGCCCGCACGGATGGCGATGTCCTTGAGGTCGCGGGCAAAGACCTGGCGGGGCAGGTGGCCTTCCTTGCTGTTGGAAGGAAACAGCCACTGGCTCTCCGGCGTCTCCGGTTTTTTCTGCGAAGCGGCCACCTTGCTTTTCTCCGACGCAAGCGCCTTTCTGGCAGCCTCGTATTTTTCCATCGCCTCGATGGCGGCGCGGGAAAGAAGAACCATGCGGTCCTTGTTGCCCTTGCCGCGTATCATCAGGAAGCGGCCTTCCTGACGCAGCACCTTGACCGGCAGCGAGACGAGTTCGCTGACACGCATGCCGGTGGCATAAAGCAGTTCGAGCAGCAGATGCATGCGGATGCGCGCCATCTGGCCGGGACCGGATGTGGCGGCTTCCTGCGCCGCGAGGCTAAGAAGCCTGTTCACATCGGCGACGCTCATCGTTTTCGGTAAAGCGAGACCTTTTCTGGGAGCGTCGATGATGCCGGTGGGGTCGTCGCCGCGCAGCCCTTCCGAATAGAGAAAACGATAGAATTGCCGCATGGTGGAGAGACGTCGCGCCTGTGAGGTTGCGGCAAAACCCTGAGCGGAAAGATGGGTCAGATAGGCGGAAAGGTCAGGCGTCTGCGCCTGCGTCAGGGACTGGCCGCGCTGACCGAGAAATTCGCGCAGATCGGAAAGATCGCGCTCATAGGAAGAAAGCGTGTTGGTGGCTGCCCCGCGTTCGGCGCTCATCATTTCCAGAAAACTTTCGAGCCGCGCGCCGTCGCGTCCTGCCGTCGGCTGTCCGCTCATGGGGTGCGCCTTGCCGGTTCGGTCGACGGCGGGTTCAGTCGCTCGGAAGGAATGCGAACCGTCACTTCGCGGTCGCGCGGTTTGACGACCATGACGAGCAGCACCATGCCGCCATAGATCAGCCCCGCGATGGTCGCCAGTATCATCGTGAAGCGGAAGAGGGTGGGCATGGCGGCTCCGTGAAGGTGGCGGTCGAAATGTATATGCGGTGCGGCGAAAGCGGCGACAAGATCAAAATGCCCGCTCCGCCCCGTGCCGCATGCGGCGATGATTGTGATTCACCGCAATTCAGTCAGCAATTTGGCTTGACGCTTCGTAAACATTTGCAGATATCCATGCCAAACGGGCTTTCAAATCTATGAATGAAACGAATTTATCCGTCCCGGCCACACTCGGGGAGCAAGCGCGGGCAAAGCTCGGACGGCGCAACATCGTCTTCGTCGGGCTGATGGGGGCTGGAAAGTCGGCGGTGGGCCGCATGGTCGCCCAGCAGCTCAGGGTGCCGTTCATCGATACGGATGTCGAAATCGAGCGCGTTTCGCGCATGACGATATCGGAACTTTTCGCCACCTATGGCGAGGAAGAATTCCGGGCGCTGGAGACGCGGGTCATCAAGCGGCTGCTGCGCGGCGGCCCCAAGGTCATCTCCACCGGCGGCGGCGCCTTCATCAACGACAATACCCGCCGGCACATCACGCGCGGCGGTATTTCGCTGTGGCTGAAGGCCGATCTCGAGGTGTTGTGGGAGAGGGTCAACAAGCGCGACCACCGCCCGCTTCTCAAGACCGAAAACCCCAAGGCCACGCTCGCGGCCCTGATGGAGAAACGTTACCCGATCTATGCCGAAGCGGATCTGACCATCGAATCCCGCGATGTCCGCAAGGAAATCATCGTGACAGAAGTGCTGGCCGCCATAGCCGGCATCGAACAGAAAGACTGATCCCCATGACGCCTTCCGAAATCCACGCCGATGAACGTCTCGTCCATGTGCCGCTCGGCGAGCGCGCCTATGACATTCTGATCGGGCCGGGCCTGATCGGCCGGGCGGGCGGCGAGATTTCGGCGCGGCTGAAGGGCCGGCGCGCGGCCATCATCACCGATGAACATGTCGCGCCGCTCTACCTCGAAGGCCTGATGGATGGCCTGCAGACGGATGGCATCGAGGCCGTCTCGCTGACCCTGCCGGCCGGCGAAAAGACCAAGAGCTTCGAACATCTGGTCACCGTCTGCGATGCGGTTCTGGCAGCAAGGGTGGAGCGTAACGATGCGGTAATCGCGCTCGGCGGCGGCGTGATCGGCGATCTCGCCGGTTTTGCGGCCGGTATTGTGCGCCGGGGCGTGCGCTTCGTGCAGATACCGACTTCGCTTCTGGCGCAGGTCGATTCCTCCGTCGGTGGCAAGACCGGCATCAACAGCCGCCATGGCAAGAACCTCATCGGCGTATTCCACCAGCCCGATCTGGTGCTGGCGGATACGGCGGTGCTCGATACGCTGAGCCCGCGTGAATTCCGCGCCGGTTATGCCGAAGTGGTGAAGTATGGGCTGATCGACAAGCCGGACTTCTTCTTCTGGCTGGAAAAGAACTGGGATGAAATCCGCACCGGCGGACCCGCCCGCATTCAGGCGATTGCAACGAGCTGCCAGGCCAAGGCGGAGGTGGTGGTGGCCGACGAGAAGGAAAACGGCGTGCGCGCCCTTCTGAACCTCGGCCATACATTCGGCCATGCGCTGGAGGCGGCGACCAATTACGACAGCAAGCGGCTGGTGCATGGCGAAGGCGTCGCCATCGGCATGGTGCTGGCGCACCAGTTCTCCACCCGCCTCAACCTCGCAAGCCCGGACGATGCCGCCCGCGTCGAGGCGCATCTGAAGGCGGTGGGCCTGCCGACGACGATGAAGGATATTCCCGGCGAGTTGCCGCCGGTCGAAACGCTGATGACGGCAATTGCGCAGGACAAGAAGGTCAAGGGCGGCAAGCTCACCTTCATCCTCACCCACGGCATCGGCCAGTCCTTCGTGGCCGATGATGTTGCGGCGTCCGAGGTGCAGTCCTTCCTGTCGGAAAAACATCCGGGTTAAGGCCGCGAGACAAAGGAAGCCGTGCCTAGAACCGCACCGCTTCCCCGGGCGCTGCCGCCTCTATCGCCAGCGCATGCAGGCCGGCATCGAGTTCCGGCTTCAAAAGCGCGTTGATCGCCCGGTGGCGCTCGACGCGAGACTTGCCGGAAAAGCTTTCCGACACTATCTGAACACGCATATGCGTCTCGCCCGTGCCGGTGATATCCGGCTGGTGGCCGGCATGCATCCGGCTTTCATCGACGACCCTCAGGCGCTCCGGTGAAAAGCTTTCCCGAAGCTTCGTTTCTATGCGTTCTCGCAGGGACATGCGACGGGCTCCATTCTCGTTGGCTGGTCTTAAAGGGGGCTACCTAAAAGCCAGCAACATTCCGCTTTGTCAATTCTTGTTGTGCGGCTTTTCGCACCCCATAATCAGGGCATCATGAAACTGGATTCGAAATATTTCGATCGCATCCGCACGCGCCGGAAAAGGGAGAGGGAACCTGAGGTTCAGGCCCCGACCTGCCAGTGGGACGGATGCGACAAACCGGGTATTCACCGGGCACCCGTCGGCCGCAATGCCGAGGGGCAATTCTTCCTGTTCTGTTTTGAGCACGTGAAGGAATACAACAAGGGCTATAATTATTTTTCCGGCCTGTCCGACAGCGAGATCGCCCGTTACCAGAAGGAAGCGATTACCGGCCATCGCCCCACCTGGACGGTGGGCGTCAACAAGACGGCGCGCGACAGCCCGCTGCACTCCACGCTGCGTTCCGGCACGGCGAGCGGGAACGCCCGTATCCGCGATCCTTTCGGCTTCGCCGGCGGTTTTGCGGGCGGCGCAAGGGCAGGCGGCACCCGTATGCAGCAGGACCGAAAATTGAAGACGCTGGAGGCAAAAGCCTTCGATACGCTCGGTCTTTCTTCCACCGCGAAGCAGGAAGACATAAAAAGGCGCTACAAGGAGCTTGTCAAAAAGCACCATCCTGATGCTAATGGTGGCGATCGTGGTTCGGAAGAGCGTTTTCGGGCTGTTGTTCAAGCATATCAATTGTTAAAGCAGTCAGGTTTCTGCTAAGCCAACTTATGTGTTTACCGCCTGATTGATGATGTGGCCGGGTGGCTGCCGCCCGCCTTGGAGACGTGATGAGCAAAATCGACCTTGATATTTCCAACCTGCCCGACACGACGGTGTCCGTGCGGGAGGTTTTCGGCATTGATACGGATCTGCGGGTTCCCGCCTATTCCCAGGGCGACGCCTATGTGCCTGACCTCGATCCCGACTATCTTTTCGATCGCGACACGACGCTTGCGATCCTTGCCGGTTTTGCTCACAACCGACGTGTCATGGTCTCCGGTTTCCACGGGACGGGTAAATCCACCCATATCGAGCAGGTGGCCGCCCGCCTGAACTGGCCCTGCGTGCGCGTCAACCTCGACAGCCATGTCAGCCGCATCGACCTCGTCGGCAAGGACGCCATCGTTCTGAAAGACGGCAAGCAGGTTACCGAATTCAAGGACGGCATTCTGCCCTGGGCCTACCAGCACAATGTGGCGCTCGTCTTCGACGAATATGATGCCGGCCGCCCGGATGTGATGTTCGTCATCCAGCGCGTGCTGGAATCCTCCGGCCGCCTGACCCTGCTCGACCAGAGCCGCGTCATCCGTCCTCACCCGGCCTTCCGCATTTTCGCAACCGCCAACACCATCGGCCTTGGCGATACGACCGGCCTTTACCACGGCACGCAGCAGATCAACCAGGCGCAGATGGACCGCTGGTCCATCGTCACCACGCTCAACTACCTGCCGCATGAGCAGGAAGTGAACATCATCGCCGCCAAGGTGAAGAGCTTCGACAATCCGAAGGGCCGTGAAACCGTCTCCAAGATGGTGCGCGTGGCCGATCTCACCCGTTCGGCTTTCATCAATGGCGATCTTTCCACGGTCATGAGCCCGCGTACCGTCATCACCTGGGCGGAAAATGCGGAAATCTTCGGCGATCTCGCCTTTGCCTTCCGTGTGACCTTCCTCAACAAGTGCGACGAACTGGAGCGCACGCTGGTGGCCGAGCAATATCAGCGGGCTTTCGGCGTCGAGCTGAAGGAAAGCGCTGCGAACATCGTTCTCAGCGCCTGATCGTCCCCGGCTTGTCCGGAGAAGATCACCGATGACTTGAAGACGCCGGTGGGGCGCGCGATCTTCCGATCGCGTGCCGCAGGCGCCGACAAATGACAGGAAAGACAATGGCAGCGCGCGGCGACAATTCCAGAGCGAAACCGGGTACGGCGGTCGATACGGAACCGTTGCGTCAGGCGATTGCCGGATGCGTGCGATCCGTCGCTGGCGATGCCGAAGTCGAGGTCGTCTTCGCCAATGAGCGGCCGGGTCTTGCCGGTGAGCGCATGCGCCTGCCGGAAATTTCCAAGAAACCGACGGCGCAGGAAATCGCCATCACCCGCGGCCTCGGTGATTCCATGGCGCTGCGCCTTGCCTGCCATGATGCCGACACCCATGCGGTGATGTCGCCGCAGGGCGCCGAAGCGCGGCTGATCTTCGATGCGGTGGAACAGGCGCGCGTGGAATCCATCGGCGCGCTGCGCATGCCGGGCATGGCTTCCAACATCCATGCCATGAACACGGAAAAATACGCCAAGGCCAACTTCGCGGGCATCAACAACAAGGACGATGCACCGCTTGCAGAAGCAGTGGCGCTTTTGGTGCGCGAGAAGCTGACGGGTGAGAAGCCGCCGGCAAGCGCCGGCAAGGTTGTCGATCTGTGGCGCGATTTCATCGAGGACAAGGCGGCCGGTGACCTCAAGGATCTCTCCAGCGTCATCACCGACCAGAAGGCGTTTTCGCGGCTGGTGCGCAAGATGCTGACCTCCATGCAGATGGCGGAAGATTTCGGCGACGAGGATAACGAGCCCGAGAGCCAGGAGGCGGAATCCAACGAGGACCAGCCGCGCACCAACGAGACCGAAGAAGAGCAGGTCGAGGAGGAGGCCGGCTCGGACGCGACGCCTGCCGATGAAAACGAGGCCTCGCAGGAGGAAATGGAAGAAGGCGAGATGGACGGCGCCGAGATGTCGGACGAGGAAATGTCCGACGATCTCGACGAGGATTCCGAAACGCCCGGCGAAACCCGCCGTCCCAACAGCCCTTTCGATGATTTCAACGAGAAGGTCGATTACCGCATCTTCAGCCAGGAATTCGACGAGGAAATCCATGCCGAGGAACTGTGCGACGAGGCTGAGCTGGACCGTCTGCGCGCCTTCCTCGACAAGCAGCTCGCCCATCTTCAGGGCGCCGTCGGGCGTCTGGCGAACCGGCTGCAGCGCCGCCTGATGGCGCAGCAGAACCGCTCCTGGGATTTCGACCTGGAAGAGGGTTATCTCGATCCGGCCCGCCTCGTCAGGCTCATCATCGATCCCATGCAGCCGCTTTCCTTCAAGAAGGAGCGCGACACCAAGTTCCGCGATACCGTGGTTTCGCTGGTCATCGACAATTCCGGTTCGATGCGCGGCCGTCCCATTACCGTGGCTGCCACCTGCGCCGATATTCTGGCGCGCACGCTGGAGCGCTCCGGCGTGAAGGTGGAGATTCTGGGCTTCACCACCAAGGCCTGGAAGGGCGGACAATCGCGCGAACAGTGGCTCGCCAATGGCAAGCCGGCGTCGCCGGGCCGTCTAAACGATCTGCGCCATATCATCTACAAGTCGGCGGACGCTCCGTGGCGGCGCGCGCGGCGCAATCTTGGCCTGATGATGCGCGAAGGCCTCCTGAAGGAAAATATCGACGGCGAAGCGCTGATGTGGGCGCATAATCGCCTGATCGGTCGCCCCGAGCAGCGCAAGATCATGATGATGATCTCCGACGGTGCGCCGGTGGACGATTCGACGCTGTCGGTCAATCCGGGCAACTATCTGGAGCGGCACCTGCGCGCCGTCATCGAGCAGATCGAAACGCGCTCGCCGGTGGAACTGCTGGCAATCGGTATCGGCCACGACGTGACGCGTTATTATCGCCGCGCCGTGACCATCGTGGATGCGGACGAGCTGGCCGGCGCGATGACCGAGCAGCTTGCGGCGCTCTTCGAGGATACGAGCGGCGCTTCCGGTTCGTCCCGCAGGGTTCGCCGTGCGGGATAAGCGGGGCCGGGCTTCTTCCGCCTGCAAAACGCTTGCGATGGCCGCCATTCTGGCGGCCGCATCGCTATGTCCGGTTTCCATCGGCGCTTCCACCATCGATGTGCCGGTGAGCGTGCGTCTGCTCTCCTCTTTCGAGGTCGGTACCAGCGAAAAACGTTTCGGCAAGCTGGAATTTATCGGCGGCATGGTGATGAGCGCGCCGGAAAAGCTGTTCGGGGCGATATCCTCCATCCGTTTCCGCCCCAATGGGGAGGATTTCGTTGCGGTGCTGGATACCGGCCATTGGCTGACGGGCAGGGTCTTGCGCGACGCTCGCGGTGCTTTGTCCGGGCTTGCCGATGCCCGCATCACCCCCATGCTGGACATGAGCGGCCGCGAACTGCCGCGCAAGATGGAGATGGATGCGGAAGGACTGGCGCTGCGCGACGGCAAGGTTTTCGTCAGTTACGAGCAGCGCCACAGGATCGATATCTATCCCGATCCGGGCTTCGCCACCTCAAAGCCGCTCGACCGCCTGCCATATCTCATCCCCAGCAACGAGTTGCGCCACAATGGCGGACTGGAAGCTCTCGCGGTATCGCCGGCCGATTCGCCGCTTGCCGGCGCTCTGGTCGTGGTGGCTGAAAAAAGCATCGATACGGACGGCAATCTTCTCGCCGCCATACTGGAAGGCCCGCGCAAGGGCACATTTGCCGTGACGCATCATCCGTCATTCGACGTGACGGACGGCGCGTTCCTGCCCAATGGCGACCTGCTGCTTCTTGAGCGCCGCTTCAATTTCGCCGAAGGCGTGGGCATGCGCATCCGTCGCATCCGTGGCGCCGATATCCAGCCGGGTGCTGTGGTGGATGGCGAAATCCTCATGGAAGCCGGCATGGCCTACCAGATCGACAATATGGAAGGCATGGATGTGGTGAAGGGGCCGGACGGCTCGACGCGCCTCATCATCGTTTCCGATGACAATCACTCGTTCCTCCAGCGCAACCTGATGCTGGAATTCAAGCTGGTGGAGTGAAATCAGGCCTGCTGCTGCTGTGCCGCCTTGTAGGCTGCCATCAGGTCCTCGACGGGAATGCCGTCGATCTTCATGCCGGTCATCCGGCATGACGTTATCTGCGCACCGGACAGATTTGAGTTGCTCAGTTTCAGACCGGAAAAATTGACGTCATCGATCGACCAGCCGGACATGTTGTTATCCGTGAACGACGCACCCGACAAATTGATATTGTTAAAGCTCGCCCCGGAAAGATTGACATTGTCGAAGACCGTGCCGGATAGATTGACGTCGTTGAAGGTTGACCCTGAAAGCGTGGCGCTGGCGGCCTCCACGATGTCTATAACGTCCTTGATCTGCATGTCGACCTGCCTCCGCGCTGTGCCACGGACGACAGACTGCAATGCTGACGGCTGGCTTGCAAGCGCGATTTGATCCGCGCTTGCCCGGCCTCAAACGCGGCCCGTTTTGACGGCGCCCGGCATCGGCTTCAGCGTGTTCATCAGCGCGCCGTAAGGCAACAACATGATGAGGCCGACGAGAACCTTCACCGAGAGATCACCCAGCGCCCAGGAAATCCAACGGGGCGCTTCCACGGCGAAGACGCCGAGAATGGGAGCGTTTTCGATGGCGAAGGCGTCGTTGGGCCCGACGAAGGAGAAGCTTGCCGCAAAGGCGATGGAGAAGAACAGGGCCGTATCCAGCACCGATCCCAGCATGGAGCCGGCGAGCGGCGCGTGCCACCAGCGCTGGCGGCGCAGGCGGTTGAAAACGGAAATATCCAGCAGCTGGCCGATCAGATAGGCGGTGCCGGAAGCGACCGCGATGCGTGGGATTGATGTCCAGAAGGATAGTGTGACACCAACGACGAAGCCGGCAAGCACGACGCGGCGTGCGATGGAGGGGCCGAACTGGCGGTTGGTCAGGTCCGTAACGAGGAAGGCGATCGGATAGGTGAATGCGCCCCAGGTCAGAAGGTCGCCCAGATTGACGCCGAACAGCGAGCCGGAAAGCGGGTATTGCACCAGAATATTGGACGCGACGACCACCAGTGTCATCAGCAGAACATAGATAAGCGTAAAGCGCAGATAGGGCATTTTTTTATCCTGGGTGATGCCACCAGTTGGAGCCAAGCATCGGAGGAAAACGTCTCAAACGGTTTTCGCAAAACCCGATGCAACTAAAATCTGGAACAAACAAAAGGCTTGAGCGGCAAAGCCATTCAAGCCTTCTGAATTCAGATGATGTCGAAACCGCTATTAAGCAGCTTCGGCCGTCTTCTTGGCGATCTGGCGGCGCAGGAGACGAGCGCGCATGCTCAGTTCGTTTTCGCCGGACTTCAGAAGGAAGGCATCGAGGCCGCCACGGTGTTCAACGGAGCGCAGAGCGGCTGCGGAAACACGCAGGCGGAAACGCTGGCCGAGAGCATCGGAGATCAACGTGACCTGGCAGAGGTTCGGAAGGAACCGGCGCTTGGTCTTGTTGTTGGCGTGGCTGACGTTGTTGCCCGTCTGGACGCCCTTGCCGGTCAATTCGCATACACGGGACATGGGTACACCTATTTCGTTTCGTCTGTTTCACCACTGGCTCGCCACCGGCAAAACCGGGGTGGCAATCCAACTGGCCATGATTGGAAAGTTGCGGTTCTATAGTCAGACGAGACTTAACAGTCAAGCCGCTCGCGATCAAATGAAAGGAAATTCCGGCGTTTTCAACCGGCATCCGCTTTTTTATTGCCACAAGTCAGCGTATATGATCGCCCGATAAGGCCGCTTCCGCGCCTCTTTTAAGGTGATATCGAAATGATTGCCAGAGGAAAAAGCATTTTCGTGGCCGCGACAATAGCGTTAACGGGCGTCTCCCCCTCGCTCGCCGCCGAAGCGCGCCACACAAGCGAATACAGCATCAATCTCGGCATTTTGCCGATTGCCAGGGCGAGTTTCTCGACTCGCATGGATGGACCGAATTATTCAATCTCCGGTTCCTTCAGCGCCGCCGGTCTTGCCAGCATCCTCAAGGATATTTCCGGCAAGACGACCGTTTCCGGCGCCAAGCGCGGCCACCGGCTGCAGGCCAACGAATATTCGCTGGTCTACAAGGATGGCAAGCGGGTGCGCACCTATGACGTTGTCTATCGCAACGGCAACGTCACATCGACGACGGTGAAGCCTGAGCCAAAAGCCCGGCCGGACAACTGGGTTGACGTGAAGGACCGCGACCTGCGCTCGGTTCTCGATCCGATCTCCGGCCTCATCATTCCCGCGGGCGGCCGCATCTGCCCGACTCGCCTGCCGATCTATGACGGCGAATCGCGACTCGATCTGGTTTTGAGCTCCAGCGGCACCAAGCCGTTCAAGACCAATGGTTTTAATGGCGACGCCATCGTCTGCAAGGCGCGGTATGTGCCGAAGTCGGGTTACAGGCAGGGGCGCAAGGATATCGAATATCTGAAATCCATCTCCATGGAGATCTGGTTCGCCAAATCGAACAACATGGATGTCTACGCGCCCGTCTATGCCATCATTCCGACCCGGGTGGGGCAGGTTTACATCACCGCCACGAAATACGGCGGCTGACGCAATTACGGCGCATCTCCCGGCGCCCAGCCGGGCTCTGCCATAACGAAGCTCGAAAAGGCAAAGCCCGGCGAGACGGTGCAGCCGACGAGCGTGAAGTCGCCGAGGCTTTCCGCCGATTGCCAGCAATTGGCGGGAACGATGACCTGCGGGCGCTCGCCTTCAAGAATGGCGGGGCCGAGCGTGAAGGTCTGCACCTCCCGGCCGTCCTGCGAAAGATGCAATGCGATGGGCGCGCCGGCATAATAGTGCCAGACCTCCACCGCATCGGTGACCCGGTGCCAGTGCGAGCGGTCGCCCTTTTCCAGAAGATAATAGATCGCCGTTGAATGGCCGCGCTCACCGCCTGCCTTGTCGCGGAACGTCTGGTGGTAAAAACCGCCCTCGGGATGCGGCTCCAGCCCCAGTTCGCGAATGATCGCCTGCGCCGATATATCCGTTCCCATCAAAAATTGTCCTTGCGTGTGCGGATTTCCGCGAAAACATCGGCATCGGTGGCGCTTTCAAGGCCAAGATATTTGCGAATACCGGCATCGGCCACCCGCATATAGGGATTGGTCTGTTTTTCGAGCCCGATGGTGGTGGGAATGGTGAATTCATTCGCCTGCCGCGCCCTCTCGATGAGGGCCGCGCGCTCGCTCAGCACAGCGTTCTCCGGATCGACGGTGAGGGCGAAACGGGCATTCGTCAGCGTATATTCATGGCCGAAATAAACCTTGGTCTCATCCGGCAGCGCCATGAGTTTCTGGAAGGAATGCCACATATCCGCCGCCGGACGTTCGAACAGGCGGCCGCAGCCCATGGCAAACAGCGTATCGGCGGCAAACAGCAGCCCGTCATCGGGCAGATAATAACAGATATGTCCCGCCGTATGACCGGGCGTGGCGATGACCTGAACGCGGCGGCCGGCGAATTCGAACTCGTCGCCATCGGCCTGCGAACGGTCGAGACCGGGGATCGCAACCGCTTCGTCGTAGGGGCCGTGAATTTCGCAGCGGAACTTGTCTTTCAGGGCCAGATTGGCTTCTACATGGTCCTGATGGTGGTGGGTGGTGAAGATATGGGTGAGCTTCCAGCCGTGGCCATCGAGCGCCTGCAGGATGGGTCCTTCTTCCGGTGCGTCTATGGTGGCCGTCGCGCCGCTTTCGGGATCGTGCAGGAGAACCCCGAAATTGTCGCTGCGGCAAAGAAAGACGTCTATTTCCAAAGGTTTCATCTTATCCTCTCCATTTGCCGGCCAAAACCGGCGCATTCGCCCGCCTGACCTTCTATGTAAGGGCAGACGCCTTGAAGTCCAACCGCCTGATGCTACATTCTCGCCCATGAATACCGATATCGTCGATCTGCGCGAATTCTATCATTCTCCGCTTGGCCGCTCGGCCGAGCAGGCGATCACCATGGCGCTTTCGACGCTGTGGCCGCCCTTGCCGGAAGAGCGGCTGGTCGGGCTCGGCTACGCGGTGCCGTTTCTGGAGCGGTTCCGCCGCGATACGGAGCGCACCTTCGCCTTCATGCCGGCGGGGCAGGGGGCGGTGAACTGGCCGGCGGGCGAGCTGTCTTCCACCGCGCTGGTGTTCGACGAGGAACTGCCCCTGCCCGATGCGTCGATAGACCGGGTCTTGATGGTGCATGCGCTGGAATTTGCCGAAAATCCGCGTGAAAGCCTGAAGGAACTGTGGCGGGTGCTGGCGCCCGGCGGCCGTCTGGTGATCGTGGTGCCGAACCGGCGCGGCGTCTGGGCGCGCATGGAACATACGCCCTTCGGTTCCGGAAGACCCTATTCACGCGGACAGCTGACGGCGCTTTTGCGCGAAACCAATTTTACGCCGGGCGCCACCGCCGAGGCGCTGTTCTTCCCGCCCACCACCAGCCGGCCGATACTGAAATTCCGCCGCTATCTCGAACATACCGGCCGCCGGCTGTGGCCGCTTTTTTCGGGCGTCATCGTGGTGGAAGCCCAGAAGCGTCTCTATCAGGGATTGCCCGTCACCCAGCGCGCCTCACGTCGCGTTTTTGTGCCGGTGCTGGCCCCGCAGGGGGTGCCCACCACCCGCACTGCCGCAAGCCAAGGAAAGCCGCGCTGACCCTCGACAAAGCGCCCATTCCGGTCTAATGCCTCCGGCATTGCTTTTGCCGGGTTCTCCGGCGCTTTTCCAAAGGTCGATCAAATGAGTGCAGAGCTTAGCCAACCTGTTCCGCGTCCGGGTATTCTGGATATCGCCGCTTATGTTCCCGGCAAGGAACATGTGGACGGCGTCGCGAAGGTTTATAAGCTCTCCTCCAATGAAACGCCGCTTGGGCCGAGCCCGAAGGCGATAGAGGCTTTCGGCACGGCTGCCAGCCATCTGGAAATCTATCCGGATGGTCAGGCGGTCGCGCTGCGTCAGGCGATTGCCGACGTGCACGGTCTCAACATCGCGAACATCATGTGCGGCAACGGTTCGGACGAGCTTCTCGGCCTGCTTTGCCACGTCTATCTGGGCGCGGGCGATGAGGCGATCATTACCGAACACGGTTTCCTCGTTTACAAGATCCAGATCATGGGTGCGGGCGCGACCCCGGTGACGGTGAAGGAAAAGGATTGTGCGGTGGATGTGGATGCGATCCTCGCCGCCGTGACGCCGAAGACCAAGATGGTTTTTGTCGCCAATCCGGGCAATCCCACCGGCACCTATGTTCCCGTGGCGGAAATCCGCCGCCTGCAGGCCGGCCTGCCGAAACATGTCGTGCTGGTGCTGGATGCGGCCTATGCCGAATATGTTCGCAAGAATGATTACGAGGCCGGTCTCGAGCTGGTCTCCGGCAACCGCAACGTGGTGATGACCCGTACCTTCTCCAAGGTATACGGCCTTGCCGCCCTGCGCGTCGGCTGGATGTATGGCCCTGCTGCTGTCATTGATGCGCTGAACCGCGTGCGCGGCCCGTTCAACATGAGCGCGCCGGCTATCGCGGCGGGTGCTGCGGCCATCCGCGATCAGGCCTTCGTAGAGAAGGCCGTGGCGCATAACGCGCTGTGGATGGAAAAGCTGGTCACGACCTTTACCCGCCTTGGCCTCACCGTCACGCCTTCGGTTACCAACTTCATCCTCATCCATTTCCCGGATCAGGACGGCAAGCGCGCGGCGGATGCGGACGAGTTCCTGAGCCGCCGCGGTTACATTCTGCGTGCGGTACGTGGCTACGGTTTCCCGAATGCGCTGAGAATGACGGTCGGCTCGGAAGAGGCCAATCTCGGCGTCATCGCGGCCCTTACCGAGTTCATGGGGCAGGCGTGATGGCTGAGATCATGTTTGAACGCATCGCGCTGATCGGCATCGGCCTGATCGGCTCGTCGATTGCCCGCGATATCAGGGAACTGGGGCTTGCCCGCCATGTGACCATTTCCACCCGCAGCGAAGACACGCTGAAACGGGCGGAAGAACTGGCGCTTGGCACGGATTACACCGTTTCGGCGGCGGAAGCGGTAAAGGATGCCGATCTCGTCATCGTCTCGGTGCCGGTCGGTGCTTCCGAGGGCGTGGCGCAGCAGATCGCGCCGCATCTGAAGCCGGGCGCTATCGTTACCGATGTCGGCTCCACCAAGGCATCGGTCATCGCGCAGATGGCCCCGCATATGCCTGACAATGTG
The DNA here is from genome assembly GCF_053522445.1 of Agrobacterium sp. 22-221-1. Taxonomy (NCBI): domain Bacteria; kingdom Pseudomonadati; phylum Pseudomonadota; class Alphaproteobacteria; order Hyphomicrobiales; family Rhizobiaceae; genus Agrobacterium; species Agrobacterium sp. 22-221-1. Next base: position 295,961 of record NZ_JBNWCL010000003.1, read on the forward strand.
CATTTCATTCCCGGCCATCCGCTGGCGGGTACGGAAAAATCCGGCCCGGATGCCGGTTTTGCCGGTCTCTTCCGCGACCGCTGGTGCATCTTCACGCCGCTGCCGGGCACGGATGCCGAGGCTCTGGAAAGGCTGAAGGATTTCTGGCGGGCGCTCGGCTCCCGCGTCGATGAGATGGATGCAGAACACCACGACAAGGTTCTGGCGATCGTGTCGCATCTGCCGCACATCATCGCTTACAATATCGTCGGCACGGCGGATGATCTGGAGACGGTGACCGAATCGGAAGTCATCAAATATTCCGCCTCCGGTTTCCGTGATTTCACCCGTCTCGCCGCCTCCGATCCCACCATGTGGCGCGATGTCTGCCTGCATAACAAGGATGCGATTCTTGAGATGCTGGCGCGGTTTTCCGAGGACCTCGCCTCCCTGCAAAGGGCGATCCGCTGGGGGGAGGGCGACAAGCTGTTCGAGCTGTTTTCCCGCACCCGCGCCATCCGCCGCTCTATCGTGCAGGCGGGCCAGGATGTCGACGCACCGGACTTCGGCCGTCACGCGCTGGACCAGAAGAAGTAAATCGCATTTAGCTTAGGTCGTGATGGGATTTGATCCGGCCTATCGCGCCCGCCGGCAAAGTGCCAAAGCCTCCCCGGCGTCATCCTCGGGCTTGACCCGAGGATCCACGATCCGACGCGCCATGGATCCTCGGGTCAAGCCCGAGGATGACGCCGAGTATAAATCAATCCTTCAGATCGGCGGGATTTTCCCAAGCGGAATAAAGCCGCTGACCGTGGCGCGGCCACGATCCACAACGAGATCGACGGATGCCCGGTCGCCGCCGCCGGCCAGCGCGCCGAGCAGTTTGCGGGCCGTATCGATGGTGGATTGCAACTGCGGGAAGACCTGCTTGGCATTGTCCGACCATGCGCCGAGCTTTTCGATTTCCAGCTTGAACTGGCCGGAGAGATAGCCCTCATTGTCGAAGGAGAAGGGGCCGCTGATGCGCATGGTGCGGCCTTCGCCGATATCGGCCACCAGCCGGCGAAGCTCGCCGCTCGCGCCATAAAGGCCCGATCTGTCGCTGCCATCCACCATGCCCGCCTTGCCGGCAAGCGTGACATCGGCAATGGCGTTGAGGCGCGGCAGAAGCTGCGGCCAGTCCTTGATGACGGTTGCGGAGTCGGTGAGCGTGATGGCCCCGTCGAGATCGGCGCCGTTCTGGCGCAGATGCATTTCCGTTTTTACCGCGTCGAAATCGATGGTCTGGCCGGTGACGGAAGAAACCGCCTGCGCTTTCAGCCCGTCGATGACGAGCGAGCTGCGGTCGATGCCCTTCAGCTTGGTGACGATGCTGGACTGCATGTTCTGCCAGGCGGCCGAAATCGTCAGGCCATGGGCGGAACGGATTTCCGCCGGCGAATCGAGTTCCCAGACGATGTGGCCGGGATTATAGACCTGCGCCGCCGAGCGAAGTTCGCCGAAGGAAGCGGAAACGCCGTTCTCCTTGTCATCCACCGTCACTTTGGAGCAGAAGAGGCCGATGCGGAAGGGATAACCCTTGAAGGCGATATCGCCGCATTCGCCGCTGACGCTGCGGGCCTGCGAGGGGGCAATGACGTTCAGAACCGTCTGCTTCAGCCTGTCGGCGGCGTAAAACCACCCGGCGGTATAAAGTCCGATGACCACGAGGATGGCGATGGCGAGCCAGAGGAATTTTTTGGCGGTGCCGGATTGGCTTGACGCTGCCATATTGATCTCCGATGAACAGACTTCAGACAATTTCGATTTGGCTTGGGATATGGACGATTTTTGGGTCTTTGGCTACGGTTCGTTGATGTGGAACCCCGGCTTCGCCTTTGAAGAGCGGCAGCAGGCGCGGCTGCACGGGTATCGGCGCTCGCTCTGCATCAGTTCCAACTTTTATAGAGGCACCGAAGAAAAGCCCGGTCTCGTTCTCGGTCTGGAGCGCGGCGGCTCCTGCCTTGGCGTCGCTTTCCGCGTGCGTGGGCAGGACCGCGACCCGGTCATGATCTATCTGCGCGAGCGCGAACTGGTGACGAATGTCTATAAGGAGCGGCTGGTTTCCATCGCACTTTCCGATGGCAGGCGCAGCAGCGCGGTGACCTATGTGGCCGATCCCGCCCATGAGCAATATATCGGCGGTCTCGGCGTTGCCGAATCGGCGACCATCGTTGCAGCCGCATCGGGCCGATCCGGGCCGAATACGGATTATGTCTTCAACACCGTGCAGCATCTGCAGGAGATGGGCATTCGCGATTCCCTGCTGGAGAGCATCGCCAAAAATGTCGGCACGCTCGCCGCTCAGCCGGCGGCGGTTTCCTTGCCCTGAAGTTCGGCGATCCGCTTCACAGCGGTCGGCGGCAGCGGCAAATGCGGGTTGTTGCGCACGGTTTCCAGCAGCAACTCGTCGCTCGCCTTTTCCGTTACATCGATCAGGCGCTTGAAGAACACGTCGGGGTCGAGCCCCGGTTCGATGGCCGGCAGGATACGCACCTTGAAATGGCCGGGATAACGCATGGTGGAACGGCGCGGCCAGAAGAGGCCGGGATGCATGGCGACGGGAATGACCGGAACCTGCAGATCGCGGTAAAGCCTTGCGATGCCGTAACGATATTCGGGTTCGGCGCCCGGCGGGCGGCGCGTGCCTTCGGGATAGATGATGAGCTCGCGACCGGCGGCCATTTCCTCTTTCGCCCGCTCCATCACCTTCAGCATCACCTTGCCGCGTGCGGCGCGGTTGACCGGGATCATGCGCTGTTTCATGGCGTACCAGCCGAACAGCGGAATCCATAAAAGCTCGCGCTTCAGAATATAGACCGGATCGGGAAGATTTGGCAGCAGCGCATAGGTGTCCCAGAAGGACTGGTGTTTGGGTGCGAAGATGCAGCCGGTTTCGGGGATGTTTTCCAGCCCCTCGATCTCGAAGGTGGTGCCGACGATGGTTTTCATCAGCCAGTGATTGGACCGCGCCCAGTTCTTCGGAATTTCGAAGGCGATCTTGCGCGGCAGAATGAAATAGATCGGCGTCAGCACGATCATGCGGACAATCAGGTTGAGATAAAACAGCGTATTGAAAAGAAAAGAGCGCAGCTTGAGCATCAACAGCCTTCCCGGAGCGCAGCCGTTCCGAAGCCTTGAACAGGCCTCGATGCCGGATGCCGATGCCAGACGCCTACACGAAAACAAGGGGCCGCAGCAAGCGCGTTCTCGCCGGTCAGGACGAAGCGGTTGTCGTCTTTATCCGGGAATGATCGGCGGCGGCCTTGCGCAGACCGTCGCCCTTGCCGAAGCCGGTGAGGTCGCGTCCCGCCGCCGCCACGAACTTCAGATATTCGTAAAGCATGGTTCTCACCACATCCGGCTCCACGAACCAGTTGGTGCGGGCGAGGTCGGCGCTGATGACGGGATAGGCGATGAATTGCGTCTGCGGGCTGGCGCTGCGCAATTCATGCAGGCTGCGATGCATATGATAATTATTGGTGACGACGACGATGGAGGAGTAATTGTGGTCGCGTATCCAGCTTGCCGCCTCATTGGCGTTGCCGATCGTGTCTATCGCCTTGTAGCCCATATCCACGCAGCAGGAAAACATGTCGGATGACCCTTGCGTCATCTTGCGGATCTGCGAGCGGGTGGTGGCCGGGTTGACGCCGGAAATCAGAAGCCGCTTGCCCACGCCGTCTCTCAGCAGGCCGACCGCCTGTTCGATGCGCTGATAACCGCCGGTAAGCACGATGATGGCATCGCCTCTTGCCCCCTCCGGCGGACGCATGGAGGCGACGGAATCGGCAAACCACAGAAAACCGCCGGAAAATGCGCCGAGCACGATGACGCAAAGCAGGATGAGGCCGCGAATAAAACGGCGCAGAGGACCGCGCCGCGACAACAGGCCCTTTCTGGCCGGTCGCGCTGTCGTCTGATCCTGGTCCATCCGACTCACAAACATTCCTCCTGAATACTCGCCGATTAAGGCAAGGAACAGGCATTTTTGTCCACCGTCTGCAGGTTACATCCGGCTTGTGACGGTTTCAGTCTTACCGCAGGATTCCGGGGGTGTTCTCACGATGCAAGGCCGTCGCTTTTCGATGGATCGGAGCGGACGCGGTCGATATCGTCGATGGTGCGGATGACGGTCACGCGCGCCGTGATTGTGGTCAAAAGCGCGATGATGATCATCGTCATGGCAATGCCGAAATAACCGCCGAGACCGACCGAAAACGAGCCGAAAAGCGCGCTCGCCTGATCGCTCTGCGGCGTGGCGACCGTGCTCGATTGCCAGAAACCGGCGACAAGGAAAACCGCCGCGGCCAGCGCGCTGCCCGCCGCCGCCCCCTTGAGGCTGATCTTCAGGAAGTGTTTCTGGAATTCGCGCGCCACAAAACTGCTTTCCGCGCCGACGAAATGCAGAACCTCGACGATATGCCGGTTGCCGGAAAGCGCGCCGCGCGTCGCGAACACCACCGTCAGCACCATGGCGGTGAAGACGAGGATAAGAACGCCGACCCCGATCATGACAGTGGTTCTGGCCATGGAGACCAGCCTGTCGACCCAGGTGCGGTGGTCGTCCAGAAATGCCTGCGGAATCTCGGCCTTCAGCATATCCCGCATCGCCTGGAAATCGGGCGGATTGTTTTCATCGATGGTGATGACGACGAGACGCGGCACCGGCAATTCGGAAAGATCGAGACCGCTGCCGAGCCAAGGCTCCAGCAGGCGCGATGTCGCCGCATCGTCGAGGATGGTGCCATCCCGCGTGCCGACGAAGGTGAGCGCCAGATTGCGCGCCTTGTTCAGCGCCGCATCCATGTCCAGCCCGTCCTCGGGCTTGATCTGGATGGTGATCTCGCGGGAAATCTGGCTCTGCCAGGTGGCGGCGGTGGCGCGCACCATGGAGACGGCGCCCAGCGTCAGGCAGGCGAGAAAGGCCATGATGGCGATGACCACCATCAGCGCATTGCCCTGAATATTGGATGGCGGCAGAATCGGCGCCATCGGGCGGATGCGCATGGGCGGGCGCTTCGGCTGCGCCGCTTCCGGCTTCAATTGTTTGCGGTTGATCTCATTCATAGATGTCGAGCCGCCCTTCGGTCAGGATCATCCGGCGCGCATCGATCTGGTCCATCAGGCCGAAATCATGGGTGGCGATGACGACGGCCGTGCCCAGCCGGTTGAGTTCCAGGAAAAGGTTGAGAAGGCGCTTGGCCATCGGCGGATCGACGTTGCCGGTCGGCTCGTCGGCCAGCAGGATTTCGGGTTGGTCCATCAGTGCGCGGGCAATGGCGGCGCGCTGCTTTTCCCCGCCCGAAAGGATGGCCGGCAACACATTGATGCGCTCGCCGAGCCCCACCCACTTCAAAAGCTCGATCACATCGTTGCGATAGGCGCTTTCTTCCTTGCCGCGCACGCGCAGCGGCAGGGCGACGTTTTCATAGGTCGTCAGATGATCGAGCAGCCGGAAATCCTGAAACACGATACCGACGCGGCGGCGCAGCATCGGCAGTTCACTGCGCGGAATGCGCGACACATCGCGGTTGAACATGCGGATATTGCCGCGCGTCGGCTGCAGCGACATCAAAAGCAGGCGGAGCAGCGTCGTCTTGCCGGCGCCCGACGGGCCGGTCAGAAACTGGAACGAACCCTTGGGGATATCGAAGGTCATGTCCCTCAGGATCTCGGGTCCCATGCCGTAACGCAACCCGACATTTTCGAAATGGATCAACGGACTTCCAGTCTCTTCGTTTCGTGGTGGTTCGCAAGCCGCTGGCGCGTGGGGTTCGGATGTCGGGGTTTAACCCGGATCCGGCAGCCTGTGCGAGCCGTTTTTGCGAAGCATTAACCAATTAAATTTAAAACTTGGCAGGATTCGTTGCAATGCCCAGTTTTGCGGGCCGGAAAACCTCACCCAAGGAATTCTATGGCTATGTTCCGTTCATCTCGCCGGCAAGCGGCATTCGATTTCGACCTCCTGATGCCGGAAACGCCGGTGCGCCGCACGGCGCGGGCGGCAAATCCCGACCGCGATGTGGTAGACGCGGAATTTGTCACCATCAAGGAAAACCGTTCGCGGCAACCCGGAAACGACAATCGTGGTGCTGCGCGCCGGCAGGCGGCAAAACCTCCCGTCACCATCGGTGCGCTCGGCCTCGCCTTCATCGGCTGGCTGGACCGCAGATTATCCCGTCTTTCGGCGGACGCCTATTCGGCGCTGGTGGCGGGGCTTGCGATTTTCGTCTTCGTCTGCTCGGGCGGTCTCTCGGTGGTCGTGCCGGAAAAGCCGACTGTTGCCGCTTCGGTGAATCCTCTCGCCATTTCCCATGTCACCGTGACCCCGATGGAGGCGGACGGCATGGATACTCTGCTCATCAACGGCATTGTCGAAAATAATGGCGGCAATCTCGAAGAGGTGCCGGCTCTCCGCGCCGATCTCTTCGCCGCCAAGGGACAACTGGTGGCCAGCATGGTCATCGAACCGCCGGTGAAGGAGATGCAGCCCGGTTTCAGCCACGGTTTTTCGGCAAAGTTGCGCCATCCCGGTGGAAAAACGCCCGAGATCAAGCTTTCCTTCGTTGAGGCGGGTGCGTCCGAACGCTGACTGTGCTAACGCGTGGTCTTCGTATTTTTACTGAAAGGTAAAATCGGCAAGGCGCAGCACAGGAGTAAGAATGCCCGTCGTCCGTGGAAAAAACATCGAGCCGCTTTATACCGCCGAGCAGATCGCCGAGCGCAATCGCGACATGGCCAAGCACATCGCCAGCGGCCCGACCAAGGATTTGCTGGTCATTGCCGTGCTCAAGGGATCGTTCATTTTCGCGGCCGATCTTATCCGCGCGCTGCATGACAGCGGCCTTGCCCCTGAAGTCGAGTTCATCACGCTGTCGAGCTATGGCACCGGCACGGTTTCGCAAGGCGTCAGGATCGTCAAGGATATCGACAGCGACGTGAAGGACCGCGATGTCCTCTTGATCGACGATATTCTCGAATCCGGCCGCACGCTGCGTTTTGCCAAGGAACTGCTTTACGAGCGTGGCGCCCGCAACGTCACCATCGCCGTGCTGCTCGACAAGAAGGTCAAGCGCAAGGAAGATCTGGAGGCCGATTATGTCGGTTTCGAGTGTCCCGATTATTTCGTCGTGGGTTACGGCATGGATGTCGCTTATGCCTTCCGCGAACTGCCCTTTGTCGGCGTCGTGACCGGCGACGCCTGAGCACTTTTGTCGTGCCGGAACGGCACAGCGCGGAGACGCCTCATTAACCATTCACCCAGCGAAGGGCTGGGTGTTTACCTCTTGAAAAGAGGAGCCTGCGATGTTGCTCACGGCTGGAAATGATGCCCAGGAGCAATGAGTAATGGCGAAGATTCTGATTACCGAAGACGAGGATGCATTGCGGGCTTTCGTCGCTCGCGCGCTGCGTCTCGACGGTCACGAGACCCATGAGGCGGCGGATGGCGAGCAGGGGCTGGAAAAGCTTCAGGAAACCAGTTTCGATCTTCTTCTCTCGGATATCCGCATGCCGGTCATGGATGGCATCGAGCTGGCGCACCGCGCCGCCGAACGCTTCCCGGCCATGCGCATTTTGCTGATGACGGGTTATGCCGAGCAGCGCGAACGGGCTGACGATCTTGCGGAGAAGATCGTGGACGTGGTTTCCAAACCCTTTGCGCTTCCGGATATTCGCAAGGCTGTGGCGCGGGCGCTTGCGGCCTGAGTGATAACGTTACACAGATTTGAGAAAGGCGGCCCCTTGGGTCGCCTTTTTTGTTGCGTAGTTGTCAACTCTCTCCTCCGTCATGCTTGGGCTTGTCCCGAGCATCTGCGACGTATCGGTTTCATGGGAGGTTGGCAGATCCTCGGCACAAGGCCGAGGATGACGTAGAGTGTTTGGCGATTGCCGAACACATTTCCCGCTGCCGGCTTTTCCGGAAAGCTGCGAGATTAAAGTGAAGGGCCGGCTCGCCGTGAATGGCTTCCGATCCTCACTGTATATCCAGCAACCGCTCCAGATAACGCCGCTCGATCTCACCGGGCGGATTGTTGCCGAGCTTCTCGCGGATCGCCTCGAGGATTTCGCGCGCGCGCTGCACGTCGATTTCATCGGGCACCTTCACCTGATCGCCGAAATCCGGGCCGGTGGTGCTGCGCGGACGGCCGAGCGGGTCGCGGCCGTTCTGGCCGCCCTGGCCTGCCATGCCTTCCTGACCCTGTCCCGGCTGCTGGCCCTGCTGGCGCATGGCCTGCATGATCTGGCCCATCATGTCCTGTGCGCCCTGGCGCAGCGCATTCAGCGCATTGCCCTGACCTTCGACGGCCTGCTCGCCCTGGCCCTTGCCCAGCGCCTCGCCGGCGCCTTGCATTTCCTGCTGCGCCTTGCCGAAGTTTTCGCCCGGTTCCATGCCGAGATCGCGCAGCCCCTGCTGCAATTCGCCGAGCTGCTTGCCGAGCGCATCCTGCTGCGTCCGCAGGTTTTTCAGCGCCTCGCGCAATTGTTCGGCGGTCATCTGGTCGCTTGGCTGCCCGCCCTGCTGTCCGTTCTCACCCTGTTGGCCCTGCTGCCCCTCTTGCGGCTGCTGGCCGTTTTCACCCATCTGCTGTTCGTCTTCACCGCCCTGCTGCGGGTCGCCGCGCTGCATGCGGTCGCGCAGCGCCTGATCCAGCTTGAAGGTCTCGTCCATCAACTTCTGCTGTTGCTGCAGGATTTCGCCCAGCTTGTCGATCTGCTGGCGCATCTTGCTGCTCTGCTGCTGCCCCTGCTGGCCCTGACGCTGCGGCCTGCCTGCCTGCAGATTGTTCATCATGCGCTGCAGCTGCGAGAGCATTTCCTGCGCCGCGTCGCGGTTGCCGGAGCGGGCGAGGTTTTCGATCTGGTTCATCATGTTTTCCAGATCGCGCTGACGCAGCACGTTCTGTGCCTGGCTGTTCATGTTGGCCTGCGGCGCATTCTGCATGCGCTGCGCAAGCTCGCTCATGAACTGCTGCATGGCTTCCCGCAGTTCCTGCATCAGCTTGGCAATTTCCTCATCGGACGCATTGCGCTGAAGCGCTTCGGAAAGCGCATTCTGCGCATCGCGCAGGCGTCTTTCGGCCTGCGAAAGATCGCCGTCCTCGATGCCGAGCGCGATTTCCCAGAGATAATCGGCCGTGTCCTTCAGCATCTCCTCATTATAGGCGAGCCGCATGCGGGTCTGCGCCGATTGCAGCAGGAGATAATGGGTGGTGTTGGGAATGGTCTCTTCCGGGCGCAGGCCCACCGCGTCGTTATAGGCGATCGCCTTCGGCATCTGGCGCGTGTCGAGCGAGAATATCTGCCGTTGCTCGGCAATGGAGGCGGCCAGCGGTTCGGAGAAATTACGGCCCGGCAGCACCATTTCATGCGCGGGGCTGCGGCCGGTCTGGCCGGCGCCGTCCGTCGCCACCAGCGTGATGCGCACGCGTTTTCCCGCCATCGGATGTTCGGTCAGGTTGTGGCTGGTGAGGCCCTTGATCTCGCGATTGTTCTGCCGCGGCAGATCGAGCTTGAATTCCGGCGGCGGATAAAGCGCGGTCGCACCTTCCGCAACGCCAATCGGCTCGATGATGGCGTGGGCTTCCTTCAGCCCATAATCGTCCTTGGCGGTAAAGCCCACTTCCAGCGCGCCATTGACGGCCCGGCGCGGCATGTTGTCGAAGGCGATGCTGGGCGGTTGGTCGGGGATGACGTTGAACACCCATTGTTCGCCATTGGCGGTAATCATGCCGCTTTCGGTAACATCCATGGCGAAAGTGCGCGGCGCGACGGGCTGATCCGCCGAACGAACCGGCGTTTGAACGGCGATATCGCCGCTTGCGCTATCGGCACGCGCCGCTTCCGGCGCAAGCTTTTGCAGCGCGCCTGCCATTTCAGGCTCGAAAGTCACTTCCTCGCCGCCATCGCCGCCGGTCATGCGGATCGTCAGCTTGGAGGATTGCGGCACGGAAACCGCGTCACGGTTGGTTGCGTCGCGTCCGGTCAGGAAAATCGGCGCGCGGCCGGTATAGGATGGCGGCGTGACCCAGGCATCGAGACGGATATCCGGATTGAGCGGACCGACAGCCGGCCGGCTGCGGAAGGCATCGGCAATCGTGCCCGCGCCGTTGGAATAGGAAAAACCGAAGGCGGCGGCGAGAAGAAGGGCCGGAACGGCGCGCAGCGCAAGGCGGTCATAACGGGCGATATCGGGTTTCGGCAGGCCGGCATTCAGCGCGGCGATGCGCTCCGCCATGCGGATCTGGTGTTCTTTCCACAGCGTTCGGGAAAAAGGCGTATCGAAGGCCGGTTCGTCCTCCTGCACGCCAACCGGCTGGTGCGCGAGACCGTTGCGGTCTTCAAGCAGGCGGGATGCATCGTGGTCCGTCGGCCATTTCTGCCGCACGATTGGCAGGAGAGTGGCGATGAAGGAGAAGACGAGCACGAAAACAACGCCGAGCCGCAGGAAATCCGGCATCTGCCGGTAGAGGCCGAACCATGCAAGCGCCAGAAACACGGCGGCGATGGAGAGCGGCCAGAGCGTTTTCGGCGCAATTTTCTCCGAAAGCAGCACAATTTTCGCGAAGAAGCGCTTGGCGGCAACCCGGCGGGCAAGGTCCGGCCGCTGCGCGAATGCGCCGGTCGGGCGCTTTCTGCCTGTCCTGTCCTCTCCGGCTGTGGTCATCAATCCGTTCTCCCGGTTCTGGCCACGTCGAACGCCATTCCCGGAACGGCGAGCTGTTTCATGTCACGGAGCAAGGATAACATTCTTTGTGGCGAAGACGAGGGCGCCCAAGCCCTCACCCCCATTTTTTAGGCAGCTTCGCTTGATTGTGATCGGCCAACCGGTGATGCAGGCGAGATCAATCGAGCCAGGCGGGCACGGAATCGAGCGCGATCAACTCTTCATAGGTGCCGCGCGGGCGAATGACGTGGAACTTGTCATCCTTCACCAGCACTTCCGGCACCAGCAGGCGCGAGTTGTAGGTGCCGGCCTGCACCGCGCCATAAGCACCGGCGGAACTGACGGCGATCAGATCGCCCGGCTGCGGCGCAGCCATCTCGCGGTCGAGCGCCAGATAGTCGCCGGTCTCGCAAACGGGGCCGACGATATCGGCCTTGATGCGCGGCGTGTTCTCTGCCGGCTGCACCACCGGGCGGATGCCGTGATAGGCCTCATAAAGCGTCGGGCGGATGAGGTCGTTCATCGCGCCGTCGACGATAACGAAGGTCTTTTCGCCGCCGTCCTTCACATAGATCACTTCGGTCACCAGAATGCCGGCATTGCCGACGATCAGGCGGCCCGGCTCGGTGACGATCTTGCAGTTGAGGCTCTTCAGCTCGTTCTTGACGATATGGGCATAGGCATCCGGCAGCGGCGGCGGATTGTTGTCATCGCGATAGGGGATGCCGAGACCGCCGCCAATATCGACGTGGCTGATCGTGTGGCCGTCGCCGCGCAGCGCCTCGACAAGTTCGCGCAGCAGCCGGAAGGCATCCTCGAAAGGCTGCAATTCGGTGATCTGGCTGCCGATATGCATATCGATGCCGGTGACTTCGATGCCGGGCAGGGTGGCGGCATGGGCATAGACCGCGCGGGCGCGCTCATAGGAAATGCCGAACTTGTTTTCTTTCTTGCCGGTGGAAATCTTGGCGTGGGTGCGCGCATCCACATCCGGATTGATGCGGAAGGAGACATGCGCCCGCTTGCCCACTTTCACGGCGCGCAGGTTGAGGACTTCCAGTTCCGGCTCGGATTCGATGTTGAAACAGTAGATGCCGGCTTCCAGCGCGTAATCCATTTCCGCAACCGTCTTGCCGACGCCGGAAAACATGATGCGGCTTGCCGGAACGCCGGCTGCAAGCGCACGGCGCAATTCGCCGCCCGAGACGACGTCGATGCCCGCACCGAGCTTTGCCAGCGTCTTCAAAACCGCCTGGTTGGAATTGGCCTTCATGGCGTAACAGACCATAGCGTCCACATCCGCAAAGGCGCCGGAAAACACCTTGTAGTGGCGTTCCAGCGTCGCGGTCGAATAGACGTAGAAAGGCGTGCCGACCGCCTTGGCGATCTCAGGCACGGGCACGTTTTCGGCGTGCAGCACGCCGTCGATATAGCCGAAATGGTTCACAGGCTTTTATCCGTCAGAGAAGCTTGTCGAGAATGAACGGCCGTTCCGCCGTCGCCGGCTTTGTCTCCGTTCCGTCGGCATTGCGCTTGTTGCGCATTTCGACCGGCGTGCTCGGCGGGTCGATGTCGCCCTTACGCCCACAGGCGCTGAGAACAAGGCTGACGGCGAGCGTCATGCCGATGGGAACGATAAGTTTGCGCGCGGTTTTTGAAAGCATGGGCCTGTCCAAAGGAAATATGTGCCTCTCTGATAACGAAAAACAGGGCGCTTGTGCACCCTGTTTCTTGTGATCGCAGCGTAACGCGATTTTATCAGTTGCGTCCGCGCCACCAGGCGATCTGCTTCTTCACTTCGGAAGGGGCCGTGCCGCCGAAGCTGGTACGGCTGGCGACCGATGCCTCGACGGAAAGAACGTCGAAAACACCCTTGGTGATGCCGGGGTAGATGGCCTGCAATTCCTCAAGCGAAAGATCGGCAAGATCGCAGCCCTTCTTTTCCGCCAGCGCCACGGCATTGCCGGTCACATGATGGGCATCGCGGAAGGGCAGGCCCGCTTCGCGCACCAGCCAATCGGCAAGATCGGTGGCGGTGGAATAGCCTGAACCGGCGGCGGCGCGCATGCGGTCCTTGCGCACTTCAAGGTCGCGGATCATGCCGGTCATGGCGGCAATCGCCAGTTCCAGGCTCTCGGCGGCATCGAAAACCTGTTCCTTGTCTTCCTGCATGTCCTTGGAATAGGCGAGCGGCAGGCCCTTCATGACCGTCAGAAGAGCGATCAGCGAGCCGTTGATGCGGCCGGTCTTGGCGCGCACCAGCTCGGCGGCGTCCGGGTTCTTCTTCTGCGGCATGATCGAGGAGCCGGTGGAAAAGGCATCCGACAGGCGTATGAAACCGAATTGCGGCGTCGACCAGATGACGATTTCTTCCGCGAGGCGCGACAGATGCGTGGCGCAGATGGAAGCGATAGACAGGAATTCCAGCGCGAAATCGCGGTCGGAGACGGTGTCGATGGAATTGCGGGTCGGCTCGCGGAAGCCGAGTGCCTTCGCCGTCATATGACGGTCGATGGGGTAGCCAGTGCCGGCGAGTGCGGCCGCGCCGATCGGGCTTTCGTCCATGTGCTCGATGGCGTGACGCACGCGGGCGCGGTCACGGCCGAACATTTCCACATAGGCCATGCAATGATGGCCGAAGGTGACGGGCTGGGCGGTTTGCAGATGGGTGAAGCCCGGCATGACCGTATCGGCATTTTCTTCGGCGCGGTCGAGGAAGGCGGCGATGAGGGCGGTCAACATGCCCTCCGTCTTTTGCAATTCTTCCTTGACCCACAGGCGAAAATCGAGCGCCACCTGGTCGTTGCGCGAGCGGGCGGTGTGCAGGCGGCCGGCGGCGGGGCCGATCAGCGTTGCAAGCCGCGCTTCGATGTTCATGTGAATGTCTTCGAGCTTGCGCGAGAATTCGAAGCTGCCGGATTCGATCTCTGACAGGATCGTGTTCAGGCCATCGGTGATCTTGTCTTTATCTTCCGGCGAAATAATGCCTTTAGATGCCAGCATGGCGGCATGCGCCATAGAGCCGCGGATATCCTGGGCGTAAAGCTTCTTGTCGAAGCCGATGGAGGCATTTATCTCTTCCATGATGGCAGATGGCCCGGAAGCGAAACGCCCGCCCCACATCTGGTTGGAGGATTTCTGATCTGTGCCGTCAGCCATGTTCGCAGTGCCCTGGAGTATTCGATGACAGAAAAAAGGCCGTTCAGGCTTCCTTCCGCCAAGTTGGTTGCAATTGCTGCCGTAGCCGGTGTCTTAAGCGGCGCGGGCGCGGTCTGGTTCAGGCATATTGGGTCTGAGAGCCCGGTTCAAGGGGCAGCGGTGACTGACGCCGGTTTATGTGAGGGGGCGGCGAAGCGCATCGCCTCGCTGAAGCCGTTTCTGAAGGGGCAGGTGGCGGCCATGTCGGCCACGGACAAGCCGCGCATCATTCCTCTCTCCTTCAAGGGGCCGGAGGCGCAGGACATGACGCTTGCCGATCTCAAGGGCAAGGCGGTTCTGCTCAACCTCTGGGCCACATGGTGCGTGCCCTGCCGCGAAGAGATGCCGGCGCTGAACGCGCTTGAAAAGGAAAAGGGCGGTAACGCTTTCGAGGTCGTGGCCGTCAATATCGATACCGGCGCGGATGAAAAACCGAAAGCCTTCATGGAAGAATACAAGATCGATGCCCTGAAGCACTACCGCGACAGTTCCATGGGCGTCTTCAACGTGCTGAAAAAGGAAGGCCTCGCCTTCGGCCTGCCGGCAACCCTGCTGCTGGACGAAAACGGCTGCCTGCTTGCGGCCATGAACGGCCCGGCGGCGTGGGACAGCGGGGATGCCAAGGCGCTGGTGACCGCTGCCACCGGAAAATAATGCCGGCGGCTGGACATTGAGGGCTGTGAGCCGCAACCGCCTGCAAAGCCGACCTTTCCAGCGGACGGGCCGGTGCAGACAAGCCCGTACCCGCCTCGTATAATGATCTTGGCTTCCGCCATGAATGGGTGCCGATATGGAGTTGCTTATTCCCCGGCTTGGTCTTGCCCTCGCTATCGGCCTGCTTGTCGGTCTTGAGCGCGGCTGGCGGGAGCGCGATGCGCCGGCGGGCAGCCGCACCGCCGGGATCAGGACCTATGGCATTGCCGGCCTGCTGGGTGGCGTCTTCGGCGTATTGGCCGCCGAGCAGAACAGCGCCTTCGCCTTCGCGGCGGGTTTTCTGGGGTTCGCATTCAGTTTTTCATGGTTCAAGCTGCGCGAGGCGCGCCATGACAATGATTTCAGTGTCACCGGCGTGGTTGCGGCGCTCTGCGTCTTTGCCCTCGGCGGGCTTGCGGTAACGGCGCAATATCAGGCGGCGGCGGCCGGTGGTGCTGCGCTTGCGGCATTGCTCGCTGGCAGGGAGGTTCTCCACCGCCTGCTGAAACGGCTGACATGGATCGAACTGCGCTCCGCGCTGGTGCTTGCCGTGATGACCGCCGTTGGCCTGTCGATCCTTCCGAACCGGACGATCGATCCGTGGGGCGGCTTCAACCCTTGGGAAATATGGTTGTTCACCGTGATCAGCGCCACGATTTCCTATTGCGGTTATATTGCCGTGCGCCTCCTCGGCTCAACCCGTGGCCTGCTGGTGACCGGGCTGGCGGGCGCCCTCGTTTCATCGACCGCCGTAACCGCCAGTTTCGGGCAGAAGGCGAAAAGCGGTGAAAACGTGTGGCCTCTGGCCGGTGTGGCGGCGCTGGCCGCGGCGGTATCGCTGCTCCGGGTTCTCGTTATCGTTCTTGCCCTTTCGCTGACGACATTTTCCCTTATCGCACCGGCCGTACTGGCCGCTGCACTGGTTCTCGGGTTGAGCGGCGCCGGCCTGATAAGGCTGCAGGATATGCAGCCCGGGCAGGAAATCGACGCAAAGAACCCGTTCGAACTGGTGCCGCTTGCCATCTTCGCCACGCTCTTTGCCGCGACGAGAACGCTGAATGCTGTTCTTCTCGTCTGGATCGGCGCGGGCGGCTTCATCGCCCTCACGGCCTTGTCGGCCATATTCGATGCCGATGTCGCGGTTCTCAGTGCGTTGCGAACCAGCGCACAGAATCTGTCGCCGGATATCGTGGCGAGCGCGATCCTCGCTGCACTCGCCGCCAACGCGGTAGGGCGCGTATTCGTCGCCGCCGTTTCCGGAACGCTCGTTTATTGCGGGTTGCTCACGGCCGCATCCGTCGCCGCCGCCGGCGTCGGAGCGATCATTTATCTGGTCATTGCCTGAGGATTCAGGTGAAGGGGTTCAGCGCGTTGGAACCGGCGTCTCGCCGCGATAGTCGTAGAAGCCGCGACCGGATTTGCGGCCGAGCCAGCCGGCCTCGACATATTTGACCAGCAGCGGGCAGGGGCGGTATTTGCTGTCGGAGAGGCCGTCATGCAGCACCTGCATGATCGACAAACAGGTGTCGAGACCGATGAAATCGGCAAGCTGCAGCGGTCCCATCGGGTGGTTGGCGCCGAGCCGCATGGCGGTGTCGATAGCTTCCACCGAGCCGACGCCTTCATAAAGCGTATAGATCGCCTCGTTGATCATCGGCAGCAGGATGCGGTTGACGATGAAGGCCGGGAAATCCTCGGCGACGGTGATCGCCTTTTCCAGCGTCCGCACATAGTCCTTGGCCGCGTCGAAGGTCTTTTCATTGGTGGCGATGCCGCGCACCAGTTCCACCAGCTTCATCACCGGAACCGGATTCATGAAGTGGATGCCCATGAACTGTTCGGGACGGTCGGTGGCGGATGCAAGCCGGGTGATGGAGAGCGACGAGGTATTGGTGGCGAGCAGCGCCTCGGGCTTCAGGATCGGGCAGACCTGCGCATAAATCTTGCGCTTGATTTCCTCGTTTTCCGTCGCGGCCTCGATGACGAGATCCATGGCCGCCAGATCGTTGATGTCGGTCGAACCGCTGATGAGCGCCAGCGCCTGCTTGCGGGCGTCGTCGGAAAGCTTGCCGTTGGTGACCTGGCGGGCGAGATTGCCGTTGATCGTGGCAAGACCGGCCTCGATGCCTTCCTTGGAAAGATCGTAAATGTGGACCTTGTAGCCGGCAATGGCGGAGACATGCGCAATGCCGCATCCCATTTGACCGGCTCCAATGACACCGATGTTCTTAAAGGGGGCGGTCATAGGCTGGTCTCCTCTCAGGGATTTTGTCTGCGTTATTGCCGGCGATGTTACGCATATCGCCGAAAAAGAGAAGGCGGCGCGTTTAAAAAACGCGCCGCCTCCAATTTATGCTTAAACTACAGCGCCTTCTCGAGTTCGGGCAGCGCCTCGAACAGGTCTGCGACCAGGCCGTAGTCGGCCACCTGGAAGATCGGCGCTTCCTCGTCCTTGTTGATGGCGACGATGACCTTCGAATCCTTCATGCCGGCCAGGTGCTGGATTGCACCCGAGATGCCGGCGGCGATGTAAAGCTGCGGCGCAACCACCTTGCCGGTCTGGCCCACCTGCCAGTCGTTCGGTGCATAACCGGCATCGACAGCCGCACGGCTGGCGCCGACGGCGGCACCCAGCTTGTCGGCGACGGGAAGGATGACTTGCCTGAACTTCTCCGACGAACCGAGCGCACGGCCACCCGAGATGATGATCTTGGCCGATGTCAGTTCCGGACGGTCGGACGACGCCAGTGCATCGGAGACGAAGCTGGAAAGGCCGGGGTTTGCGGCCGCACCGATGGTTTCAACTGCTGCCGAACCGCCTTCGGCCGCCGCCGCAAAGGCGGTCGGACGCACGGTGATGACCTTCTTCGCATCGGTCGCCTGCACCGTCTGGATGGCGTTGCCGGCATAGATCGGCCGCTTGAAGGTGTCAGGGCTGACGACCTCGATGATTTCCGAGACCTGCGCCACATCGAGAAGCGCCGCAACGCGCGGCGTCACGTTCTTGGCCGAGGCGGTCGCCGGCGCGATGATGACGTCATAGGAAGGGGCGAGCGAAACGATCAGCGCCGCCAGCGGTTCTGCCAGGGCATTGGCATAGGAGGCGTCGTCGGCGAGCAGCACCTTGGATACGCCGGAGAGTTTCGCGGCAGCGTCAGCGGCACCCTTGGCGCCGGAACCGGCGACCAGCACATGGACGTCGCTTCCCGTCCCCTTGGCAATCTGCGTTGCCGCCGTCAGCGTCTTTGCCGTCAGGTCGGAAAGGGTTGCGTTGTCGTGTTCTGCCAGAAGAAGAATGGCCATGAGAATATCTCCCTTTTCCGAAACCTTAGAGGACGCCGTCGGCTTTGAGCTTTTCGACCAGTTCGGCAACCGAGCCGACCTTGATGCCGGCCTTGCGGCCTGCCGGCTCTTCGGTCTTCAGCACCTTCAGGCGCGGCGAAACGTCGACGCCGAAATCGGCCGGCGACTTTTTGTCGAGCGGCTTCTTCTTCGCCTTCATGATGTTCGGCAGCGATGCATAACGCGGCTCATTGAGACGAAGATCGGTGGTGACGACGGCGGGAAGCTTCAGCTCCACCGTCTGCAGACCGCCATCGACTTCACGGGTGACTGCGACCTTGCCGTCGGACGGTACGACCTTGGAGGCGAAGGTGCCCTGGCCCCAGCCAAGCAATGCTGCCAGCATCTGGCCGGTCTGGTTCGAATCGTCATCGATCGCCTGCTTGCCGACGATCACGAGGCCGGGCTGCTCAGCCTCGGCAACGCCCTTCAGAAGCTTGGCGACGGCGAGCGGCTCGACCGTCTCGTCGGTCTCGATCAGAATGGCGCGGTCGGCGCCCATGGCGAGCGCGGTGCGCAGCGTTTCTTCCGCCTTGGCCGGGCCGATGGAGACGACCACAACCTCTTCGGCCTTGCCGGCTTCCTTCAGGCGCAGCGCCTCTTCCACCGAGATTTCGTCGAACGGGTTCATCGACATCTTCACATTCGCAAGCTCAACGCCTGAACCATCCGATTTTACGCGGATCTTAACGTTGTAATCGACGACTCGTTTGACGGGGACAAGGATCTTCATCGGCGGCTTTCCTCAAACTCCTGTCCGCTTTGGCCAGTTGACCGCGCGGACCTCCAAAAACAGGTTGGCGACATGGATAAGCATTTTTCCCGCAATTACAACGGAGCAATCTTCATTATCACATGCACGTAAGGCATATCTTACGTTGACGTTCACGTAAATACTCTATCTCTTTCGCAAGAGCTCATCTGCTCCCGTCATAGCCCCGTTCGATTTGCGACAACCCCGCCGTTTGCGACGGATTCTTGAACTGTGCCGCCCTCGGCGGAACAATGGTGCGATCAAACAGGGGAACGCCCCGCCTGCGCATGAAGATCACCATGATTGCGCCCGCCATGATGCCACCCACATGCGCGCCCCAGGAAACGTTTTCCTCGAACCCGAGCGCCAGCATCAGGAACTGCTGGCCGATCCACAGCGCCAGCGGAATGAAGGCGGGCAAAGGAAGCGGAATGCGCATGAGAACCAGCACCCAGACGCGCACCCTGGGATGCAGCAGGAAATAGGCCGCGACGACGCCGGAGACCGCACCCGAAGCGCCGATCAGCGGCCCCTCCGAGGTGGGGGCGACGAAACCGTGAAACAGCGCGCCGGCGATGGCGCAGGCGATGTAGAAAATCAGGAAACGGAAATGGCCGAGCGCATCCTCGACATTGTCGCCGAAGACCCAGAGAAACAGCATATTGCCGGCCAGATGCCAGAAATCGAGATGCAGGAAAGCATAGGTGACGACGGTCAGGTCATCGGGCACGACCTGCAGGGCGGGTTCCAGATAGGCGTAGTCGAACACCACTGCCGGAATGAAACCGAGGCCGAGCGCTGCGGCATTGGCTTGTGTGTCGCTGGCCAGCACCCCGGTAAACAGCCAGACCAGCACATTGACCACGATCAGGCCGATGGTGACATATTGCAGCCGGATATGTTTGAGGGAATTCGCATCGTGCAGCGGTATGAACATCGAACGCCCTTTGGTTGCGTCATTGAAACGCTTTAGCGGTTCTTGCCGGGAACCCACAATATATCGGGCTGGCCGGCATCATTGGCGAAGCGGGCGGCGACGAACAGGAAGTCGGACAGGCGGTTGGCATATTTCAGCGCCGCCGGGCTGACGATCTCATTCTCAGTGACGGAGAGTTCCACCATCAGTCTTTCCGCGCGCCGGCAGACGGTGCGCGCCATATGCAGACTGGCCGCCGCAGCGCTGCCGCCCGGCAACACGAAGGAGGTCAGTGGTTCAAGGGCGGCATTGAGATCGTCGATTTCGTTTTCCAGCCGCGTGACCTGGCTTTCGACGATGCGCAGCGGCTCATAGGAAAGCGGTTCGCCGCTATCCGGCGTGGCGAGATCGGCGCCGAGATCGAAAAGATCGTTCTGGATGCGGAAAAGCATGGCATCCAGCTTTTCCATCCCGCCCGTATGAAGCCGCGCGACGCCGATGGCCGAATTGGTCTCGTCCACCGTGCCATAGGCCTCGACACGAAGATCGTGCTTCAGGCGGCGCGGGCCGGAAACCAGCGCCGTGGTGCCCTTGTCGCCGGTACGGGTGTAGATCTTGTTCAGCTTCACCATGTCAGCGGCCACCGCCGGTGAGCCAGAGGGTGAACATGATCAGCACAATCGCCACAGCCTGCAAAAGCAGGCGAAGCTGCATCAGCTTGTTGGAGCGGTTGGCGTCCTGTCCCTTCAGCATGTTGAAGAGGCCGCGTATCAGCACGATGACGACGAGGCCCATGACGATAAGGGCCAGAACGGTGGTGAAGCCGGACATGCGGTATTACTCCTCCTCAATCGAATCTGCGCAGCAGACGATAGAAAAGTCCGGCAGGCAAGAGCCGTTTCAGCACAAGCCCCTGTTTGGCCGGCACGGTAACGGGATAATGCGGTTTCGGCCTTTTGGCCGTCAGGGCATGTTTCAACACGGCATAAACGGCGTCCGGACCAAGCTTGTGGCGGTTGACGGGGCCGGAACCATCCATGCGCGCCAACTGGCGTTTATATTCCGCCGCATGGGCGGAATTTTCGAGATCGATGTGGTCGTTGATATGGGCAAGTGCCGTCGCGGTGAATTTGGAGGTGATCGGCCCCGGTTCGATCAGGCTGACATGGATGCCGCTGCCCTGAAGCTCCATGCGCAGCGTGACGCCCAGCCCCTCGAGGGCGAATTTCGAGGCGGTGTAAGCGCCGCGATAACGATAAGGCACAAGGCCGAGGATGGAGGAGCAATGCACGATGCGCCCCGCACCCCGGGCGCGCATGAAGGGAATGACCCGCCGCGTCAGATCGTGCCAGCCGAAGACATTGGTTTCGAACTGTGCCCGCAGCGCCTCGACGGGCAAATCCTCCACCGCGCCCGGCTGGCCATAGGCGCCGTTGTTGAAAAGCGCATCGATGCGGCCGCCCGTCCGGGCGGCGACAGTGTCCACCAGCGCGGCGATGGTTTCCGGCTTGGTGTAATCCATGATCAGGGTCTCGATGCCCTGGTTTTCAAGCGCCGCCATGTCGGCGATGCGCCGCACGGTGGCGAAAACCCGCCAGCCGTCCCGGTGGAGCGCGCCGGCGCAATGGGCGCCGATGCCCGAGGAGCATCCGGTGATGATGATGACGGGTTTTTCAGACATTTGCCGCTCCGGGAAACTGACTGTTGCTCTGGCCCGATTGCCCGGCCCGTTAAAATCCGATCGCGCGAAATCCGTGCCCTTCTGGAACCGAAAGGCCAGCTTGCGCGCTGTACAAAGCGAAGCTGATTTCCCATATTCGGCTCGAAGTTACAAATGAAATGCCGATGAATGGAGGTGACATGGTTGCCGCAGTGCGCCTGGCAGGCAAGGTTGCCTTCGATGCCTATTCCCATTTTGCCGAGGATGACGGCTGGGCGATGGCGAGCCATATGGCGCTGTCGATCCTGCTGGCCCTGTTTCCGTTCCTGATCTTCGGTACGGCTCTCGCCGGTTTTCTGGGGGCGGACCAGTTTTCCGAAACGGCGGTGCATCTGATTTTCGACACCTGGCCGGAAGCGATTGCCGGGCCGCTGGCGGCGCAGGTGCAGCAGGTGCTGACCATTCCGCGCGGCGGGCTGCTGACGATTTCGGTGCTGGCGGCCGCTTATTTTGCGTCCAATGGTGTCGAGGCGCTGCGCATTTCATTGAACCGCGCCTATCGTGTCACCGAAACGCGCTGGTGGTATGTCACCCGCCTACTCAGCCTGCTTTATGTGCTGATCGCCGTCGTGGTCTTTGCCGGCATCAGCATCGTGCTGGTCGCCGTGCCGGTCGCCACATCTTTTGCCGAGCAGCGGTTTCCGTGGCTGACGGATGTGCTGAACACCATCTCCAGCCTCGGTCTTTATGGCACCATCGTCGTGCTGACGGCGGGGCTGGTGGCGGCGCATCTGTGGCTTCCGGCCGGCAAGCGCCGCATCTGGGATGTCTGGCCGGGCATTCTCCTGACGATGATCTTCTGGGTCATCGGTGCGGCGATCTTCGCCTATTATCTCTCCACCTTCGCCAATTATGCCGCCACCTATGCCGGTCTCGCCTCGGTGATGGTGGTGCTGGTGTTTCTTTATATGGTCGGTGTCATCTTCATGCTCGGTGCGGAGGTGAATGCGGCGCTGATGAAATACAAGGTCCGCCAGATCATCCGCCGCAATATCGGCGGCAACAGCGCGCGTCGCGAGCAGGTTCTAGAGGAGACCGACAAGCCGGCGGATATCTGAGGGCGCAGCACCTTCCGAACGAAGGGCGGAAAGCCCGGTGCTGCCTTCGCTTTTCGAGAGCTTGCGCCCGTCCGCGCCCAAGATCAGCCGGTGATGGTGATAGGCCGGTTGCGGCAGGTCCAGCAGGTGTTGCAACAGCCGGTGAATGGCGGTGGCGTGATAGAGATCCATGCCGCGTACCACATGGGTTATGCCCTGCAGCGCATCATCCACCACAACGGAAAGATGATAACTCGACGGCGCGTCGGAACGCGACAGTACCACATCGCCCCAAAGCGCGGGCAGGGCCTCGATCTGCCCCGTCTCGCCATCGCCGCTCTCCTGCCAGAACAGGGGGCTGCCGATGGCGTGGATCGCCTTTTCCATGTCGAGCCGCCAGGCGTGCGGCCGGCCGGAGACGAGCAGCGCATCCCGTTCCACCCTTGGCCTCTCCCGGTCGATGGCCGGGTAAAGCGGCGCGCCATCGGGATCGCGGGGCCACAACCCTCCCTCCGCCTCGAAAGTACGAACGATTGCCTTGGTTTCTCCACGGCTCAGAAAGGCAGGGTAAGCAAGTCCTGCCTCGATCAGCCTGTCCAGCGCCACGCGGTACTCTTCGAAATGCTCCGATTGCCGCCGCGCAGGTTTCTCCCAGTCGAGACCCAGCCAGCCAAGGTCATCATAGATTGCCCGTTCCAGCTCCGGGGTGCAGCGTGTCTGGTCGATATCCTCGATACGCAGCAGAAAGCGGCCGCCATTGTCTCGCGCCATATCGTGGTTCAGGAAGGCGGAAAGCGCGTGGCCGAGATGCAGCAGGCCATTGGGGCTCGGTGCGAAACGGTAAACCGGTTTTTGACGGAGAGGCGAAGGCATGGTTTCTTCTGCCATGTTTTAAAGCACCCCGCCAGCGGCTGGCGGCATATGGAATGACGGACATGAAAATCATCACCGGGATGGATGACATCAGCGAAGGGCTGGAGCATCTCGCCCGCCTCGATCCGGCTCTCGGTCTCGTCATCGAAAAAGCCGGTCCGCTGGAACTGCGCATTCATGAGCCCGGCTTTTCCGGCCTTGCCCATATCGTCGTCTCGCAAATGGTGTCGCGCGCCAGCGCCAATGCCATATGGGCGCGTATTCTTGCCGGCACCGGCGGCGTGGTCACGGCGGAAAATTATCTCGGTGTACCGGAGGAATTGCGCGCCACTTTCGGCCTTTCCCGGGCCAAGGCGACGACGCTGGAAGGGCTGGCGCACACCGTCATGGAAGGGCAGATCGATCTTGACGGCGTGGTGCGCAAGGAGGGGCGCGCCGCCCTTTCCGAGCTGGTGGCGCTTCGGGGTATCGGCCCGTGGACGGCGGAGGTCTATCTGATGTTCTGCGGCGGGCATCCGGATATTTTTCCGGTCGGCGATGTGGCGCTGAGATCCGCGGTGGCGCATGCGCTTAGCCTGGAGGTGAGGCCGGAAGCGAAGTGGCTGGCGGAGCGGGCGACAATCTGGTCGCCATGGCGCTCCGTGGCCGCGCGGCTTTTCTGGGGTTACTATGCCAATATCATGCGGCGCGCCATGGTGCCGCTGCCCTGAGCGGGGTTAAAAATCGGCGATACTGTAGGGCAGGGCTCCGCGCGAAAGATGGTCGAAATGCAGCTTGCGTTTCAGCGGCGGCACGGCGCGCTGCACGCAATCAACCCTCTCGCAGACCCGACAGGAAATGCCGATGGGTTTGAAGGAGGCCGCATTGCCGAGATCGAGCGTATCGGCATAAACGAAATTCTGCGCATGGGAAATTTCGCAGCCGAGAGCGATGGCATAACGCGGTCTTTCCGTGTTGAAACCGGCGCCGGCCTTTTCGATCTGCGTGGCGATGGAAAGATAGCGCACGCCGTCAGGCGTTTCCGCCAATTGCCGCACGATCCTGTCGGAGCTTTCGAAGGCCTGATGGATATTCCACAGCGGACAGGCCGCCCCGAAACGGGCAAATTGCAGCCGCGTGGCGCTGTGGCGTTTGGTGATGTTGCCGGCGCGGTCGATCTTGGCGAAAAAGATCGGCACGCCTTTCATGCCCGGCCGTTGCAAGGTGCTCAGCCGGTGGGCTACTTGTTCAAGGCTCGCGCCGAAACGCACGGCGAGAAGCTCGAGATCGTGGCGCAGTTCCTGCGCCGCCCGGTGAAAGCGGCCATAGGGCAGGATGAGGGCTGCGGCGAAATAATTGTGCAGCCCGATACGACAGATTTCCGCGGCTTCCGCATTGCGGAAACCGGCGCCGGCCAGCACCCTGCCCACCGTCGCACCGGCGTGAAGCTGGGCGATCTGCAATGCAAGCTGAAAACAGCGGGTCGGCGCGGCCATGTAGGAGCTGAGGGCGAGGGTCTTGCCGGCAGGATCGAAGTGCCGGATCAGACCGCCCGCCGCCTCGGTTCGGGTGATATGGATGCCGTAACGGCTCTTCAGATGCGCCGCCAGAATGCCATAGGTCTCGCCGCCTTCTATCTCCAGTTCTTCCGCCAGCTCCTCGGCCAGAAGATCGATCTCGGCAACGTAATTGTCGACGAAGTGGAAGAAGTCGCGCACCTCCTCATAGGGGGTTCTTTCCACCTGCGCGGTTCCCCGCCCCAGCCGGTCATCCAGCTGCACCAGCTGCTCGCTGTTCTGGCGATAGGCTTGATGGGCGCGCAGCAAGGCATGGGCAAAACCCGGCGCGTTCTGGGCGATCAGTTTCAGCTCCTGAAGCCCCGGCTCGTAATTCAGGAACAGCGGGTCTTTCAGCGCCTCGCGCACGGCGGAAACCAGCCGGTCGCTTTCACCGGTCGCCAGTTCTGCCATGTCGAGCTGGAATTTTTCCACCAGCGTCACCAGAACGCTGGCTGAAACCGGGCGCTGATTGTTTTCGATCTGGTTCAGGTAGCTCGCAGAAATGCCAAGCCGTTCGGCAAATTGCGCCTGCGTGGCGCGGGCGTTTTCGCGAAGGCCGCGAACCTTGCGGCCGATGAAGAGTTTTTCCGTCGCCATGTTGCAACTTTGCAAAATTAAACATTGCAAATATTTATGGCACGCATACGCGCACGATCAAGGCTTCTTGGCGAATGTTTTCTGGGCTATTGATCGTGGCACAACGCATGGAGGAAACATGCCCGGCATTCTGGAGCAATTGGAAACGCGGCGTGCTGAGGCGCGGCTCGGCGGCGGCGTCAAGCGCATCGAGGCGCAGCATGGCAAGGGCAAGCTGACGGCGCGCGAGCGTATCGACGTGCTCCTGGATGAAGGTTCCTTCGAAGAGTATGACATGTACGTCACCCACCGGGCGGTGGATTTCGGCATGGCGGAGCAGAAGGTGGCGGGTGACGGTGTCGTCACCGGCTGGGGCACCATCAATGGCCGACAGGTCTATGTGTTTTCGCAGGATTTCACCGTGCTTGGCGGTTCGCTCTCGGAAACCCATGCCCAGAAGATCTGCAAGATCATGGATATGGCCGTGCGCAACGGCGCGCCGGTGATCGGCCTCAACGACAGCGGCGGCGCGCGTATTCAGGAAGGCGTGGCCTCGCTCGGCGGTTATGCCGATGTGTTCAAGCGCAATGTCATCGCCTCCGGCGTCGTGCCGCAAATCTCCGTCATCATGGGGCCTTGTGCCGGTGGTGCCGTCTATTCGCCGGCCATGACCGATTTCATCTTCATGGTGCGCGATACCTCCTACATGTTCGTGACCGGGCCGGATGTGGTCAAAACCGTGACCAACGAGATCGTTACGGCTGAGGAACTGGGCGGAGCCTCCACCCACACGAAGAAATCCTCCGTCGCGGACGGCGCTTATGAAAACGACATCGAGACGCTGGAACATGTGCGGCTGCTGTTCGATTTCCTACCGCTGAACAATCGCGAAAAACCGCCGGTGCGCCCGTTCCACGACGATCCGGCGCGGCTGGAAGCACGTCTCGATACGCTAATCCCTGATAGTTCCAACAAGCCCTATGACATGAAGGAACTGATCCACGCGCTGGCCGATGAGGGCGATTTTTTCGAGTTGCAGGAGGCCTTTGCCCGCAACATCATCACCGGCTTCATCCGCCTCGAAGGCCAGACGGTGGGCGTTGTCGCCAACCAGCCGATGGTGCTGGCCGGCTGCCTCGATATCGACAGTTCGCGCAAGGCGGCGCGTTTCGTGCGCTTTTGCGATGCCTTCAACATTCCGCTGCTGACGCTGGTGGATGTGCCGGGTTTCCTGCCGGGAACCGCACAGGAGTATGGCGGCGTCATCAAGCACGGCGCCAAACTTCTCTTCGCCTATTCGGAAGCGACGGTGCCGATGGTGACGCTGATCACCCGCAAGGCCTATGGCGGCGCTTACGACGTGATGGCCTCGAAACATATCGGCGCGGATGTGAATTATGCCTGGCCAACGGCGGAAATCGCCGTGATGGGCGCGAAGGGTGCTGCGGAAATTCTCTATCGTTCCGAGCTTGCCGATCCGGAAAAGATCGCCGCGCGCACGAAGGAATATGAAGAGCGTTTCGCCAATCCCTTTGTGGCGGCGGAACGCGGTTTTATCGATGAGGTCATCATGCCGCATTCCTCGCGCCGCCGCATCGCCCGCGCCTTCGCGTCGCTGCGTAACAAGAGCGTGGAAACCCGCTGGAAGAAACACGACACTATTCCGCTCTGAGACTGGAAAAATGCTTCGGCCACCTTACTATATGTTTGTTCAGGCGCCCGGATGTCCGGATGTCCTCCCGAAACGCACAAGGACAGATTTTATGGCCGAAAATTCCTCCGCAGATAATTTCCCCGCCGGATATGAAGTGCCCAAGGTCTGGACCTGGGACAAGGGCAATGGCGGCCAGTTCGCCAATATCAACCGCCCGATTGCCGGTCCCACCCATGAAAAGGAACTGCCGGTCGGCAAGCATCCGCTGCAGCTATATTCGCTGGCGACGCCGAATGGCCAGAAGGTCACCATCATGCTGGAAGAATTGCTGGCCGCCGGCCACAAGGGCGCAGACTATGATGCGTGGCTGATCAAGATCGGCGAAGGCGACCAGTTCGGTTCCGGTTTTGTCGGCGTCAATCCGAATTCCAAGATCCCGGCACTGATGGATCACTCGACGCCTGAGCCGACACGCGTTTTCGAAAGCGGCTCGATCCTCGTTTATCTCGCAGAAAAATTCGGCGCCTTCCTGCCGAAAGAGGGCAATGCCCGCACGCAGGCGCTGAACTGGCTGTTCTGGCAGATGGGCTCCGCCCCTTTCCTCGGCGGCGGTTTCGGCCATTTTTATGCCTATGCGCCGGTGAAGATCAAATACGCCATCGACCGCTACGCCATGGAAGTCAAACGCCAGCTCGACGTGCTGGACCGGCATCTGGCTGAGAACCGCTATCTGGCGGGTTCGGAATATACGATCGCCGACATGGCTGTCTGGCCGTGGTACGGCAAGATCGCGCTCGGCCAGGCCTATGGCGATGCCGGTGCTTTCCTTGAGGCGGACGGTTACAAAAACGTCATGCGCTGGACGCTCGAAATCGGCGAACGCCCGGCGGTCAAGCGTGGCGTGATCGTCAACAAGACCTCGGGCGATCCGTCCGAACAACTGCATGAACGCCACGATGCCTCCGACTTCGAGACGAAGACGCAGGACAAGATCGGCAAGGCATAAGGAAAGATTAGAGCGCCAAAAGCGCTCTAACTATTTGAATTGGCGCATTTCCGGACGTAAAAGCAAGGCAGCTTTTACTGGAGATGTTCTGGAAGGACAAAAGATGGCGAACCTGCCCGAAATGACCAAACACAAGGGATTTCCCTCCGGCATGCCGAGCACGGGTGTCCAGTTCACCATCCGCCGCGCCAATCCCAAAGGGGTAACGCCTATCAAGATGATACCCCGCCGGGCGCGCAACGACACCAAGGAGCATCGCATCGATGCCGCCTTCCTGCACTCGCTCTGGCACCATTTCGGTGCCGAGCCCTTCGAACGCGGCAATCTCGACGCCGCCCGCCTCAACCTGCTCTTCGGCCGCGAGGTCGTGCCGGCGGAGAAGAATTTCGATCCGCTTTCCTATCAGGCGATGCTGGTGATTGACGAGCGCGTCGCGCGGCAGAACTTCCCGGAATCCTTCGAGAATTTCTTCGAGATTTGAGTGTGCTGTCATCCGCCAACGGGGAATGAAATTCGATGTCGACAGCGACCAGCAAATTTCTGAGTTACGTTCTGCGCCATGCGCCTGAAAGTATCGGCCTGACCCTGGATGCTCAGGGTTGGGCGGATGTCGCAGATCTGTTGGCAAAAGCGAATGCGAGCGGCACGCCGCTCGATGAGGCAGGCCTCTTTTCGGTCGTCGCAGAAAGCGACAAGAAGCGCTTCACGCTGTCGGAAGACGGCCGCCGCATCCGGGCGGCGCAGGGGCACTCCGTTAAGGTCGATCTTGGCCAGCCGCCAGTCGAGCCGCCGCCGCAATTGTTTCACGGTACGGCGACCCGCTTTCTCGATTCCATTTTGCGGGAAGGCTTGCGTTCGGGGGAAAGGCAGCAGGTTCATCTTTCCGCTGACCGGAAGACTGCGATTGCCGTCGGACAACGGCACGGAAAACCTGTGGTCCTGATTGTCGATGCCGGCCGGATGTTTGCGGATGGCTGTAATTTCTACCAAGCCGACAACGGCGTTTGGCTGACGGACGCCGTGCCATTTGCCTATCTGACCCCGTTCGAGGATTCCTCAGCGGAGAGCGACGGGTGACGGGCTGACGTTTGGGAATGGAGGAGGGAGGCGAAATGGGTGTCGGCATATTTCAGATCGATATGGATTGGCTGCATCGCTGGCTAAGGCAGCGGCGTGGCGGCGGTGTCCGTAAGCCCGGCAACCGCAACCTCAAACCCAGAATGACGCCGGAAGCCGCCCGCCTCGATCACCGGCAGATGTTGCGGTTCATGGCGCTCAATGCGGCAGTTGGCGTGCTGATCGGTGTCTGCGTCGGTGCAGCGCTGATCTTTCTCGACATTGGCGGTTTGGGCGCGCGCATCGGCCGCGCCGCAAATCCGCTCGTGCCCGTGCTGCTGGTCGTCATGCCCATTGCATCCCTGTTCGGCGCGACCGCCACCGCCTCGGCGATCCTGATGATGCCCTATGAAAAGAAATTCCGCGACGATGATGACGATGCGAGGGGAGAATAACCGCATGATCAAGAAAATCCTCATCGCCAATCGCGGCGAGATCGCCTGCCGGGTCATCAAGACCGCGAAGAAGATGGGCATCGCCACTGTCGCGGTCTATTCGGATGCGGATGCCAATGCGCTGCATGTGAGACAAGCGGATGAGGCCGTTCATATCGGCCCGGCCCCCTCTTCGCAGTCCTATATCGTCATCGACAGGATTCTTGAGGCAATCGCGAAGACCGGGGCGGATGCTGTTCATCCCGGTTACGGTTTCCTGTCGGAAAATGCGGCCTTTGCCGAGGCGCTGGAAAAGGCGGGCGTCGTCTTCATCGGTCCGCCTGTTGGCGCCATCAAGGCCATGGGCGACAAGATCACCTCCAAGAAACTGGCCGCAAAAGCGGGCGTTTCCACCGTCCCCGGCCATATGGGATTGATCGAGGATGCGGATGAGGCGGTGAAGATCGCGTCGCAGATCGGTTATCCCGTCATGATCAAGGCGTCGGCCGGCGGCGGCGGCAAGGGCATGCGCATCGCCTTCAACGATGCCGAGGCGCGCGAGGGTTTCCAGTCCTCGAAAAACGAGGCGAAATCCTCCTTTGGCGATGACCGTATTTTCATCGAAAAATTCGTCACCCAGCCGCGCCACATTGAAATTCAGGTGCTGGGCGACAAGCACGGCAACACACTTTATCTGGGTGAGCGCGAATGCTCGATCCAGCGCCGTAACCAGAAAGTTATCGAGGAAGCGCCGTCGCCCTTTCTGGACGAAGCGACCCGCAAAGCCATGGGCGAGCAGGCCGTGGCGCTGGCGAGAGCCGTCGGTTACCACTCGGCCGGCACGGTGGAATTCATCGTCGATGGGGAGAGGAATTTCTACTTTCTGGAAATGAACACCCGCCTGCAGGTGGAACATCCGGTAACGGAACTCGTCACCGGCATCGATCTGGTTGAGCAGATGATCCGTGTCGCTGCCGGGGAAAAAATCTCCTTCGGACAGGCGGATGTGAAGCTGAACGGCTGGGCGGTCGAAAGCCGGCTTTATGCCGAAGACCCCTATCGCAACTTCCTTCCCTCCATTGGCAGGCTGACGCGATATCGCCCGCCGCAGGAAGGTGCGCAGGAGAACGGAACGGTCATCCGCAACGATACCGGCGTCTTCGAAGGCGGCGAGATTTCGATGTATTACGATCCGATGATCGCCAAGCTGTGCGCTCTGGGCAAGGATCGTGAAACCGCCATCGATGCCATGGGGCAGGCGCTGGATCGTTTCGAGGTGGAGGGCATCGGCCATAATCTGCCTTTCCTGTCGGCCGTTATGCAGCATGAGCGTTTCCGCGCCGGTAGGCTGACGACGGGTTTTATCGCGGAAGAATTTCCGGAAGGATTTTCCGGCGTGGAGCCGGATGAGGCCACGGCGCGCCAGCTTTCCGCCATCGCCGCCATCATCCATCAGCGGCTGCAGAGCCGCGCAGTCGAAATTTCCGGCACCATCGGCAATCACCGCCGCATTGTCGGTCAGGACTGGGTGGTGTCGTTTGGCGCATCCCGCCACAGGGTCAGCGTTGAAACCGGCACGGATGGTACGGCGGTCCGTTTTGAAGACGGGGCAGCGCTTAGCGTCGATACCGGCTGGCTTCCCGGCCAGAGCCTTGGCCTGTTCACGGTCGCGGGTGAGGTTATCGCCGCCAAGGTCGATCTTGCAGGTGCTGCGATCCGCCTGCGCTGGCGCGGCATGGATATTCGTGCCCATGTGCGTAGCCCGCGTGTGGCGGAACTGGCGCTGCTGATGCCGGAAAAACTGCCGCCGGATACATCGAAACTGCTGCTCTGCCCCATGCCGGGCGTCATCACCGGTATTTCCGTGGGGGAGGGCGATGAGGTGGAGGCCGGGCAGGCGCTGGCGACTGTGGAAGCCATGAAGATGGAAAACATTCTACGCGCGGAAAAACGCGGCCGCGTTGCCAGAGTGGCGGCAAAACCGGGCGACAGCCTCGCGGTGGATGAAGTCATCCTCGAATTCGAGTAGCGAAGTTACGTCAAAAGTCCCAAGCCAATAATCATTTGGCTGAATTCGTTTGAGGCGGTGTGCTGCGTATTCATTGATGGAGAATAACGACGGATCAAACGCTTCTCAGCTTCTTCGTGAGAGACACGATCATATGGCGTCGGCGTGTGAATAAGGAGTCGATTCGCTCCAGCTCTTATAGCTTCAGCCAGTCGCTCGTGAGAATTTATTCGTTCGCTTAGTATATTGGCTTTGCCGATATATTTTATTGAATGGGATCCGAAATGTTCTACTGCGAAAGCATAGACCACATTAACGCCGTAGAGTTTGTCTCGAATTCCAAAGCTTTCAAAGCGGTACTGGGTACCAATCCCGTCATCAAGAAAAACGTTCCCAAAAAACGTCGGCAATGCAGGGGTAAGCCGTCCGAGTTCGAAAAGTCCACCGAATATGCCTGTCACAACTTCGCTCATAGCCACCCTCAAGAAGAGTTAACGAGTTATGAAGCAAGATATACATCAAGGCTGATGCCTGTACAATATGTAGTCCGGTTCTTTTTTTGTTCCGGCTCGTTACTCTAGATATTGATTATGCAAGATGAGGAGGGACGTGAGATGACAAAGAAGTCAGTGCGGGATTGGCTGCAGCTTGCCGAGAAAGAGCTGAAGCGTTCACCGGACACACTCGTCTGGCACACGCCCGAAGGCATCGAGGTCAAGCCGCTCTATACGGCTGACGATCTGCAAAAGGTTTCCCATCTGGACAGCCTGCCGGGTTTTGCGCCATTCACGCGCGGCCCGCGCGCCACCATGTATGCCGGCCGGCCATGGACGATCCGCCAATATGCCGGTTTTTCCACGGCCGAAGCCTCGAACGCCTTTTACCGCAAGGCGCTCGCCGCCGGCCAGCAGGGCGTTTCGGTTGCCTTCGATCTCGCCACCCACCGCGGTTATGACAGCGATCATCCGCGCGTTGAAGGTGATGTCGGCAAGGCGGGCGTGGCGATCGACAGCGTCGAGGACATGAAAATCCTGTTCGATGGCATTCCGCTCGAAAAAGTCTCGGTGTCGATGACCATGAATGGCGCGGTCATTCCCGTGCTCGCCAGTTTCATCGTTGCGGGGGAAGAGCAGGGGGTGCCCCGCGCCGCTCTTTCGGGCACCATCCAGAACGATATCCTCAAGGAGTTCATGGTCCGCAATACCTATATCTATCCGCCGGAACCCTCGATGCGGATCATTGCCGATATCATCGAATATACGGCGAAGGAGATGCCGAAATTCAACTCCATCTCCATTTCCGGCTATCACATGCAGGAAGCGGGCGCGACGCTGGTGCAGGAGCTGGCCTTCACGCTGGCGGATGGCCGCGAATATGTGCGGGCGGCGCTGGCCAAGGGGTTGAATGTCGATGATTTCGCCGGGCGCCTGTCGTTCTTTTTCGCCATCGGCATGAATTTCTTCATGGAGGCTGCCAAGCTGCGTGCCGCCCGCCTGCTCTGGTCGCGCATCATGGAGGAGTTCAAGCCGCAAAAGGCCTCATCGCTGATGCTGCGCACCCATTGCCAGACGTCGGGCGTCTCGCTGCAGGAGCAGGACCCCTATAACAACATCGTCCGTACCGCCTTTGAGGCCATGTCCGCCGTGCTTGGCGGCACGCAGTCGCTGCACACCAATTCCTTCGATGAGGCGATTGCCCTGCCGACGGAGTTTTCCGCCCGCATCGCCCGTAATACGCAGCTTATCCTGCAGCATGAAACCGGTGTCACCAAGGTGGTCGATCCGCTGGCCGGCTCCTATTATGTCGAGAGCCTGACGGACGAACTGGCCGAGAAGGCCTGGGCGCTGATCGAGGAGGTCGAGGCGCTTGGCGGCATGACCAAGGCGGTGGCGGAAGGCCTGCCGAAACGGCTGATCGAAGAGGCGGCAACGCGACGGCAGGCGGCGGTGGACAAGGGCGAGGAGGTCATCGTCGGAGTCAACCGTTACCGTCTCGAAAATGAAGAGGATATCGATGTTCTCGATATCGACAACGCCGCCGTGCGCGCCGCGCAAATCCGCCGCATCGAAGAAACGCGCCGCCGCCGCGATGGCAAGGACGTGACCACCGCTTTGGCAGCACTTTCCGAAGTCGCCCGCAGCGGCAAGGGCAATATTCTCGAAGCCGCCGTTGTTGCCGCCCGCGCCCGCGCCACGGTTGGGGAGATTTCCGATGCGCTGCGTGCGGCCTTCGGCGACCATGCCGCCGTGCCGGAGGTGGTGAGCGATATTTACGGCGAGGCCTATAAGGACGAGCCGGAACTCGCCACGCTCGCCGCCCGGCTTTCCGGTGTGGCTAAGAGGATCGGCACCAAGCCGCGCATCATGGTCGCCAAACTCGGGCAGGACGGGCATGATCGCGGCGCGAAGGTCATCGCCTCCGCCTTCGGCGATATCGGTTTCGATGTGCTGGCCGGACCCCTGTTTCAGACACCCGTTGAAGCAGCCGATCTCGCCGTCCAGAACAGGGTGCATGTGGTCGGCATGTCGTCACTCGCCGCCGGTCACAAGACGCTGGCGCCGCAGCTGGTCGAGGCGCTGAAACAGAAGGGCGCGGAAGACATCATCGTCGTCGTGGGCGGCGTCATTCCGCGGCAGGATTATCAGTTCTTGCTCGACCACGGTGTCTCGGCAATTTTCGGCCCCGGCACCAATGTCATGGATGCTGCAAACAAGGTCCTCGACCTGCTCGAAGGCGTCAGGCGCAACGCGTGAGGGGAAGACGGCCATGTTCGGAAGATTGAATCACGTCGCCATCGCGGTGCCCGATCTTAATGCCGCCGTTGCCCGATACAGGGCGCTGGGCGCAGATGTCTCGGAACCGCAATCGCTACCCGAACACGGTGTGACGGTGGTTTTCATTCAGGCTGAAAATACCAAGATCGAGCTTCTTTATCCGCTCGGCGAAAATTCGCCGATTGCCGCTTTTCTCGAGAGAAATCCGGGCGGCGGCACGCACCATCTCTGCTTCGAAGTGCCTGACATTGTCGCGGCGCGCGACGATCTCGTCAAAAAGGGCGTTCGAATTCTGGGTGATGGCGAGCCGAAGATCGGCGCGCATGGCAATCCCGTTCTTTTCCTGCATCCGAAGGATATGGGTGGCGTGCTCTATGAGCTTGAGCAAGTTTCCCCGACACATGGCTGAAACACAGACCCCGTAAGAGGCTGGCCATACGGTGGACGGCGCGCAGCGGCCGTTCGCCTTTGCCGGAACGTGTTTCGTTTGTTTTCTTTTGACATTCGTTTTGTTTTCGTTTTTATGGCAATTGTCTTTCAACGATGGGGACGCGATCCCCCGACGCTGTCGTGGAGGCTCTATGTCTGGCGAGAATATTTTCGATCTTTTTGTCATCGGTGGCGGCATCAATGGCTGCGGTATTGCCCGCGATGCCGTGGGCAGGGGCTATTCCGTGGCGCTTGCGGAAAAGGGCGATTTCGCTTCCGGCACCTCTTCCGCCGCCACCAAGCTCATCCATGGCGGCCTGCGTTACCTTGAACACTACGAGTTTCGTCTGGTGCGCGAAGCACTGATGGAGCGGGAAATTCTCTGGGCCATGGCCCCGCATGTCATCTGGCCCATGCGTTTCGTCCTGCCCATCCAGAAAGGCGGCGTGCGCCCGGCCTGGATGGTGCGGCTCGGCCTGTTTCTTTACGACAATCTCGGCGGCCGCAAGCTTCTGCCGGCGACCCGCACGCTCGATCTTCGCAAGGACCCGGCAGGCAAGCCGCTGAAGCCGGCTTTCGCCAGGGCTTTCGAATATTCCGACGGCTGGGTGGATGACGCCCGTTTCGTGGTCCTCAACGCGCGCGATGCGGCTAATCGCGGCGCGACGATCATGAACCGCACGCGGGTCGTTTCCGCACGGCGCGAAGGCGGGTTGTGGCTCATCGAGACACTGGATGAAAAAACTGGACGTGCGGAGACACATAAAGCACGCATGCTGGTGAATGCCGCGGGTCCCTGGGTGGACAAGGTGCTTTCCGGCGTCTTCGGCCGCAACGACGTGCACAACGTCCGGCTCGTGCAGGGCAGCCATATCATCGTGCGCAAGAAGTTTTCCGATCCGCGCGCCTATTTCTTCCAGAACCCTGATAACCGCATCATCTTCGCCATTCCCTATGAGCGCGATTTCACGCTGATCGGCACCACGGACCGCGATTACAAGAGCGATCCGGCCAGCGTTCGCATCTCTGAGGAGGAGATTTCCTATCTCTGCAACGCGGCCAGCGACTATTTCAGCGAACCGGTCCGGCCGGAAGATATCGTCTGGACCTATTCCGGCGTGCGGCCCCTCTTCGATGACGGTGCATCGAAAGCGCAGGAAGCGACGCGTGATTATGTGCTGAAGGTTGAAGAGACAGAGGGTGAGGCGCCACTCCTCAATATTTTCGGCGGCAAGCTCACCACCTATCGGCGGCTGGCGGAACATGCGCTGGAAAAGATCGGTGCGGCGATTGGCGAAAAGGGCAAGCCGTGGACGGCGGGCTCCCACCTGCCGGGCGGCGATTTCGGCGCTGAGAGATATGAGGCGCAGGTGCGGGCGCTCGTCTCCCGTTATCCCTTCCTTGACGGACGCCATGCCGAGCGGCTTGTCAGAAACTACGGTACCAAGGCGGCGGAACTGTTGGGCAGCGTCACCGATGTCTCCGGCCTCGGCCGGCATTTCGGCGGCACGCTTTATGAATGCGAGGTGCGCTGGCTGGTTGAGCACGAATGGGCCTGCGCGGCCGAGGACATTCTCTGGCGGCGCACGAAACAGGGCCTGCGCCTGAGCAAGGACGAGGCTGCCGGTCTCGATGAATTCGTGGCTGTGCTGACGGGCGGCAGGCAAAAGGCTGAAGCCTTGGCGGAGCGGGCCTGAAAATGCGCCGGTTGCCCCGTCAGCTCCCGGAACTCTTCGCCGGTCTCTCCGGGCCGTCGGCGCTCAGGATATAGTCGTCTGCCGCTGAAAGCGCGTGTTCCATGTGCCCTTCGAACACCAGTTCCGGTTCGTTGGGCGCTATCGCAATTTTCGGCATGCCGCCGAAACGCACCGCCTGCGATTGCGCCAGACCGTCGCGCAGGCCGCTTTCCAGAAGATCGAAATAGCGGGTGCCGGGGCCGGTGATGAAGACCGGCATGTGGCCATGCAGGCTGAAGAGGCGTGAAAGGCCGTTGCCGAGCGCAAGGCCGGCGGTGCGGAAGGCGAACCGCGCCATGCGGGCGCCGGTGCGGGCCGAAGCGGCGATCTTGTCCACCTCGGCGATCGGCACGAATTTCGCCGGTTCCGCCTGCGGCGGGGCTTCGAAAGCAGAACGCAGGATGGCGTAAAACCCGGAATAGGCCTCGATGCAGCCTTTGGTGTCGCAACGGCACAGTGCGCCGTCGGCCAGATGCAGCATATGGCCGAAATTGGGGGCGCTGACCTCGATTGCGCCGCCCGTCGAGCGGGCGATGCCAAGGCCGATGCTGTGGCCGAGCGACAGGGTGACGAGGGCCTCCGGCGCCGGGTTTTCCCGTGCCTGCTCCCGCATCCAGATGGCTTTTGCGGCCAGCAGCGTCTCGTTGTTCAGCGTCACGCGAATGCGGCCGTCCTCGGAAACGAGCCGCTGGAAATCGATCCTTTCGTCACCGAGAACCGGCGACCAGACGAGCGTTGCCGTGGCCGCATCCACCAGCCCCTTGCTGCTGATCGAGACCTGGAGGATATCGTGCCGGTCGATGCGCGAGCGATCGGCAAGTCTTGCGAGGCCGGCGAGGATCGCGCCGCCGAATGTGCCTTTTTCAGCCGTAATCCTCTGTTCGGTGAAGCGGTCCACCAGCTTGCCGGCATAATCGACCAGCGAATATTGCACGCTGTCGGAAGAGATGATGACGATGGCGACATGGCAGAAAGCGCCGCGCGGGCCGAAGAGAATGCGTGGCCGGCCACGGCCGGCGGTGGCTAGCTGCTCTTTCCGCAAAATGAGCCCGGCCCGCTCAAGCTCGGTGGTGATGGCGGAGACGGTTGCGGAGGCAAGCCCGGTGAAGGACGACATGTCGGTATGGGAAAGGCTGCCGTGCAGGCGCAGCGCCGCCATCACCGACAGGCTGTTTTTCTGGCGCACCAGTTCCGTACTTGCAATGGCGGACATGGGCTGGGGCATGCTCCCTGAACGGCCTTTTTCCTGTCGTGCTGATCCACTCTGATGGCGCATGCCAGAGCGAAGATCAAGGCACCCGGATGCTGCCCGCAGCCGTTGTTGACAGCATGGGGAATCTCTGACATTAATTTTCTCGACTGTCGAGAAAATTGTGAAACCACAGAGACCGGCAGCTTTTTCCGGGCGTTTTTCCTGCATGGAGGTGCAGGCTTC
Organism: Agrobacterium sp. 22-221-1; assembly: GCF_053522445.1. Taxonomy (NCBI): domain Bacteria; kingdom Pseudomonadati; phylum Pseudomonadota; class Alphaproteobacteria; order Hyphomicrobiales; family Rhizobiaceae; genus Agrobacterium; species Agrobacterium sp. 22-221-1. The sequence continues at coordinate 333,827 of NZ_JBNWCL010000003.1, forward strand.
GCCCTTACCGGGAGGACATCATGAATTCTTTTGCCAAGCTTTTGGCGGGTACAGCCGTACTCGTTTCACTGCACACTGCCGCCATGGCCGCTGATCTCGTCGTCGGCGTTTCCTGGTCGAATTTCCAGGAAGAACGCTGGAAAACGGATGAGGCAGCCATCAAGGCGGCGCTCGACAAGGCCGGCGCGAAATACATCTCCGCCGATGCGCAATCATCCGCCGCAAAGCAGCTGACCGACGTGGAATCGCTGATCTCGCAGGGCGCCAACGCGCTGATCATTCTGGCGCAGGACAGCGACGCGATTGGCCCAGCCGTTGAAAAGGCCGTTGCCGAGGGCATTCCGGTCGTGGGTTACGACCGCCTGATCGAAAACCAGAACGCCTTCTACATCACCTTCGATAACAAGGAAGTCGGCCGTCTGCAGGCTGCCGAAGTCTTCAAGGTGAAGCCCGAAGGCAATTACGTCTTCATCAAGGGCTCTTCTTCCGATCCGAATGCGGACTTCCTGTTCGCCGGTCAGCAGGAAGTGCTGAAGGCGGCCATTGACGGAGGCAAGATCAAGAATGTCGGCGAAGCCTATACCGATGGCTGGAAGCCGGAAAATGCCCAGAAGAACATGGAACAGTTCCTGACCAAGAATAACAATAAGGTCGATGCGGTCGTCGCCTCGAATGACGGCACGGCTGGCGGTGCAATCGCCGCTCTCGCCGCGCAGGGCATGGCCGGTTCGGTTCCCGTTTCCGGTCAGGATGCCGATTTCGCCGCGCTGAACCGCGTCGCGCTCGGCACGCAGACGGTGTCGGTCTGGAAGGACAGCCGTGAACTCGGCAAGGAAGCGGCCGGTATCGCGCTGGAACTGGCCGGCGGCAAGAAAATGACGGAGATCAAGGGCGTCACGGCCTTTGATGGCGGCCCGAAGAAGGTCACGATGCAGTCGGTCTTCCTGAAGCCGATCGCCATCACCAAGGACAATCTGAACGTCGTCATCGATGCCGGCTGGATCAAGAAGGAAACGGCCTGCCAGGGTGTGAAGGCCGGAACCGTCAAAGCCTGCGATTGATCGAATAGGTCCCGGTTCGGGCGCTGCGCCATGGTTCATGGCGCGGCGCCTTTAGAGCATTTCCAGGAAAAGTGGGCCCCGGTTTTCCGTTCGGAAATGCGCCAGAACAAAGATTTGGAGCGTTTTCGCGTTTCAGGGAAAGCGAAAACGCTCTAAGATGTGAGGAGCACCGGCAGTTCATGGCCGATATGACCCAATCCAATTCCACAACGTCGCAAAAGACGGAAAAAACAGGCTCGATAACGCGCTTCATCAACGCCACCGAGCTGGATACCAGGCTGCTCGGCATGGTCGGCGCGCTTCTTCTGATCTGGATCGGATTTCATATCCTGTCCGGCGGGCTGTTCCTGACGCCGCGAAACCTCTGGAACCTCTCCGTGCAGACCGCGTCCGTGGCCGTCATGGCGACCGGCATGGTGCTCGTCATCGTCACCCGCAATATCGACCTTTCGGTCGGGTCGATCCTCGGTTTTTCCGGCATGATCATGGGTGTCATGCAGGCGGAAATCCTGCCGCAGATCCTCGGCTTCGAACATTGGGCGACATGGATCGTCACGCTTATGGTCGGCATTCTCGTCGGCGGCGCCATCGGCATGTTGCAGGGCTCCATCATCGCCTTCCTCAACGTGCCGTCCTTCATCGTCACGCTTGGCGGTCTGCTGGTCTGGCGCGGCGGCACATGGTTCATCACCAGCGGCCGCACCGTGGCGCCGATGGATTCAACCTTCCGCCTGATGGGCGGCGGCACCAGCGGTTCGATCGGCGCGACATGGAGCTGGATCGCCGCGGTCATCGCCTGCGTCGCCATCATTGCGGTCATCCTGAACTCCCGCCATCAGCGCCGCCGTTTCGGCTTTCCGTTGCGGCCCGTCTGGGCGGAATATTTTCTGGCCGCGCTCGGTTGCCTCGTCGTCATCGGTTTCGTGGCGGTGGTCAACAGCTACCCATGGCCGGTCAACATCGCCCGCAACTATGCCGATGCCAATGGCATCGCCTGGCCTGAAGGCGGTCTGTTCATTTCGCATGGCATCGCCATTCCGGTGCTGATGGCGCTTGCCGTGGGTGCGGTCATGACCTTCATCGCCACGCGACTGCGTTTCGGGCGTTATGTCTTCGCCATCGGCGGCAATCCGGAAGCGGCCGAACTCGCCGGCATCAAGACCCGCTGGGTGACGGTGAAAATCTTCACGCTGATGGGCGTTCTGTGCGCCATCGCGGCGGCCATCTCGACCGCCCGCCTCAACGCGGCCACCAATGCCCAGGGCGAGCTGGACGAGCTTTACACCATCGCGGCGGCCGTCATCGGCGGCACCTCGCTTGCCGGCGGTGTCGGAACCATAGCGGGCGCGATGCTCGGCGCGCTCGTCATGCAGTCGCTGCAATCCGGCATGGTGCTGGTGGGCATCGATACGCCCTTCCAGCGCATCGTCGTTGGTGTGGTTCTGGTCGTCGCCGTCTGGCTCGACACCATCTACCGCGCCCGCGCCAAGTAAGAACCGAGGAGAACTCCTATGACGGACCAAGTCACGCCCCTCGTGGAAATGCGCAATATTTCCATTTCCTTCGGCGGCATCCACGCGGTGGAAAACGCCTCTGTCGATCTTTTCCCCGGTGAGGTGGTCGCCCTTCTCGGCCACAATGGCGCGGGCAAATCGACCCTTATCAAAATTCTCTCCGGCGCATACCGGCGCGATGGCGGCGATATCCTCATCAATGGCGAGGATGCGGATATCCGCAATCCCCGCGACGCCAAGAAATACGGTATCGAGACCATCTACCAGACGCTCGCCGTGGCCGACAATGTCGATGCGGCCGCCAATCTTTATCTCGGTCGCGAGCTGAAGACGAAATGGGGCACGCTTGACGATGTCGCCATGGAAGCCTCGGCCCGCGAGGTGATGGGGCGTCTCAACCCCAATTTCCGGCGGTTCAAGGAACCGGTGAAGGCGTTATCCGGCGGCCAGCGGCAGTCTGTCGCCATCGCCCGCGCCATTCTGTTCGATGCCCGCATCCTCATCATGGACGAGCCGACGGCCGCACTCGGGCCGCAGGAAACGGCGCAGGTGGGCGATCTCGTCAAGGAGCTGAAACGGCAGGGCATCGGCATCTTCCTCATCAGCCACGATATTCACGATGTCTTCGATCTGGCCGACAGGGTTTTCGTGATGAAGAACGGAAAGGTGGTGGGCCATGCCCGCACGCAGGATGTCACCAAGGACGAAGTGCTTGGCATGATCATTCTGGGCAAGGTGCCGGCCGGTGCGGTGCCGGGGCCGGGTGCGGTCGCGCTCTGAATTAGGTGAAATAAAGATATAAAGATTTCTTTATGTCTATTGACATCGTGACGCCCGTGGTGAGAAATGCGGGTGTCATGGTTCTCCGGGCCTGATTATTTCAATCCTGGAGCTAAGAGGGAATCCGGTGCGCCGACGATCGGCAAGACCGGAGCTGCCCCCGCAACTGTAAGCGGCGAGCCTTTGTCCAACACGTCACTGGGTAACCCCCGGGAAGACGGACAAAGGCGACGACCCGTAAGCCAGGAGACCTGCCAGGACAAAATAACGTCCACGGGCGGGGTGTCCCGGTGGTTGCTGCAATGGTCCGGCAAAGGCCGGGCCTGCACGCGTCCGCTTTACCCATGCCCCCACAACCAAATGGGGTATGACAATGCCAGACAAGACCATTCCAGTCGCATCGCTCGGTTTTCCGAGGATCGGACGCCATCGCGAACTGAAGTTCGCGCTTGAAGGCTTCTGGTCCGGCAAGATTTCCGAGACGGAACTGCTCGAAACCGCTGCCCGGCTGCGTGCCGAAAACTGGGCGCTTCAGCGTGAGAAGGGGATTACCCATATCCCGTCCAACGATTTCTCCCTCTACGATCATGTCCTCGATACGGCCGTGATGGTGGGCGCCATTCCATCCCTTTATGGATGGGCGGGTGGGGATGTTTCCCTCTCCAACTATTTCGCCATGGCGCGCGGCAGCCAGAGCGAAGGGCATGCAGGCTGCGGCCATGGGCATGAAGGACATTCGCATCATGGTCAGGGCGTTCCGGCGCTGGAAATGACCAAATGGTTCGACACCAACTATCACTACATGGTGCCGGAGGTTTCAGAGGATCAGCATTTCGTGCTCACCTCGCAAAAGCCGGTCGACCACTTCCTTGAGGCGAAGGCGCTCGGCATCCATACGCGTCCGGTCATTCTCGGCCCGGTCACGTTCCTGAAGCTTGCCAAGGCGCGCGAGGCAGCCTTCAAGCCTCTCGATCTGCTGGCAAGGTTGCTGCCCATCTATGAAGAGCTGCTGCGTCGCCTGCGAGCGGCCGGTGCCGACTGGGTGCAGATCGACGAGCCGGTCGCCGTGCTCGATCTTTCCGAGGGGGAGCGGCACGCGCTGGCTATAGCCTATCGGGCTTTGTCGAAGGCCGCGCCGGATTTGAAAATCTTGCTCGCCACCTATTTCGGTGGGCTTGAGGATAATCTCGAAGCCGTCGCAGCGCTTCCGGTCGCGGGCCTTCATATCGATCTGGTGCGAGCACCCGATGCGCTGGAGGCGGTGTTGAAGGCTTTGCCGGGAAATCGCGTCCTGTCGCTGGGTGTCATCGACGGCCGCAACATCTGGCGCGCTGATCTCGCTGCAATTATTACCCGATTGGAACCGGTGATCGCGGCACGCGGTGCGGCGGCGTTTCAGATCGCGCCGTCCTGCTCGCTGCTGCATGTCCCGGTCGATCTCGAACTGGAAACCGGCCTCGATGCCGATCTGAAAAGCTGGCTTTCCTTCGCCACCCAGAAGCTCGGCGAACTTGCCACGCTTGGCAGGGCTCTCGGTGAGGGCAAGGCTGCTGTCGCGACGGAACTGGAGGCTGCCTCCAAGGCCGTTGCCGCGCGTGCATCCTCGCCGAAGGTGACGGACGCCGCCGTGCAGAAGCGTATCGCGACGATTGGCGAGGCCGACAGGAAGCGGGTGAGCCCGTTTGCCGAGCGGCAGAAAGTGCAGTCGCAGGCCATTGCGCTGCCGCTTTTCCCGACGACGACCATCGGCTCCTTCCCGCAGACGCCGGAGGTGCGCAAGGCCAGATCGGCGCATTCCAAGGGCGCGCTGACGGATGCGCAATATGAAAAATTCCTGCAGAAGGAAACCGAAATGACCATTCGCTGGCAGGAGGAAATCGGTCTCGACGTTCTCGTGCATGGCGAGTTCGAGCGCAATGACATGGTGCAATATTTCGGCGAACAGCTTTCCGGTTTCGCTTTCACCCAGCATGCATGGGTGCAGAGTTACGGCTCGCGTTATGTGCGTCCACCCATTATTTTCGGCGACGTGTCGCGTCCGAAAGCGATGACGGTTCGCTGGTGGGAATATTCGCAGTCGCTCACCGACAAACCCGTCAAGGGCATGCTGACCGGGCCGGTGACGATCCTCAACTGGTCCTTCGTCCGCGACGATATCGCCAGAAGCCTGACATGCCGCCAGATCGCGCTCGCCATCCGCGATGAGGTCAATGATCTCGAAGCGGCCGGTGCGCAGATGATCCAGATCGATGAGGCAGCTCTTCGCGAAGGACTGCCGCTTCGGCACCGGCATTGGCAGGATTATCTCGGCTGGGCGGTGGAATGCTTCCGCATTTGCTCCAGCGGTGTGGGCGACCGCACACAGGTTCACACCCATATGTGCTATTCCGAATTCAACCAGATCATCGATGCCATTGCTGCCATGGACGCCGACGTGATCTCCATCGAGACCTCGCGTTCGAAGATGGAATTGCTGGATGCGTTTCGGACCTACAAATACCCGAACCAGATCGGTCCCGGCGTTTACGACATCCATTCCCCGCGTGTGCCGGCGGTTGGAGAAATGGTCGATCTTCTGGCGCTGGCGCGAGAGCGGCTTGACGACCGGCAGCTCTGGATCAATCCGGATTGCGGCCTGAAGACGCGTAAATGGGAAGAGGTCAGGCCGGCCCTGGTCAACATGGTCGCCGCCGCTGCCAAGCTTCGCCGCGCGGTGCTCTGATATGAATGGAGGCCCGGCGAGAACCGGGCCTCCATCATGGCTTCCGCCGGGAAAATGTGGGGGAGGGCATATGAATGCCTCTCCGGGAGGATGGAGCCAGCCGGACAGGCAGATGAACGTTTCCGGGCCTACGACTGGAGATCGGTGTGGAAACGCTCAATCCCGGCGGATTTACGCCGTTGCGAAAGCGCTCAATGCAGGTCGGCCTGTGCGAAGACGCCGACATTCAGCTCTGCGCTTACCGGCGGCAGACCCTGCTGATTGATGTCCTGGGCCAGCGACAACAATGCCATCTCCAGGAAATAGGTCGACATGCCCAGTTCCAGAGATTTCGAGCGCTGGCAAAGATAGGAAACCATCCGCCCGAGCGCCAGAATCTCGTCTGCATTGTCCTGTTCAAGTATAGCTGTGGTAGACGCCGCCATGATTCCCTCTCGACAGTCGACAGTATGAAAACGCGATAATGTTGCGTTGTTCATTTTCGACCACATCGAGCGTCACGCGAGCGTCACACCTGCGTCAATCGTCGTTTTTGTCCGCCGGCGCGGCGGCATTTTCCGCCGCTTCAGTCGCGGCGAGCGATGTCACGAGAGCGACGATGCTTCTGCGCACGGCGGCGCTCTTGATGCGCGAAAAGGCCTGGTTGAGCGAAAAGCCTTCATTCGAGGCCACGAAGGTCTGCATGGCATTGATCGTGCCAAGGGCCGGATTGGCCGGGTCGCCATCGGGCGTGGCATTGGCGAACAGGGAGCTGACCTCAACGCCGAGAATCGACGCAATGGCCTGCAGACGGGACGCGCCGACGCGATTGGCGCCCTTTTCATACTTCTGGACCTGCTGGAAGGTGATGCCCAATCGCCCGGCCAGCGCACTCTGGCTCATGCCGAGCGACTTGCGGCGCATTCTGATTTGTGCGCCGACATGGACGTCGATCGGGCTGGGTAGTTTGGCGTGCATTACAAATTCCTCCGGTTGAGGTTCTTAAATCCGATGATTATCAATTAATATTGTTGAAGGTATACATTCAACACAATTTCCACGGGTATTATGACGCTTTATTGACGAAATTGCACGATTTTTCGTTCATAATCGCGTGTATGGGCCGCGATTTATTATTTTTGTTGCACAACGCAACGCACCGTTGCGGCTGGAAAGATGGCTCCATCCGGCCACGCCGATGGTCTGAAAGCCGATTCTGTCCCAAATTTCTCGGTTCATTGCATCGAATTCCTCAAGCGACTCGGTATCGCCGAAATGCGGAACCCAGACGAATGGCCGTTTCTGACCGGAACGTATGACATTTTCAAGAAGGACATTGTTGTAAAGTCTGGGCAGGCATTTGTTGGTGTCGATGGCCGGCGAAAGCGGGATGGGATTTCGTTCTATCGCAAAGCCCTGCCGTGCGAGCCAAAGTGCCGAGGCGTCCAGTTTTCGTTTCAGCTCGGTTGCGGCGCGGGCATTGCATCCGCCATGCGCGACAGGGTCGGCAACGAGCAATAGCGGCCGGCCGCCGCTTCTCAGACCGGTGACGGAAACGAACTGGTCAACGTGGAAGCCGCATTGGTGCATTTTTTTGCCGGCAATCTCCGCTCCGCAAGTTTCCATCGCGGAAAAATCGGAAGAGACCGGGACTTTGCCGAGATCTTCCGGCCGATATCCGAAACTGAAGATGCTTCTGCCGTCGAGAGCCTGAATTTTTCGCCACCGCTGCGAAGGGATGGCGGCATTCCTTCCGATCCCCCTGTCATCCTGCAGGCTGGAATGGCCCACCAGTCGAAAATCCGGGCCGACAAGCTGGTTGCCCCCTGCCAAGGCGACATCCGAATGCGTGGTTGCCGCTCCCAGATATTCGGCCAGGCTGACACCGATGGCCTTCTCCGCCACCAGGACGAATTCCGCCGCAGCATCAACCGCACGCACATGGAGCATGTCCTGTATCCATGGATGCGAAATGCTGTCGTTTCCGGCAAGGGGTATAAGCGCGGTGCTGCAAGAGGCTGGCAGGCTGCCGAGCCAGTCTCGTGCTGACCCGAGACTGGCTCGATCGGTCACGATAACGGCGGTGATATCCGCAGGCAGGGCCGAGAGCAGGTTTCCGATTGGAACGAGCGGTGAAACAATGTCAGCGGCCCTGTTTTCCGCAAAAAAAGAGGCGGGTAGTGCGAGCGCAATCGTGCGGATCAGCCCGCCGCAATCGGGCATCAGAGGCAAGGGCTGGATGGCGCTCAAGACGCTTCGTCCCCTGCCGCCCGCCTTGCCGCCAATTGCTGGAAAAACATCGTATTCTGAAGCTTCCATGATGGCGGCGGTGGGGATGGCAACGTTTCGCCCTTGAGCGTTACCAGAAGCCTGGCCGCATCGTTTCTTTTGACGGAAACCGCATTGGCCGCGAGCAGATTCGCCGTCGCGGATCCGAGGCCCGCTTCCGTGGCGATGGCGCGCCACGTCCTGCGGGTAAAATGCAGATTGTTGGCTGCGCGGGTGAGTGCGTCATATTCCTCTGGAGCGACCGTATCGCGGCAGGCGGCAAGCGTCGCCTCGGCATCGACCAGCGCGACTGTCAGCGGGCGGTAATCGAGCGCGCCGGGTGCATGGCTCACCGCCACATCGGCATCGGAAAAACGCCGTCCGTCGCGATAGGCCTCGAAAATCTCGCCGATGCCGATCATGCCGAAGGGGGCGCATTCCGCCGCCCTGAGCGCTCCCATGCTGGCGGCGCCGAAAACGGTGACGCCGCTCGACAGTGCAAACAGGATTTCCTTGTGCCAGACGGCGGCGCAATCGCCGTAAAGCCCGTCGATCAGCCCGATTGTTCCGACGCCTTGCCGAACCGCATCGAAAATATCGCCGCAGGCGGCCGGACCGCGAAGATCGAGACCGGATATATGCTCGGCTGCGATGCCGTGGATGGACGGGCCTGCAAAAACCACCGGTTTCATCCGAGGCCTCCGACGGTCAGCAGGTGATCGAGAGTGCGCTGCGAGATATGTTGCAGGCCGCCGCCGGCCGGAGCAAGGCCGCTTGCCAGAACCCGCACGACATGCAGGCCGGATACCTCCGTTTCCAGCGGAAAGACATAGATATCCTCGATGCCGCCGGCGAACAGGTGCGTCGCAAGCTGACGCCATGGCGGCGAAGACGCGGCGTCATGTATAAAATCGAGATTGGCCGGCACCCTTTCCATCGGCTGCACGCCGGGGGCCGAAGACCCGACCGCAACCATATCCCGCTGGTAGCGGAGAGGGGAAAGATCGTCCCTCGCGCCGCTGATATCGGTCAATCGCGACTGGATCGCCTCCAGCAAGGCTGCAATGGCAGCGCCATGGATATCAGGCCGGCAGGCAGCCCCTGCGGCGCTGCGGGTGCCTGGCCCGTCCTGCGCCTGAAGCGACCGGGGCAGGCTCGCCATCGCCACCGGCACGCCAAGCCCATTCGTCATGTCGAAGAAGGACGGCGGCAGGCCGATATCCGACAGGTGCTGAACAAGACCGTCGAAGGAAGGATCGACGCCCGCCGGAATGAGGATCGGTCGCGGTGCGATGGCGCGCGTCTCGAAAGTGTCAACGAGAAAGCAGGCATCGTTTTCAATGAGTTCGAGCAGGGCATGGAGGACCGCATGGTCAGGGTCGAACCCCGCCGCGAGCCCTTGGGAACTCATGCGGAAGGCCTGCCGGTCCCATGGGAAATCCACCCGGAAATCCATGCCGACAAGTTCGTAAGGCGCAAAAACCTCCCCCTGCCGGCGAATGGATGTGCCCTTCACCCAGGCGCGTTCTTTTCGCGGATCGAGCGCGTCCGGATCGACCCTGCCAACGGTTTCGAAGGGAATGAGAGGAACCCCTTTGTCCCGCATCTCCTGAACGGAGCTGAAGGCGGCGATATGTTTGCGGGTTTCTTCGGCGACCGCGCCTTCGATCGCCTCCATGATCGCCGATAGCCGGGCCTGTTCCGCGACAAGCCCCTTGCCCTGCGAGACCGACAGCCCGCGCGAATTGGGTCGGGCCGCGAACCAGACGGGAATGCCGATAATATCGAGGCCGGTCACGTCGCCGACACGGGTAATCCCGAACCGCCGAAGCAGTCCGGGATCGAAGAACGAAGCGTCGACATGCCTTGAAGCCGCTGTCGCTGATATGGGAGCATCGGCGCCGGTCAAGGCTGCGAGACCGCGATCAGGGCGCCGTGTTGCTGTCGTCGGCAAGGATGGCGTCGAACAGCTCGCCGGTGACGGAGCCGGCCGGGCCGACCGCCTTCAGGGCGGCTTCGATCGGCGCCTGTACCATGCGGTTGAAATCCCAGCCGGCGTCGTTCACTTCGCCGATGAAGGCGAAATCGGCTTCGGAAACCACCGCGCCGCCGGAGACGAGGGCTTCGATGCCCTGAATCTGAACCTGGTCCAGTTCCGCTTCCGGCTGGCCGTTCTGGCGAACGAGCATGGACTTTGCGGCGGCTGCCACGCGGGCATAGCCATCCACGCCGGGATGGCTGGCTTCATAGGCGGCAATCGTCTCATGCGACACGGACGCAACCCTGAGCGGCGCCGTGCGAATGAAGAGAACGCCGAAACCCTTTTTTCCGACAATGAAGAAATGCGAGGACATAGTATCTCCTATTTGATCCCAGCTAATCGAAGTGCGTGATAGAATTTTTCATTCGCTATCGGGTCCCGGTCTGGAGACAGGCTGCTGATCTCCCTCGCCGTCATACCCGGATAGTTTTCCTGAAGCCTGTTGCCGGATTCCCGGGCGGAGGCCAGATCGCCATGCAGCGCGTGGCTTGCGGTGAGAACGCGCAGCGCAGGCTCGTCATTTTCCATCCGCCCGCACAGTTCCACCGCCGTGCCGTAATCCTCGCGCTTGAAAGCGATGCTGGCGCCGGCCCACCAGTAGATGTCGGGTGCCAGCGGATTGAGGTCGATGGCCTGCTGAAACTTCTCCCAGGCGATTTCCGCATCGCCGAAATGAGCGAGCGCATCGGCATGCTGGAGCAGGAGGTCGGCCGAGTTGGGCGCCAGCGCCTCCGCCTCGAAGAATTTTTCGGCGGAGATGTCGAAGTCCCGCTGGTAGAGGGCCACCACCGCGCACATCCAGTGGCCCACCCCGAGGGCGGGGTCGATCTCGACGGAAGAATCGGCCTCCGCCTTGGCGCGGTGCAGGAGATGGGGGTCGTTGCCGCCCAGCATCAGCCATTCCAGTTGCAGGCTCTGTGCCACGCGGGCGCGGGCAACCGCCATGCTGTGGTCGAGATCGACGGCCTTACGGAACATCGAACGGGCTCTTCTGAGAAGCGGCAGATCGCATTTACCGCGCAGAAGCTGCTGGCCTTCCAGCAATTGCCGGTAGGCCTCGCCGCTGTGGTTGCGGTCGGGCTCCACCTGAAGCCGCTCGATTTCGCGGGCAAGCGCCGCCGCCACCTGTTTGGAGAGCAGCCGGAAGGCGGCGTGGATATGCCGTTCGGTCAGGACCGCTTCCAGTGACCAGACGATTTCACCGCTCGCATCCTCGATCAGCGCAACCGACATGCGGGTTTCGTCGAACACGGTCGAAATGATGCGGTAATCCGCCCGCAGCATGGCGTAGCCGTCATCGGCCCGGTCATGCGCCAGCGCAAAGGTGCTGTGCGGCGAAAGGACGGTGAAGGTGCGGTATCGAACAAGGCTGTTGGCGACATCCTCGACGAAGGCGTGCATGACCGGCGAGACCGGCTGCCCGTCGACCCGTGCCGGGCGGACGAATGCGACACGCGGTTTTGCCATTGATTTGCGGCGACTGCCTTCTTCGGGCTCGGCGGGGGCCGTTATCGTGGCGGCCAGACTTTGTATTCTCCGCCTCAGCGCCACGGTTTCCGCTTCCGGCGAACGACCCTCCTGACGAAGCTGCTCCATCAGAAGCTGGTACATGCCCTCGCAGGCGCTGATATTTCCGATCCGCGCATAGGCCGCCATGGCGGCGCGGTAGGTTTCTTCGCGCTCCGGTTCGATCTTGCAGGCGCATTCGGCAAGTCTGGCGATGTCGTTCGAGCTGGCGCGACCGAACCGCGTCAATTCCTCCAGAAGCTGGGTGTAGCTCGAAAAGAACAGGTCCCTGAGACGGCGGCGCTCCGAAAGCAGCCAGAGATAAAGATGGTCCTGCCCGGCCTCCAGCCCCTCCAGCAACTCGCCGCCGAATTCGAGCAGCGCATTGAGCCGCCGCATCGGGTCTTCGGCCCTTGCGCCGGCAAGGAAGATGGCAAGGTCGGTGCGCTGCGCCAGCTTGCCGGCCTTCAGGTCGTTTCCTTCGGTCAGAAGGATGGCATCGTCCTCATTGGGCAGTTTCTGCAGGCGGAGAATGAGCTGCCGCAAATTGCCGAGAGCCCTTTTCTGCTCGACATTTTCCCACAGCAGCGATGCGGCGTGCTGGCGGGAAAGAGACTGGTTCGGCGCAAGGATGAGGGCGGCGGTGAGGGCAAAGCCCTTGGACGGAAAAAATGCCTCCCGCACCGCATCACAGCGCGGGGTGCCAAAAAGCCGGATCGGTATCAGTTCAGCGTTCCCAGCCACTTTCGTCCCCTCATGAATCATCATCTAACAACGTGTCCGGGAAATTGAAAGTCATCATAGCGTTCCATTTGACGCTGGTGTGACGCGGCCTGCCTATTGTCGCAGACAGAAGCATGAATGACGGGTGGAAAACAGCGGACATGCGACGGGCAGGCATCGGGAATTTTCGACAGTGATAGCGTTTAACGGAAGCTACATGGCCTTCGAGCCGCGTATCGAGCCTTACCAGCGTGCCGACGATGTCGGATATGCGGTCAGTGAATTCATGTGGTTCAAGGGCCGTCCGTTCTATCCGGTCTCGGCGCTGGTCCATGCGAAGGTCGCGCATGCCAGGCTGTCGGCGGAAAAGGGCGACGACGAGGACGAGGATAATCTCGATATTCTCTTTCGTATGCCGCTGGTGGCGGGCGGGCACTTTTTCGAGATCGTGCTGCGTTCGAATGAGGGGACGTCCTACGGCGGCTGGGTGTGGGGAGAAGAACTGGAAATCCTGAATGAATTCGTCAACGGCTATCGCGTTCTGGCGGGGAAGTTCGACGACAGGCTCATCCGGTTCGAATATTCCAGGCGGTTTCAGCGTTACCGGACGATCGAGCCGCTGCCGGTGGAAAAATCCGTCTTCCTGATCCAGCGGGAGGCAAAACCCTATGCGGGCAGGCGTGGTCTGCCGGGAGTTCCGGTGGCCTGATCGCGGGGGCGCCCTTTGGGTCAACGGGCGGAAGGCATGGATGCGCGTATTGCGGCATGTCCGGTAAAGCGCGGCTTTATCGGAAGTCACCCGGGAATATTTTTATTTTTATTGTGTGGAACATTATGATGCCCAATAGAGGTAAAGTGCGTAACAGGGGGATGTCATCGCAGCTTGTGGCGGTGAATTGCGCTTCCGGCGACGATACGCTTTCCGATGCGGAGAGCGTTGAGGACGAGCCGCGCCCGCTTCTGCGCAGCGACAGGCTCTACGTTGTCGGCGAGCCCGTTTCCCAGACATTGCCCGCATCCGCCGTCGGCGATGATCGAGCCGGAAAAGAGGCGCCGGGCAGGACCGAGATCCGAAACAGGGTTGTGGATGCCGATATCAGGGCCGCAAAATGGGCCTGGGCGATATTGGCCATTGCGCATTGCTGGCTGATTTATTTCATGGTTCACAATCTCGGTTAGCACCTCCCGCCGGAAGACATCCGGTTTCGACGTTCTGGCGCGCAGAACCATCGCCGCAATTTGCGGCCATTTCGCCGTTTGAGCGAACCCGAGCGTCCGCAACCTGACCTTCCGACGGCCTCCCACGCACTTCTTCATGCCGTCGCCTGTCCAGCCGCGAAGGTCCGCTCTCCCTGCTGTTTGCCTGCGGAAATGTCATAAAGCTGTAAATGAAGAAACTTAATTGAGTGATCGGTTTCAACGGAAACGGACCACCATGTCCCGGTCGCTTTTTACCAACATGGCGGCGGCCTCGGACTTTCTTACGACATCGCACCGCCCGGGATAGACGACGTCAATATCGACCGCCCGGACCTGTTTGAAGTGGCGTGGCATGTGCGCGCCCGAACTCCTATGACCTTTCTAGCCCTGGAGATGACGAAGTGAGCAATCTTATAGGTACCGGCTTCAACGCCGGCTCGGATGATGGCGAACTGGCCACCCTCGAAAGCGATCTGCGCGCGCTTGCCGAAATTGGCTGCGATACCGTGGAAATCGCCGCAACAAGCCTCGACATGATCGCCGGCGGCCGGATAATCGAAGAGCGCGCCGACCGTTTCGTGTCGCTCGCAAAGCAGTTCGACTTTCGCTACACCGTGCACGGTCTCGTTTCTTCGAATTTCATGGATCCGGTGACATGCCGTTACCAGATTGATGCTGCCAAGGCGCTTGCCGTTCTATGCGAGCGTATTGGCGCGGGCATTCTCGTCCAGCATAGCGGCGCGCTGCGTGCCGACCAGATCGCCGAACGGGCCGATGCCGACAGCCGCGAGCGGGAAGCGCTTTTCGAACTGGCGGAATTCTGCCGGCCCTATGGCGTGCGCATCGCCCTTGAGAATATCTTCTCCACCGAACCCGGCCAATATCGCCAGACGCCGGCCGGAGTGGCAGCGACCGTGAAGGCTGTCGGTCACGACAATCTCGTTGCGCTGATCGACTTCAGCCATGCCTATCTCGAATCCACCTATCGTGGTCTCGATTTCCGCGATGAGCTTCGCGCCATGGCGCCGGTTGCCGGCCATCTGCATGTGCACGATTCCTTCGGCCGCCCGCAGGGCTTCTATCAGCCCTATTTCCCGCAGGAAAACACAGCACTCGGCATCGGCGATCTGCACATGCCGCTCGGCTGGGGCGATATCGACTGGCAGGATATCTTCTCGGAACTTTCCTTCCTGCCCGATACCGTGCTGATGATGGAAATCGGCCGCCGTTATCGCGCCGAGCAGCCGGCAAGCCTCGAAACGGCGCGGCACCTGATCTCGCTAAATAGCGCCCACACCCAGCTCGCGGCCGAGTGATTGGCCTGAACGAGGCGTAAGCCGAGAGGCTGATGTTTGAAACACCGGCAGTCCCGATGCGACTGCCGGTGTTTTAATTCATACTGCCCAGTCGGAGAGCGAATAGGCCCTGATGTAATCGATCATCATCTGCGAGCCGTCGCTGAAATCAGCGTCCGATGGCGTTCCTGCCGTGCCGCCAACGGCAAGGTTGACGACCATATACATGGGGTCATGCATATCATCAGGCGTATCCGTCTGCGCCACGGCGACATCGTCGAAATACCAGGTTATATGCTCGGCATCCCACAACAGGCCGTAAGTGTGAAATCCTTCGGTGCTCGGCACGCTGACATTGTTGATGACTGAGGTCTGTTCACCGGTGGCGTTGGAATGGGCGGACATGATGAGCGTATTGGGGTTCTGACCGCGCATTTCGATGACATCGAGTTCCGGCGGCCAGGAGCCGTCTTCGGGCAGGAGCCAGAAGGCAGGCCAGGCGCCCCGGTCGGTCGGCATATCGGCGCGGATTTCGAAATAACCATAGGTCTGGCTGAAGGAGGAATAGGTGTTCAGCATCCCCGAGGTATAATCATAACCCTCGACCTCGTCGGCAATCGACTGCGGGGTTTCCTCGGCGGTAATGGTCAGGACGCCGTTTTCGACGCTGAAAGGGTTGACCTCCGATGTGCCGGCATAGGCCGGGTTGATATACCATTGCGCTTCGCCATTCGTCGTCAGCGAGCTTCCCTTTTCCGGCGCCCA
This sequence comes from Agrobacterium sp. 22-221-1, assembly GCF_053522445.1. Lineage (NCBI taxonomy): Bacteria > Pseudomonadati > Pseudomonadota > Alphaproteobacteria > Hyphomicrobiales > Rhizobiaceae > Agrobacterium > Agrobacterium sp. 22-221-1. The sequence continues at coordinate 349,681 of NZ_JBNWCL010000003.1, forward strand.
CCAATATTTGGCGTCCCAGGTGCCCTGATCGCCGCTGCGCAACGAGAGCGCATCGAATTCATCGGCAAAGGTCTGGGTGAGGGAGGATCGGTCGAGGCTGAGCTCGAACTGGTCGGCCTGAAGGTCGTCTATGGTCGTTCCAGCAAGAACGATGGCCTCGCCATTCGAAAAATTGAGCCACAGGTCGCTGCCTTGCTGCGTGGCGCTGCCGACAAGCTGGTCGAAAGATGTGATGCCGTAGCCATTGAGCCGGATCGTATCATTGGCGCTGAAATCCGTGATGAGATCGGTGCCGTTTCCGCTCGTGAAAACAAAGGTGTCGGCCCCGCCGCCGCCGATCAGCACATCGTTGCCAGCCCCGCCATCGATCGTCTGGCTGCCCGACCCGCCGGTGATGATATTGTCGAGCGAATTGCCGAAGGCATAACGCCCGTCACCCGTCACACGCAGATTCTCGAAATTGTCGGGCAGGGTGTAACTCATCCAGGTATCGATGGTATCGATACCTTCCCCGGCATTTTCGGTGGCGCGATTGATGCTCGAATAGAGATAATAAATATCGTCGCCCGTGCCGCCCGCCATGGTCACGTTGACGGAACTGTCGCCCCACATGGAATCATTGCCTGCGGTGCCGGTGAGCAGCGGGCCGGAACCCGTGGCGGAGAAAAATCCCGTGGAACTGCCGCTGTAATAGAGTGTGTCTCCAAGCGCATTCACTACTGTCCGGGCCATGAACCGTCTCCTGTCCGTTAGCGTTGGTGTCTCACTCCTCCTGCTGCACACCCTAACAGGGCAAAAAGCCTCCTGTTAGGCCGAAATATGAGGGGTATGTTCCGTTGCGGTTGCATTCAGCTGTTGAACGGGCGCGTTGTCATGATCCGCTTCCGCCTGTTACATATTCGTTTTTGAACCGGCAGCGCGGTCTTGCGGTGCCCCTGCGGGCGATGGCAGGATTGGGGCGGATCGCAGATATGTCGCGGGGCATATCGGGAATGGAGTGTCAGGATTGAGCGTAGCCTTTACCAAGGAAGACAGTGCGGAAACCGCAGCCGAAACCGTTCTGCCGGATCGGGTAATCTCGCCTCATCCCAATCTGGTAACGCAGTCCGGGCTGAAGGCGCTGGAAGAGCAGTTGCGGCTGGCGCGCGAAGCCTGTGAGGCGGCCAATGCCATTGAAGACATCAATGAAAGGCGACGCATTTCCGCCAGCCCGCTACGTGATCTTCGATATTTCTCCGAGCGGGTCCGCACCGCGCAATTGATGCCTGATCCGACAATGGATGGCGTCGTCGCTTTCGGCAGCCTGGTGACGTTCAGCCGCGATGACGGGCGAACGCAACGGTTCCGGATCGTCGGCGAAGATGAGGCCGATCCCGCTGCGGGAACGATGTCCTACGTTTCCCCGGTTGCAAGGGTGCTGATGGGAAAAGCGGCCGGCGATCTCGTCAGTTTGGGCGGGAGGGAGATCGAGATCGTCGACGTCGCCTGAAGCGTTCGGTCAGAACATAGGCGGACTTAGACCCGGCCTGTTTCCGATGAGGTTTTCTTCTTCCCGGTTGCGCGCATTGTCTGCCGTGCCCAGCATCCGCATCATCGTGTTTTTCAGGAAAAGCCTGAAATCCAGATCAATGGCGGCATAGGCAAGCGCAAGTCCCACATGGGCCATGAAGACGGGGTTGAAATTCAGCTCTTCGAATTGATAGCCGATAATGACGCCGATTGCCGAATAGGCGAAAAAGCCGATTTTCCGTTTCCGGAAAATTGCATAAAAAAGCGCGAAGGCGCTCATGATGCAAAATCCCAACCCGGAAGCATAGGCGGTGGCCATAAAACCATTATGTGGCGTGCCGATCCTCGATATCTGCGCAAGCTCTTCGTATCGTGCGGTAAATCCGATGCCCAAGGGATGCTGGAACATGACCTGAAAACCGCCGGTGATCGTCTCCCACCGCTCATGCAAGTTGTTGCTGCTATTGCTGTCCTCGAGAAAACGTTTCGAAAAGGCCTGTTCCGCAAAGTCGAAAGCGCCGAGCGGCAAAACGGCGGCGATGACGAGGGCGCACAAGGCAAAACCGAAATAGGTACTGAGCAGCATTTTGATCGAAAAATTCCGGACGTAGAAATAGAGCCCGATGGCGAGGACGGCAAACACCCCCGAGCGGTTAAGCGTGAGGGTAAAGCTGGCGAAATACACGAGCAGAAACACGGCAAACAGCGCGGGGCGCTTGTGGCGTTCGGCGACATAGGCCACTGCTGCTCCGGCCAGCGCGAAGACCGGTCCAGCCGTGTTGCCGACGGGCCAGATGCCGCCTGCCTTTTCGACGCGCAAAAGCAGCGGGGTTATCTCACCTTTCGCCGCAAGCTCCAGCACGCCCGCCTCATCGAACATGAAGGACAATCCGAGGGATGCGAGCTGGTCATGGATGACAATGTCCAGGAAAAGCAGGATTGTCACCGCTATGAAGCCCGCAAATATGCCCCAGCAGAACAGTTCGAGCAGGTTTTCCTTGAACAGCAGATAGGCAAAGAACAGAAAATAGACCGCATAAAAATAGGTCATCGCCGTCGTATAAAACTCGCCATCGCCGCGCGCGTCGGCAAAGAGCGTCGTGAGAACAAACAGCACCGTTAGCGGAAGAAGATAAAACAGGATAATCGAAGGCGTCAGGCAGCGAATGTAAAGCAGCGCGATGACGGGCAGCGTCATCAGCACCAGCATGTCGGTAATATTGAGGAAACGCAGGCCAATATTGCTGGTCGCCACATTGCATTGAATGAAGAAACCAATGGCGAAAACGAATATCGCGAGAAAGATGCCGGGGATATTAATTGTCTTTGAAGGGTAAAGCGGCATTGCCAAAACAAAACCCGGTATAGTGGGCTGGTGCGATGCCGCATGATTTGCTGGTCTTTTCATCCGCGGTTTCTATCTTTTGTGGGCGGATTTCGACTGTCCACAGGACAGCGCTACCGCGCGGCAATCAATATAATATGGCGACCATTATTGGGCTCGATGACGTCGCCGCGCAAGATATTTTATCGTTTCGTCATGAGATCAGATTGCCTTTCGGCAAATCCCCTTCGACCGCGATAATGCGCTGAATGTGAATTGGCTCATTTGAGGTGGGCGCGCTGGTACCGAATGCCGGAAGGATTCGCAGATAGAAATTATACCCCGCCGGGTTGATATCGTGGTCTATGGCGACCCCGTTGGCTATCGCCCACATCCAACCGCTATTGCCGAAGATGTTGGCACCTCCGAATTGCAGGGCGGAACAAACGATTGTCCGGACTGCGCTGCCACTTTTCGTAACCAACGTTATGTAGGGCAGACGCTGCTTCTCGTTGTTCTTGTAAAGTACGGCGAAAGAAACGGTCCTGCCTATCATCGCTATGGCTTCCGTATTGCGGAAATAGCGCGTGAGCCCGGCGATCTGGCTGCCATTTGGATAGAGGGCGAGGCTGCTTGCGAAGGACGGGGAGAAGATGATTTCGGTGGCTTTGGTGGCGGAACCTGGTGAAGTCATTCCCCAGCCCGTCGGAACGGAACCAGTCCAATCGGTAAAATCGCCATTGCCGATGAGATTGGCGGCAGGCAGCTTTGGCCAGCAAGGTGTCTGGAAGCTGTTATCGCGTGCCGATCCCAGATAGGAATCGAACAGGGTCCGGGCAATCAGCCGGGAGCCCGCCTCGTTCGGGTGAACATTGTCCCGATAAAGGGCGGTGTCCTTGCCCTTCGCCAGAAATGCGGCATTCGTATCCACCAGCGTGAGGTTCGGATGGGATCGGGCCAGATCGAGTATTGCCTGATAGACCTTGTCGTAACCCGTCCCATCCCGCCACGGGTTCTGCGTGGTGATGAGTTGCGGAGCATTTGGCCATTGCCATTCGGTCATTCCCAGCGGTCCGAGCAGGGTGGACCGTCCAGAGCTCAAAATGCCGCCGGGCGCTTCGAAGGTCTGCATATTGTGGCCATGATGCATGATGCAGAGATCGGGGCGGGGAATCTTCAGCGCCGCTGTGCGCTGTTCCGCAAGCATGTAACCCGCCATGCCGCCGGGCAGCGTCGCAAGATAGAGCGTCAGCGTCGCTCCTTTGCCGGCGCGCAGCGTGACCGGGGGCGCATAGGTTTTTGGCCCGGTGGCGGCGCTCGTCTCCCATTCCGCCCAGCGGTATAACACAACAGTCGTATCGTGCAGATCGCCGAGCATCATCGCAAATTGCTGAAATGGTCCGGCTTCGGCATGGGCGGTGCTGTCGCCGTTCACGAAGATCGTGGCATTCTGGCCGGCTGCCAGACGGGCCCGCAGGGGCGAGAAAGCGGTCAGGGGAAAACCGATGTCACCCATGTTTCGGGAACGTATGCCGAGCGTTAAGCCGATCATGCGGCCACCTCTTCCGTTCGCGCCGTATATATGCATATGTTGTGTTCGGGCAGTGTCATCGTTCGTTCTCCTGGTCTGGCTTCAGAATAGTTCCGCCACGAGGCCCGGGGAAAAAATGCCGGGAGCGAAACAGAAAACAGCGCATGAAAACGAGCGTCATGAATTTTTCTTCGATCTCGCTTGAAGTGTAAAAATAGAATATTCTTCTAATTATTATTGTTATTATTGAATTTTATTACGAATAAAGGTTTTGATGCTGGTGTTTTTATCTAGCGACATGCGTTTCCGCGCAGCTTTCGGTGAAGATATTCCTGTCGCTTTCGGGCAGGTTCGTTGTTTTTGCCGGTCGGCTGCTCATGCCCGCAATCACAGACAGATGCATCGTCGGTCCTCTCATCCGGCAGGGGAGACGCCATGACATCCGCTCTTTTCGTCAGCCATACCGGAGAGAAGGGCGGCGCCGAACTTTTTCTAACGGACCTCGTCAAGGCGGGTCCGCACTCCTGGCGTGCCTGTTTTCTCAGCGGCGGTGCGGCCGCAGACGATCTCGTTGATGCGGGGCGGGCTCCGGTCATGCTGTCCGCCGGAGAAAAAATGCTGTCGATCCGCCGCAATGCGTCCTTCGGGGCTCTGTTGCGCGGAGCGGCCGACGTGATGGCGGTTGCCTGGCAATTGAGCCGGGAGGCGAGGAGCTATGATGTGATCTGCGCCAACTCGCAAAAGGCGCTTTTTGTCTGTGCCTTGGCCGCGAAGCTCAGCCGTCGGCCGCTTGTCTGGATTTTGCACGACATCGTCACCGATCCGGCTTTCAGCGCCACCAACCGCCGCGCCTCGCTGGCATTTGCGCGCCTTTTCGCCAGGCTGGTGGCTGTCAATTCCGAAGAGACGGGCCGGGCTTTCATCGAGGCCGGCGGTGAGGCGGATAAGGTTCGCATCGTTTACAATGGCTTCGACCCTACGAAAGCAAGGTTTTACGAGCCCGGCAAGGCCGGGCGGCTGCGCGCGGAACTGGGCCTTGGTCCGCAACCGCTTGTCGGCCTTTTTGGCCGGCTGAGCGAATGGAAGGGACAACATGTGTTTCTGGACGCGATTGCGGCGATGGAGGGCGTGCAGGCGGTCATCGTCGGCGGCGCGCTTTTCGGGCAGGAGGCCTATGAGACGCGCATCCGCGAACAGGCATCCCGTCTCGGTCTCGACGGTCGCGTCCGTTTCCTCGGTTTCCGCCCGGATGTGCCGGAACTGATGGCGGCGATGGATGTGGTTGCTCATACCTCGATTGTTGCCGAGCCCTTCGGCCGTGTGGTGGTGGAGGCAATGATGTGCGGGCGTCCGGTTGTCGCCACGCGCGGCGGCGGTGTTACCGAAATCATCCGTGACGGCGAAACCGGCCTTCTCGTGCCGCCGGGGGATGCATCGGCGCTGGCAGCGGCGATCGGCTGTGTCCTGTCGCAACCTGCTCTGGCGGAAAGGCTGGCGCAAAAGGGGCGGGAGGATGTGAGCCAGCGTTTCTCGCTGGAGGAAACCTGCCGCTCCGTTTCTGCGCTGCTGACGGAGGCGGCGTGAAGTTTCGCCCGGCGATCGACAGGAACAGGCAATGCCGGCAGGCGGAAGGGTCAGGATGCGCATTCTCGTAAACATGCCTAGCCAATATGGCGGCAAGGCCTCCGGTGTGGCCCGCGTGACCTTCAGCCTGCTGGAGCGGTTGCTGGAACAGACGACCGACGATTATGTTTTGCGTTCTCCCTGGACGCGGGCGCAACTGCCTGAAAACCTGCGCGACAGCCGGTTGCAGCTCATCGAGACTCCGCGGCCGCGCGTCATGGTTTTCGATGTGGTGCGTCAGGCTGCGATGCTGCCCGCGCTCTGCCGCCGGCACGGTATCGATGTGCTGTTTAATGCTGATCCTTTCGGAAGTCCCCTCGGCGGCAAACGGCGTCTCACCCTTGTTCATGATCTTTATTTCAAAACCATTCCCGAACAGATCGGCTGGCGGGCGACCCTGACGACCGATTTCATCTTCAAGCTGATGATGGCCGGTTCGGATCGGGTCATCTGCGTATCCGAAGCGACGCGGAAGGATCTTGGACGTTTCTATCCAGCCGCTGCCGATAAGAGCCTTACCATTCATTCCGACAGCACGCTGAATGTCGATCCCGGGGCTTTCGACACGGTGCCGCCTGTTCCTGGACGCTACATACTGGCGGTCGGAAACGCGACGTCCAATAAGAATTTCGCTCTCCTGGGCAAAGCCTTTGCCATACTTGGCAAAAAATGGCCGGATTTGCGCATCGTGCATGTTGGCCGCGACGAGGCGGAGGAAATCGCCAGCGCGCTGGACGACCCGGAGCTGCAGGGCCGGTTGATCCGGCTTTCTGGCATAGATGACCGGCAACTGGCCGAACTTTACCGTCACGCAGCCTGCCTTTGCGTCCCCTCCACCTATGAAGGCTTCTGCCTGCCGGTGCTGGAAGCGCAGCAGCTGGGATGCCCGGTCGTCTGCTCCAATCGTTCCGCAACACCGGAGATTGCCGGCGAAGGCGCCCTGACTTTCGATCCGGCGGATGCTCAAAGCCTTGTCGACACGCTTGAGCGATTTTTAGACAATCCGGAACTGGCAGAAAATCTCCGCCAGGCGGGTTATGAAAACCGCAAATTATATTCGTGGCGGAAGGCGGCGGAGAGCTACGCGCGGCTTTTCAAGCAAGGAGCCGCAGCCTGAGGAGGGACGCTGTCGTCACGGTCATGCGGTTTTGCACACATCCGCATAGAGCTTTTCATAGGCCGCGACGACCCCTTCAGGCTCAACGCCCTGGCGAATTCGCTCCCGGGTTTCAGGTGTTTCCGCAAGCATGGCGGGATTGCGCATCGCCTCTGCCATGCGAGCGGCCAGTTCGGCGGCATTGCCCGGGGCGAACAGGCGTTCCGGCCTGTCCGCGCCGATCTGTTCGGCGACACCCGCAAGATTTGCGCCGATGACGGGTACGCCGCGCAGAATGGCTTCAGCGACTGTGCGGCCGAAGGCCTCCGGCCATAGGGGCGGTACGATGAGGCAATCTATGCCGGCGAAGAAATGATCGGCTTCCACATAGCCCGGAAATTCGACCGGCAGGCCGGCTGCCTTTTGCTGATAGGTCTCGATACCATCCGGCGCGCGGCCTGCCATGACCGCCCGCCAGCCCTGCGGCGGCAAAAGCCGCAACGCTTCGATCAGCAAGTCAGCCCCTTTCGCTGCTTCGATGCGGCCCAGATAGCCGAAAACCAGCGGCTCGCCGGGCGCGCGGGCAATACGCGGTTCTGGCGAATCTGGCGGTGAGATGGCGTTCCAGATCACCGTGCGGCGGTTTTCGGGAACATGGGTGAAAAAGCCGGCCCGCACATGGCGTTCGACGATATCGCGACCAACGCCGGAGACAGCATCGACTGCGCATTGGCAACGCCGGTGGAGATAGGAAAAGGCACGGCATTTTTTGCTGCTGCCATCGCAGATATGCCCATCATGAAACAGGGAGCCATTGGTGCACATGCTCGTGAAATCATGCAGCGAATGAACCAGCGGAACGCCGCGCTTGCGGATCATCGGCCAGATCAGCGGCGTCAGTTCCGATAGTGAATGGGTATTGACCACGTCCGGCCGGAAATCATCGATCACACGCGCAAGCCGGCGAACGAGGCGCGGATCCAGTTGCACGGCGATCTTATAATATTTTCGTTTCCATTCCGGTTGTTGCCCCCAGTCGCCGATGAAGAACGGCGTGGTATGCCCGAGGCGGTGAATGGTGAAACCATCGCGTTGTTCCGCTGTCTGCTCTTCACGCGAGATGGCGGCCACTGTGACCGTGTGCCCCTTATCCGCAAGTCCACGCGCAAGGTCTTCCACGAATATTTCCGCACCGCCCACCCGATCCGGAGAAAACAGCGAGGTTACTTGCAATATCCGCATGCTCAAATTCCTGCGCCTTTAAGATCACGAAACCTGTTTTGCATCCGCGAGATCCGTTATTGCAGACGAAGCGGCGTTTGTACTGTCTGGTCTGAATGGCCCGGCGCCGGCATTGCAGCGTCTTCCGGAAATTGTCTCCGCCTTTTGCGACCCTCCCGCTCCATTCCGGGCGGGTTCAGGCAAAGCGTGACGACCGGGGCGAGGAAAACGGCATAGGCCATGGCAAAGCCCGGAATCTGCAGCGAAAAATCAAGCGTCGAATGCAGCAGGACGAGCAGCAGCGCGGCAAGGCCGAGATGAGAGGCATAACGATAATTTCTGCGCTTCAGTGCCCCGCGAACGAAAATCACCAGTTGGATGAGCACAAAAAAAGCGAGGTAAAACGGGAAGGCCGCACCGAGTGTCAGCAATCCCTCCGCGTAGACATTGTGGGCATGGGTGACGACGGCGTCCACCCCGCATCGCGCCACATGATAGGGCGCATAGATTTCCGTAAAGCTTGCAAGGCCCGACCCCTGCGGCCAATTGTCGGCGATGGCGCGGGCGATGCCCGGCATGTAGCAGAAGCGCATATCGTCTTCCAAACGCGTTTCCATGCGAAGCGCCACCCGGTTGGCGAAAAGCGCGAAGAGGGCGATGGCGATTGCGATCAGGAGCGCGGCACGACGTCTCGTCCCGCGCTGCCTGCGCCGGCTGGAGGCCCCATTGCGGCCGGTTCTGGCGGGAGAGTTGAACACAATCAGCAGGATCAGCAAAATCAGCGCTACGAGGCTTGAGCCGATGCCGGCACGCGATCCCGTCAACATCAACGCGATGAAACAAAAGCCCGCGAGGACGCTGAGAAAAGCGGCCCTGCGGATGAGCTGTTTCTGCTCCGCCGGCACGGTCAGGCGATTTGCCACGAGCGCCTTTACTCTCGCCCAATCTGGAGCGAGGAGGCTTTTATGTAACAATGCGGCGAGCGTGAGAAGGATGAGACCGAAGAAGGTCGCGGCGGTATTGCGGTTGACAAAAAGGCCGGTGAGGCTGCCGAGGTAGAAACGCTTCTGGATGAAGCCGAGAGCTTCGGGGAAAAGCACGAATTGCACGATGGAAAACAGCGCGAGCCAGCCACCGGCGATTGCGAACCATCGCAGCGTCTTCGCCGCACGCTCGTCGCTGTCGAAAAGCACGAGGCCGGTCATGAAGGCGCCGAAGGGCAGGGCCGCGCTCATGAGGCCGAGCCGGTCATCCGCAGGTGTCAGCGAGATTGTGGCGGCTGGCGCAGTCTGCATGAACATGGCGGCGGTGGACCATGCCGGATTGGCGCGCGCGATGCCGGGTATGGAGGATGTCTGCAACAGCACCTGAACGATGAGCGCTCCCAATAAAAGGCAGGCCACCGCGAGTACCTTGCCCGCACCGGCCTTCGGAGGTCCGAACAGGAGGATCGATGGCACCAGCAGGAGATAGATCGCGGTCGTGACGACGATGCGACTTTCGATTTCCGTTGCGCCCCTATTGAGAAGCGCCAGCAGAAATATTGCCCAGAATGCGACTATTGCAACAGGCCGAACATAGTCCCGAACCGCCGCCAGTGGGGGCTGCGAGGAGGAGAGCGGTTCTGATCGGGCTTCGGTGAGCGACATATCTTTGGGCTTTGTCGGAATTGTTTGTGGTGGCTATGCCGCGAATATCGACGAGGCTCAGCCGTTTCATCGTTTCAGATCATGACAGCGGCGCGGAGCGTTTTGTGTCTGCCGGCGGTGGCTTTGGGCAGACTTCCGCCAGGGTCCATCGCAGGATTTCTCCCTGTTTGCCGCAGACGACGGCCGTATCCGCCTCGCGGGCCGGCTCGGCCTCGGTCAAGGTGTTCTTCGGAAACTGCTGCCACATCACGAAACGCCCACGGATCAGATTGGCATCGGCAGGCCCATAGAGCTGGGAGAAGTTCATCAGCACGGCCACTTCCATGGGTGAGGCGTTGCGCAATGAACGGAGCATGGCAAGACGCAGCCAGACGTCGCCATTTGCGGGAAAACAAGAGAGCGAATGGCGAATAAAGGTCTCGGCAAAACCGAGACGCGCCGCGCCGGAATCGGATGCCGGATCGACGCCATTTGCATCGAGATCGGCCAGAACGAGCCTTAGTCCGGCCTTGACGATATCCGAACGGCAGATTTTTTCGGTAACGATGGGCTGAAGTTCAGGGACCGTTTCCGCAAGGAGATCTGGCGCGAGGCCATTATTGTCGTCGGCGATCCGCGCCAATGCGACAATATCGGAAAAACGTCGGCTTTGTGAAAAGGCCTGCGCCGCGACGGACAGGACAAAGATGGAAATGACGAGGACCGGTACGACCGCGAGGATTTTCCGCAGGCGCATCACGCCGTCACGCCTGGTCATGGTAATATCGAGTATAGCGCGAATGATAATATTCGCTCGAACCATAGGCGCGGTAAAGCTTCAGCTTTTCGGTGTCCACCTTGTTGAGGACGACGCCGAGACACTTCTTGCGGATATGAACCTCGTTCTCCACCGTGTTCCGCACTGCCCTGCGGGCGGTTTTGCCCCATTCGGTGACGAAGATAAAACCGTCGATCCGCCCCGCCATGGCGCGGGCATCGACCACCGGCCCGAGCGGGGGCAGGTCGACGATGATATAGTCGAAAGCATTGCTCGCTTCGGCCAGCAGCTTGTGCATCTGCGCTGAGGTCAGCAGTTCGGAGGAATGAGGGACACGCTGTTTGACCACCGTGGGCAGGAAAGCGAGCCGTGTCTTTTCGTCACGAAGCAGCACATCCTGCACGCTGCGGCCTTCCAGCAATACTTCGAGCAGGCCCTCGCTCGCGTGACGCGCCATGGCGCGCGTGGCGCCGGGATTGCGAATATCGGCATCCAGCAGCAGGACCCGCGCACCCTGCCCGGCAAGCAACTGTGCCAGATTGATGGAGATCGTGGATTTCCCTTCGCTCGGCAAGGCTGAGACGACACCGACAATGCGCGCTCCGCTTTTGGCGGGAATACCGAGATCGATGGCAAGTCTGGTGCTGCGCAGGGTTTCGGCGAAAGAGGAGAGCGGATGGTCGACCGCGTAGCGCGCAACGCTGGTGGGGCGCGTCAGGGCCGGATGGCCGCCTTCCTGATCTTCTATTACGGCCTTGTTCTGGATGAGTGGGGTATTGCCGAGGAATTCCAGCCCGAGAACATCGCGAACCTGTTCGCCAGTGCGGAAAAACCGGTCGCGGAATTCACGGAACATGGCGATGCCGCCACCGGCCGCGGCACCCATGATCATGAAGAGGGCCAAAATGATGGTCTTGTTCGGCTTGCTCGGAATTCTGGGCGGCATCGCCTTGGAAATCACGCGCGCTTCCGTCACGGGGAAGGATTGCTGCTGCATCGCTTCCTGATATCGCTGCAGGAAGGTCTGGTACATGTTCTTGTAGGTTTCGGCCTCACGCTGCAATTCGCGCAGCTGAACCTGTGTCTCGCTGGCCGAGTTGCTAATGTCGGTCGCCTTGGCGACACTTTCGGCGAGCGATTTTTCCCTTGCTTCGGAGACTTCCAGATCGCTTTTGTAACTTTGCGCGATGCGGCTGATTTCCTGGAACATCAACCGTCGGTATTCCTGCATTTCATTGCGCAGACGCACCGCCTGAATGTGGTTGCTGCTGAGCCTGCTGGTAATTTCCGCCTCAGTCTTGGAGGCTTCGAGATATTTTTTGCGCAGATCGTTGGCGACCGAGCTGTCGAGAATATCGGTAACCACCGCATCGACATCGTCGGTGGCGAGAATATGTTCGATGCGTTGCACCCGCGCCCGCGCCCTGGCCGTTTCCGACTGCGCCAAAATCAGCGCGCTGTTGGATTCCGCCAGCTGCTGATCGGAGAGCAGGCCGTCATTGCCGGTCGAGATCAGATTATGTTCAGCGCGAAACTTCTGCACGGCCAGATCGGTTTCGAGCGCCCGCTGGCGCAACTCGGCAATACGGTCGGACAACCAGTCGCTGGCCCGCCGCGTCGCCTCGTATTTGGAATTCAGCTTGTCCACCAGATAGGCCGAGGCCACGGCATTGACGATCTGCGCGGCGAGAACCGGCGATGTCGAATTATAGGTGAGTTCCAGCGCATATGTCCGGCCGATGCGCTTGACGCTGAGGCCGTTGAGCAGCTGGTCCGACAGCGATCTCTTCAGGGTTCCATCGTCAACCACCGCCTCTTTTTTCTTCGCTGGCGAGAACCATTGCGAAACATTGACGAGCGAGCGGATGGTGCCGAATATCGAGCTTAGAAGCGATGCGCGTGTTGCCCTGAATTCCTGATTTTCCGTGAGGTTGAGACTATCGACAACGGCAAGCCCGATGGTTTCCGATTGCAGAACCTCGACCTGGCTGAGAATGGAAGCTTCATCCTCTATGACGCCACCGATCGTCGAAAGCTGTTCGACAATCTGGCTGTTGTTGCGGTCGATCAGCAGCGTCGCCGTCGCCGAATAGATCGGAACGGCCGTTGCGGCAAAGGCGAGGCCGATTGCCCCGGCGACTGCGACGGCGGCGAGCACGATGCGCCACTGCCGGCGGATCATCGCAAGAACGGCGTCGATATCGATAAATTCGGCCGTCAGCCCGCTTTTATCGTAGTCAGCCATCGTCAGGGGATCGTGCCTTTGTAACAACTGTCAGCCTCGCTCTTTTCGGCGGGCGCAGGGCCCGCCAAGTCACGGTTGCATCACAGAACTGGCGGCAGCCTTCCTCACGGGAAAGGCGACAAAGCCAAACTCAAACGGGACTTGTGCTCGTCGTCGTGCTGGTGCTGCCGGTTGAAAGCGATCTGCCGCGGCCAGCCGGCGGGCTTCCGCCACCCGCCTGTGCGGTGCCGCCTGCGGCACCTGCCGTTCCCGAACCGCCGATGCTGTTGGCGCTTGCCGGCGAGGAACCGGCGCCGCCGATCGGCGAGGCCGCTGCTGCTGCCGCCGCAGGGGCGGCCGGACCGGCAGCCGTTCCTTCGATATTTTCGCTAAAGGCGATCAGGAGATCGGCGGGTACGTTGGCGCCCTTTGTCTGCAACTGGATGGCGGCTGCGAGTATCGTATTGCCGTTCCTCATCGCGGTGGCGTGGGCAAGCGCTAGGCCTTCGCCGACGACTTCGGAGAAGTCCTTGTTACCAACCTTCTGGGCCAGTGCGACGATGGTGGGCAACTGGCCGGAGTCACTCAGGATGAGGCCGGAAAGCTGTTCGGAGAACTGTGCCGCGCTGGTGGAAACGGCGATGATCGGAAACCCGCTCGTCACTTTTCCGGTTACGTCGGCCGCTGCTGCATCCGTGCTGGAAGCGATGGTGACCAGATCCCTGATCGTCCCCTGTGTCGGAGACTGCTTGAACAGTTCCGCTGCGGCGATGGAAACCGTGTCCGGATTGGTGGTGTTGACGCGGCTCAGAAATGCGGCGGTGGTTTCATCGGCGGCCTTGACGGGCGCGCCTGTTGCAGCGCTCTCGGCCGAGGGCGCCTGTTGCGGTGCGGCCGGCGGTGCGGTTTCCACGTTCTGTGCGTTGGCGACAGCGGAAAAGAGACCCATGCTGGCAATAAACATCGCACCAACGAACATCGAGCCGTTACGAATGCGGGGCATCCAACTCTCCAAATCTTTTAAAATACGACTTTAAATACATCCAATGCCGGGCAAGGTTACCCAACATTTAAAATTTCTTTTTAAATCGCACAGCCCAAGCAAAGGATCAAGCGCTAAAATAAACCGGCGTCGGAAACCCTCAGCTATTGTTAACGGCCGCCCTTGCCTTTCTCCGGTTTGTTCATGACACGGCGACTTTCCGTGGCGATGTTATCAGCCGGTCACGCAGCCAGATATTGGCCGGCGTTTCGACAAGGACGTGGAAGGTGTGGGCTATGGCGACGGTGCTGACGACGATGACGAGATAAACGAGGTTGCTCCATTCGGGCGGGAACGTGACGCCGCCGAGCGCGATTTTGAAGCCCCGGAAAATAAACGGGTGCAGCAGGTAAAGCGCATAGGATGAATCGCCAAGTTTTGCCAGCGGCTGTGCGAAACGGGGCAGGGAGATGTTTCTGGTCAAGGTCGCCGCCGTCATCAGCAAAATCGCGCCGCCGCCGAAAACGAGCAGCCGCGAAAAGGAATAGCAGCCCGGATCGCATTGGAACCCAATCCTGCTCAGATCGGTCAGCATCCAGAGCGCCAGGCCGCACAGGGCCGTCGCAAGCCCGAGCAGGGGCGGCAGGCGAACGCCTCTCAGGAAGAGGACCGCCAGGAACATGCCCGCGACGAATTCGAGAATGATCGGCTGGAACCAGAAGCTGAACGGCAGGCCGAGATCGAAGGCGGAGCCGATCATGACAGCGGCAAACAGTACGCCGGCTGTCGTGAATACCGCGCGCTCCAGCGGCAGGAAGATGAACGCTGCGAAAACGATATAAAAGAACATTTCGTAATTCAGCGTCCAGCCGAGATCGATCAGCGGAAACGGATAGGCGTCGCCATAACCCATGCTGTCATAGGGAATAAACAGGTAGGAGGTGAGGATCGACTGTAACGGCGGGAAGGCCTTTGCACTGATAAGGGTCACGCTGGCGGCCATGGCAAGCCGCAGGGTCAGCACAAACCAGTAAAGCGGAACGATGCGGAGAAACCGGCGCAGCAGAAACGCCGAACGACCGCCTGTCGCTGCGAAATAGGGCCGGGATGCATAAACGATGACAAAGCCGGAAATGACGAAAAACAGGTCGACACCGCCACCCAGCCGCAGCAGATGCAGTGGGAAAAGCGTGAATTGCCAGTTCACGTCTGCGTGCAGCGCAACAATCATGGTTGCCGCGACGGCGCGCATCACCTGAAGAACATCAAGACGCTGCGCCCCGGCAGCGGGCGCTTCTTTAAAGTTTTTCATCATCGTCAATCTATAAAAATAAAGATATATTTAGTATTATATTGCGGCCGCTTTTGCGGGGCGGAAGTCCAGTATTCAAGCAGGCTATCATGCAATGGACAGGCGCGATACACACAATTTTGCGATGCGGCATTTCCTGCGCGCCATTCAGAAAACTTCCAGAACCGTAAGCTGGTCGCTGACCGAAAGCCGGTATTGCCCGCTTTCCTGCGTGATTGTCTGCTGGCTAACGGAGCCGTCATCGCGGAAACGGTGTGCGATAACATGACTATGCTGGCCGGCCACCGAAAATGTCGCAATCCGTTCGGCGGGCGGGTTTTCGATGCGGGCCGGCCATTGCCAGCCGGAAATTCCCAGCCAGACAGGCACGAGCAAAGCACCGTCCGTTCTTGTAAGGTGAAGGGATAATCTTTGGGAATCGGCGGTGAGGAAATCGAGCTGTCGTTCCTCCGGTCCGGTTTGCCGTTCTGCCCTGCAGAGGGAAAGAAGGGCGCGAACGGCCTCGTAGGCCGGGGTGCGGCTCAGATCGTGGCGCAGGAGGCCGAAGGAGGATTCCGGGTTTGTCTCATCGGCGGCGAAGCTTGAAACCATTTCATAGATGTAGGACCGGCGGATACCGCTGATGAAGCACCAGAGCAGCATGCGCGGCATATAGCGCGCCTTGATGCCTTCGGTAACGGGGAAATGAAATGTCTTGGTTTGCAGCGAGGTATGGTAGCCCATTTCCGTGGCGAGCACCGGCCTGCCGGCCGCTATATGCGCCGAAGCGGCGACGGATTTCGAGAGTGCCCCCGGACCGGTCGTTTCGGGATGCTCCATCCCGGCGTAAGCGTGGATATTGCCGTAATCGCAGGCATTTTTCAGGTCCAGCGCCAGCGCTCTGTTCGACAGGACATAACTTGGCGCCGCAACTGGCACCGCACTCAGGCGCGGAACCGAACGGATGGTGTCGTGCAGCGCCGCCTGATGCTCCGCCGAAATGCGCGGAGCATTTTGCGGATCCTTCGTCAGGTTCGGTTCATTGCTGCCCTCGAAAACATCGATACCCGCGTCGCACCAGTCGTAGAAATCCGCCAGCCTGTCGAGCGGCGTGGAAACGTAAGGGTTGAGATTGTCGTAACAGATGATGGTGAGGCGAACGCCCGCCGCCACGATCCGGCGCAGCCGCCGAAAGACGGGGCTGTCGCGACTGTCTCTCGCGGTGATCAGCCCGTCATCGCGCAGATGCCGGACGCCCAGTGCTTCGAGTTCGGGCACGATCCGCTCGAACTGTTCCGGATAGACGCCCGTGGGACGGGTGAAGTGACCGCACACCCCTACGCTGTCCAGAAAGGCTTCGGTACTGGCTGAAGCAACCGTCTGCGCCCGTGCGGGAATGGCTTGCAAACCGGAGGCGGCGACCAATGCAAGCGGCGCGGCTGAAAGCAGGTTGCGCCGTGTCAGGCTGCCCATGGCTATCGGCGTTTTTCCATTCATCTGCGCCTCCTGGTGTGTCCGGAGAAAATATAAGCCAGACGTCAACACATGGACGTCGCCGTTTAAATGGCGATGATGCCTCTCAACACGTCGAGATCAGAATGTCTTGGAAGTTTTCGGCATCTACAATCGCCCTGAAATCCATGTGTTTGAAATAAAACAGATATTATCAACTGGAATACGATCAAAAGCTGCAACGCAACCGATTTCTTCCGATTGCCTGCACTTTAAAGTGGCTAAACCGTAACACGAGACCGGTTCTTTTCGCAACACCGCATGACTTTTGCCGCGTCGCGAAAAAAATCACTTGAAATAGCGTCGATTCCCGTGCTTTTTGAAAAGTAGATTTTGGTAATTCATATTTTCAAACATTAGTTCTGCTCCGGCTCTTTTATTTTTGCAGATGTCTCACTGGTCTCCTGGAATGAAGGGAGACGAACGAGCCCGGGATGGACGCCATAGATTTTCGATGAAGGAAAACAGAGCGTATCCGCATGAGAATTCTCCATCTTAGCAGCCTTTATCCGCCGCATATCGTTGGTGGATGCGAACGCTCGGTCGAACATCTCGCCGAGGAACTCGTTTCCATGGGACATACGGTCGGCGCCGCCTGTATCGAGCGGCAGGCCGAACCGAAAACCATGCGCAACGGCGTCTCCGTCTACCGCATGTTCCATAATAACGATTTCTGGCTCGAGGACTGGCCGCAATATTCGCCGCAGCAGCGGCGCATGCAGAAGCTCAAGCAGCAGTGGAATTTCGACGTCGAAAAGCAGTTCGAAGCCGTTCTCGACGATTTCAAGCCTGACGTTCTCAACACCCACTCGCTTCTGGATGTGACGACGCTGGTGTGGCGGGCGGCGCATAAGCGCGGCATTCCGATCGTTCACACGATCTGCGAATATGATCTCCTGTGCGGCAACGCCGCCATGTTCAAGGGCGGCAAGCCCTGCGAGCACATTCATCTCGGCTGTCAGGCGGTGAATTTCACCAAGAAATTCACCCAGCGTTATATCGGCGCTGTCGCAAGCGTCGGCACGGAAATCCTCAAGACGCATGTCAATCACGGGCTTTTCCACCACATTCCGGAAAGCCTGCGCCGCGTCATCTTTTATTCCTGCACGGTTCCCGAGGGCGATCCCGTCGCCCGCCGGCAGATCGACCGCACTGGCCGGCCGCTGACCTTTGGTTATATCGGCCGCATCAATACGGAAAAAGGCGTCGGCAACATGGTCGATGCCTTCAAGGAAATCGGTCACGGCAACTGGCGCTGTCTGGTCGCTGGCCATGCGATGGACGATTCCATCGAACGTTTCACGGCTCAGGCCGGCGATCTGCCGATCGAATTCGTCGGCTGGGCGAAACCGAAGGAGTTTCTCGAAGAGATCGACGTGCTCATCGTTCCTTCCTTCTGGGCGGAGCCATCGCCACGCACGATCTACGAAGCCTATGCCATGGGCGTGCCGGTCATCGGCGCAGCCTCCGGTGGCATTCCGGAACTGATTGGCGAGACCAACCATGACTGGCTGTTCGAGCCAGGCAACGCCAGCGACCTTGCCGCCCGTATCCGCCGCGTGCTGACGCTCTCGCGCGAAGAATTGCCGACGGAGGCGGATTTCGGAAACATCGTCGAGGAATCCACCTCGCGTCGGGTCGGCGAAAATTATGTGAAACTCTATGAGGACGTCCTGACGCGCTACAGGCAAAGCCGAACCCTGCGTGCATCTTAACCGGCAATGGACCCGGTCCGTTGAAGCGGTTTTCTTCGAAGGAGAGAGCATATGGTGGGAAGCAATAAGGGCAGCCTCCGCTTTCACGGCCTGGGCGTAGACTATTTTGCGGTCGCTGCGCATGTTGCGTCAACGCGGCCGGCTTTACGGGTGGTGAATTGATGTCCGAAGCTACGTCGATAGGCAATGCTGCCCTGAAAGGCGTGTTCTGGTCCATCGTCCAGAACTGGGGCGGCAAGCTTTTCACCTCCATTCTCTTCATCGTTCTGGCCCGTTTCCTCAGCCCCACCGACTACGGCATGGTCGCCACCGCCGGGCTGGTGCTGATGCTGATCCAGATGGTGTCGGAGTTCGGATTCGCAGATGCGATCGTGCAGAAACTCAACCTGGAACCCGGCGATGTCAATCTGCCCTTTTATGCCTCGGTTGCGGTTGCAACGCTGCTGGCCATTGCCGTCTGTGTGTTTTCACCGGAACTGGAACGCTGGTTCGAGGTCGAAGGTCTGGCGCCGGTCATCGTGGCTATCTGCATATTGCTGCCGCTGAACACGGCATCGATGTTTCAGGAGGTGAATTATCGCCGCGCACTGGCTTTCAAGCCGCTGGCAATCAGAACCTTCATATCGAATATCGTCGGCGGCGGCGTGGCGATTGTTTTCGCGATCATGGGCATGGGCGTCTGGAGCCTCGTCGTGCAGACCTATGTCGCCACCCTAGTCACGCTGATCTGGCTCTGGCGAAAGCCGCACTGGCTGCCGGGCACCACTCTCAATCCCGGCACCTTCGTCGAACTGCTTCGCTTCGGTTCGTCGGCGCTCGGCCTTCGTATTGTCGATTTCGCGGCTACGCGCCTGATCGATTTCATGATCCTGGCACATTACGGGGTCGCGCTCTTCGGCCTCTACACCGTGGGCAGCAGGCTCTATCAACTTCTGATGCAATTGCTTCAGGCGGCGCTCTATGACGTCTCGCTGACGGTGCTTTCACGCATATCGCACGAACGGGAACGAATGGCGGCGCTCTACAAGCAGTCGATCACCATGTCGGCGATCTTCTCGACACCGGTCTTCGTGCTGGCCGCGGCATTGGCGCCAGAAATCTGCAACGTCCTGTTCGGTGCGCGATGGCAGGGTGCCGATGGGGTGGCGCAACCGCTGCTCCTGCTCGGCGCGCTGCAATGCGTTCAGTTTCAAAACGCGCCTTTCCTTTCCGCGCGCGGCAAGCCGAACAAGGTGCTGATTGCCGGAAGTATCAAGGCGATTTCCACCATCCTGCTGATCCTGCTGGTTCCAACGGACAGCATCAGGGAGATCGTCATTGTTTATGCGGTCGGACAACTGACCTCCACGCCCTTCACTTTTTTCTTCATCGCCCGCGAGCTTGGCATCGGGCTGTGGCGAATATTCCTCCTGCTTCTGCCGAGCTTCGCCTCCAGCGGATTCTGCTTCCTGCTCGTTCAATGGATGCGTCCAGAGGTCAAGCTGCTGGGCGCCGGGGATTTCATATCCGGCGTCATGCTCGGCTGCATTTTCGGCGCGGCCTATCTTCTGCTTCTGGTGCTCACCGCGCGGAACGAGGCCCGGTCGGCCATCGCGCTCGTCATGGGCAAAATCATTTCCCGAAAGGAAAGCAAATGCGCAAGCTGATAAAAAAAATACTGCCGGCGCCGCTGCGCCAGAGAGCGGTGAAATATATCGAGCGGCGCAACCGGGATATCGCCTTCCGGCAACTCTTTGACGATCTGCAGGAATTGAAGGCAGGCATGAAACCCGCCGCTGCCGGCGGTCCGTTAAGCCGGCTTTTGATCGTAGCTGGCGACCCGATCACCCTTTTCGGCTCGTTGGGCGATGACGCCATGATTACCGCGACGCTGCAACATGCCCGTGCGAGCAATCCCGATGTCGAGATAGACATCCTTGTCGATGGGATGGATTATGCTGATTCCGCTTATCAGAGGGGCTTCGTTCCCGTCGATATCTTTGGCAAGACCAATTTCATTAAAGCCCTGGCGCAGCAGTTTGCGACAAGAAAATACGACTGTGTCGTCGTTGTCGGCGCCGATGTCATGGATGGATATTACCACCCGTTGGTCAGCGCGAAACTTCTCGCAAGCGCGGATCTCGCCGCCGCTGCCGGAATAAGGAACGTCGTTCTCGGTTTCAGTTTCAATGAAACGCCGCATGCCCCTCTGGCAATGTTCTATCGTTCCCTTCACCCGGAATGCTCGCTCAAGGTGCGTGACGTGATCTCGCTTGAGCGTCTGCAATCCTTCGCGAAGACGAATGCGGCGCTCGTCTCCGATTCGGCGTTCAGTCTCGTTCCATCGGAGCCTGACGAGGACACACGTTCATGGATCGCGCGAAAGCGGGCCGAGGGATACAGGGTCATGGGTTTCAACCTGCATCCAATGCTGTTCAAAAATGCCGACCGCGCGCAGACCGAGGCGGTCATCAGGCATGCGGCGGAAGCACTGCAATTTGCAACCGATGCGCGGCCGGTGTGCTGGCTGCTTATCCCGCATGATTACCGCGACAATGTCGGCGACCAGGCCTATCTGAAAGCCATAACCGAATTGGTCCCGGGATCGCGAGCCGACAGGGTCCGATATCTCGACGGAAAATGGTCGGCGCCTGTTTTGAAAGGGATCGCAGGCCAGCTTGATGGTCTCGTCAGCGGCCGCATGCATCTTGCCATCGCCGCACTGGGGAAAGGCGTTCCCGCGATATGCATCGCCTATCAGGGTAAGTTTGAAGGGCTTTATCGGCATTTTGGCCTGTCTGCAGCCAATCTGCTTTCGCCGGCCGCATTCCACACTCAAGACGGGATAAAGAAGGCTCTGGTGGAATTTATCGATCAATCCGACGAGATTCGTGAACGGGTCGGGAAAAGGCTGCCGGATATTCTTGCGATGTCCAAGAGCAATTTTCAGGTGTTCGAGACCTTCTCGGCACAGGCCTGAGTTCGTTCATGAAAGTCGCTTTCGTCTCGGCATTTCCGGTCGTTCCCGCCAATGAAGGTGCGCGAAGCAGGATTCTCCAGCTCGCGCGCGCCGTACGCAGCCTCGGTCACGAGGTGCATTTCGTTCACGTCGCGGGTACGATTGCCGCCGATTTCGATCGGGCGGGGCATGAGGCGGAATTCGGGCCTGATCATCTGCACCTTGTTTCACGGCATGCAGGCGGCTTGAGAAGCAGGCTTGCCGGTGACGTCGGTTTCGACCTTGGTTTGACGGCGTTTCGAGCCGTCCGAAAGGTCCACCGGTTATTTGGCCGCGACAGCGGTTTTTATAATTACCTCGATGAGTTCTATTATCCCGAAATCGGCCGGCAGGTTCGGGACCTTCAGCGCCGGCTTGGTCTCGATGCTGTCATTGTCGAATATGCCTTTCATTCGCGGGCGTTCCTGGGATTGCCGAAGGGTGTGCTGCGCATTCTCGATACCCATGATTCCTTCGCTGACCGACACAAGGCTTTCGTCAATACCGCGAACAAATATGGATACTGGTTCTCCGTTCCGCCGGCCGTGGAAAGCAAGGCTTTCCGCCGTGCGGATGTGGTTGTCGCCATTCAGGAGGAAGAAGAGCGGACGTTCAGGCAGCGGCTGGGGGGGGAGCCGCCGGTTGTTGCTACCGTCAGCCATATTCTCGATCTCGGCGGAAGAGTGGAAGACTTAACACCGAGCGACTTCTTGTTCCTCGGTTCCGGCAACGACGCTAACATCATTTCCCTGAAGGGGTTCCTCCAGAACGTCATGCCGCTGGTCAGGGCTGCCCGGCCGGATATTCGTCTGGTTCTGGCGGGCGGCATATGCGGCAAGATCGAAGACGGGGAAGGCATTCTCAAGCTCGGTCGCGTGGATAATTTGAAGGACGCCTTCGCGCGCGCGCCGCTCTCCATCAATCCCATCACGCTCGGAACAGGCATCAATATAAAATTGCTCGATGCCCTGGCTGCCGGTGTGCCGACGATCAGCACCCGCACAGGTGTTAGGGGGCTTTCGGAACGATACCGGCGCGGCGTGGTCATTGTGGAGGACAATGACCATCGGGCTTTCGCCGACGCGATCCTGCAGCTCGCCTCCAGCCGCGATCAGCGGCAGGAACTGGGAAACAGGGCGTTTGAGGACGCCGTTGAATGGAATCGCGAGCAAATGGCGGTCCTCGATGATATTCTGAGCGGCAGGCAGGTTGGTTGAAACCAAAGCCCTGACGCCGCCATCGGGCCTTGTTCAGTTAGTGTGGACTGATGCGGGTGGGCAACGCGCGCTCAACCGATCAGGTGCAAGCCCGCATCCGAAAGCCTGAGAACGGTGAGCCTGCCTGTGGTGAATGCACCCGTGTCGATGCCGATCCGTTGCGGGCCGGTTTCCGGCTCGGTTACCGGCGTGTGGCCGTGGATGACGACGAGATCCAGTCCGGCCCCCTGCGACAGGAACGGCTCCCTGATCCAGAGCATGTCCTCATCGGTCTGCGCCTCCAGCGGCAATCCCGGTCTCAAGCCGGCATGCACAAAAATATAGGGTCCTATCCGGGCGTAGATCGGCAGGCTGGATAAAAGCTGGCGGTGGGTCTGCGGAATTGCGCCGAGCAGGGCGTCCCTGAATGGCTGCAGTCTCAGGCGGCCCTTTTGCAGGAAATAGTCGATATCGACGCCGTAGGATAAAAGCGTCTGGCGGCCGCCAAAGTCCAGCCAGTGCATATTCTGCTGCGGATTTTCGAGAAAGTCATGGAAGAGTTGCTCATGGTTGCCGCAAAGCGCAATACGGCGCAGCGGCGCGGGCGGCGGCTGAAGCAAATGTTCGAGAACGCCACGGGAATCGCGTCCGCGATCGACATAGTCGCCGAGGAGAACGACCAGCGCGGGAGAAGGGTCGGGTCCCAGATCGGCAAGGATTTTCCGCTCCGCCTGCAACAGCAGGTCGAGGCTGCCATGCACGTCGCCAATGGCATAGATCGGGAAGGAGGCCGGCTTGTCGCCAAGGTCAATTCTGCGCCGCCTCCGGTCGTCGCGGGAGGCTGGTTGTTTACGACCGCGAATCCAGTTGAGCACCTTGGGCATAGCTGCCGATACTGTCTCTCCCGCACAAGGTCAAGAGCGTTGAAGGCGGCTGTCGCATCACCCGCCAAAGCTGCGTTGACGCGCCGATTCTGTGGGGAAGAATACCCGCTTTGATGGTCGAAAGATACGTTGCCTTAAACCGGCAATCGAAATGCCTGCCGTCCGAAAGGGCGGCTTCAGCCTGAAACCGCGTTCTAGAGTTTCAGCCAGACACGCGGGTCCTCGTGCGACTGGATCTTGATCCATTTCAGATCCACCGCTTTCCACGGCTTGACGACATTGGTGCGGTTATCCAGCACCAGATCGCCCTGGCTGGTGCTGACGACCAGAACGGCATGTCCTATGCCATCCGTCGTGCGGGCTGTGGCGATGCGCAGGGCCCCCGAAGGCCAGCCGGCGCGCAGGAGGCGTTGCCGCTTGGTCACCGCAAAATCTTCACAGTCGCCGCTTGCCGGGTTCAGTTTCCAGTCGTCTTCGCCGTCCTGTTCGCTGGCATAGATTATCGAGGTGTTGATCTCGGCGTTGATGCGCTGGAGTTCCGTGCGCTTCTGCTTGCTCAGTTCCACCGTATCGCGGTCGCCAATACGGAGGCACTGGTCGGCGGCGTTTTCACAGAATTTCGCAAAGGCGATGGGTGCGATGGTGGGACGGCTCGTGGTCATGAACTGGCCGGGCCGCGAGGCGCCGGGCTTCTGGGCAAGGCCACCGAGCTGGACGGCCGATGCCGTTGTCGCAACACTTGCCGCCACGCCGGCAGCGACGGCAAAAATCTTTGCCAGACGGATTGTTCTCTTCGCCATGTCCTTGCCCCTGCACAATTGTCTTGTCTTGTGCCTGGCACCATAGCGACCCATTCTTGCGGGCCGTTTAAGTCGATAGATTGCATTTTAACGAAATCTAATTTTGTGACAGCGCGCTGAAAACAGCCGGAAAACCGGGCTCGCGCTCACCTGCAGCGGGTTCTACCCTCGGTGTCGACAATACAGGTCTGCTGCGGGACAGCCCGCCTGAGTTCACGTCGGGTCTCGGGTGAGGCGCGGCTTGCCGGTGGCCGGTCGTAATTTCGGTAAACTTCGAAATTGCGCCCGCCAATCGTTCCCTGCGCCCCGCCGCGGCCATCCGGCGTCACTTCGAAATTCTGATACTGCTGGGCATGGGCGCCCACGGAGAGGCAGATCATGGCGGTCAGAACGCCGGCCGCTAGGCCGCCCCGCAATGCTGCCGCTTGCTGCCTGCCCAACCTCATGACCGTTCCTCCATTGACGAAATGATGAATGCCGCCGCCGCACATTTGCCACGCCCGGCGCGCATTGATTTTCCAGTCGTCCGTCGGGGGTAATCATATCACCGATAGTGCATCCGGTGTGAGAAGGATTTGTGCCTGGCGAAGGCCCGAATCGCCTTCCTGCCGCATCGGCCAGCGGTGTCACAACGCCAGGAGGTGTCACCGTGCCGCTCGATCGTCAGGAATGCGAAAAAGGCCATTCTACGGCTCAAAAATTAAGCTCTTCGCCGCTGCATTTATAGGCTTCACAATCCTGTAACAACGGACCTAATATACAAGTGCAGATGCCGAATCGCTCAGGAGAAGCCCTTGACGATTGCAGTTTCACCACAGGCCCTGCCGGCGCTCGTTCTGAACGCAGACTACAGGCCACTGAGTTATTATCCCTTGTCGTTATGGTCCTGGCAGGACGCGATCAAGGCCGTCTTTCTAGACCGTGTGAACATCATTGCAGAATATGATCACGCGGTGTCGTCCCCCAGCTTTTCCATGCGGCTGCCGAGCGTCGTCAGCCTCAAGACCTATGTGCAGCCCACCCGCAACCCGGCCTTCACCCGCTTCAACGTTTTCCTTCGGGACAAGTTCGAATGCCAGTATTGCGGCACGCGGGACGAATTGACCTTCGACCATGTGATTCCCCGCGCGCATGGTGGTGAAACCACCTGGCACAATGTCGTTGCGGCGTGCTCTCCCTGCAATCTTAAAAAAGGCAGCAAGCTTCCCAAGCAGGCGGGTATGTTCCCGGCGCAGAAGCCCTTCCAGCCGACGGTTCAGGATCTGCACAATAACGGGCGGCTGTTCCCGCCCAATTATCTGCACGAAAGCTGGATGGACTATCTTTACTGGGATACCGAGCTGCAGCCCTGATCTTTCGAGGACTGCAACGCGGTTTTCCGCTTACCGGCTTTTACGGCTCGCGCCAAAAAAGGCGACTGCCGTAAGTGCAACGCTTGCGATGACATTCCAGCCCGCGAAGGAAAGGCCGAGCACCCGTAAAGCGGCGTCGTTGCAGGAAGGCGCCTTGATGGCGTTCAGATTGCCCAGCAGATCGCCGGCATTGGTGGTGATGGAAGGCGCCCCGGTGGCGCAGGTGATCGGCCCTTCCCAGAAACCCCATTCCACACCGGCATGATAAACGCCGAGCCCGGCGCCGATCAGCATCGCCACGCCGATAAGGGCAAGAAGCAGCCGGGTGATCTGAACCGGCAATTTGAAGATGCTGGTCGCAATGGCCAATATGCCCAGCGGAATGGCGTAATAATAGGGATCGCGCTGCAGCAGGCACAGCGCACAGGGCGTATAACCGCCAATATGCTGAAAACCGAGGGCGGAGCCGACGGTGAAGATCATTCCCGCCGTGACGCCGAGAGCGGCGAGCGTGCGGCTATTGTCGGCGGTGGTCGCATTGGCCATGTTGTTTTCCTCAAACTTCGCGAAGAAGCAGATATCCCGGACGGGCTTTCAAAAAGGCGGGCGTGATGGCGAAATTAAGTCGCCGGTCCTCACGGGGTGTAACGGGATTCGTCTAATCGAGTCCGCCGCATCTGGCAAATGAAAGCCTGGCAATATTCAGGGGGTGCGCAAGCAAAGTTTCGTGAGCTTGTTGGTGGCGTGAGACTGTCGAAGAGTTCACAGGCGCGTGCTGGACAAAGCTTAGAGAAATCAATGCACTTTTGGAAATGGTACCCCAAGCCGGGCCGCTGATTTTGAACAAAATCAGCGACTTGCGCCATGCTTGAACACCGATCACTGCCACCCGTCCATTAGCTTTTCTTGAAAAGTGTCCAAGCATTGATTTCGGAGGAAACATTGCATCGATTGGTTGCTGGCAACTTGCTGGAGACGACCTTTTTCCAGGTCATACCGCAAAATAGGATAGCCCCACTTGCTTCGAGGATCTCAATCCCGTTTAAGTAGAGAATTATCAGGGCCTTACTCGCGTTATGAGTTTGATTACGCTTTGATCGTAAATATGATGAAAAACGAACTAGGGACATATCACTTGCTTTACGGCCCAATAAAGCCCAAAACGATCTCCCCCTTCTTGAAGTGGGCCGGTGGAAAGCGTTGGTTAGCAGAGCGCCACATAAACCTTTTCCCCAATTTCAACGGTTCGTATGTCGAGCCGTTCTTGGGGGGAGCTTCAATCTTCTTTAAGATTAGTCCTGCTCGCGCGCTCTTGTCGGACCTCAATCCGAGGCTTGTGGAATGTTATAACACGATCAAGTCGTCGTACCGTGACGTCGAGGTGCTACTCGAACACCATCAAGCAAGGCATGATACGAAGTACTACTACGAAATGCGGGGAGCGAACCTTAGTTCCAGTGTCGAGCGAGCGGCGCAATTCATTTATCTTAATCGTACGTGCTGGAATGGTCTTTACCGCGTAAATCGTCGAGGGCAATTCAATGTACCAAAAGGTACGAAATCGTCCGTTGTACTTCCGACCGACAATTTTCGGTGGGTGTCAGATCGTCTCCAATCCGCAGACGTCTTGGCTTGCGACTTTGAGGCGACTATTGGCCGCGCCGGGCAAGGAGATCTTATCTACGCGGACCCGCCATACACCGTTCAGCACAACGACAACGGTTTTCTAAAGTATAACGAGCACATCTTCAGTTGGGCTGACCAAATTAGGCTTCGGGATTGTCTAGTGGCTGCGAGAGAGAGGGGTGCGCGGGTTATTGTTTCCAACGCTGCTCATCACTCCCTATTGGAACTCTATGAAGGCACGGGAACAATTCATAAACTCTGCCGTAGCAGCGTGTTAGCGGCAAGCAGTTCGAATCGACGCGCAGTAGACGAGATAATGGTTGTAATGTGATGGACAACTTAAATTTGTTGCGTGAGCGAGGCTCTATGCTAGGTGCCTCGGTATTTGAGGCAGTGATTGTTTTGCTCATTATGCACGTTCCAATCGTGCTCCGGCTTCTATATGAAGGAATGGATTCTGCGCAGATGACTTGGACTGCTGCATGGTCGATGTTCATGTCCAGTTACAGATACGGGGATATACTAGGATATACCTCTGGATTGCTCGCGTCATCTACCGCGTGGTTTCTTCTCAATTTACATTACTCGAAGCACAGACCTAAAACAATTTTGGCATTAATCGTTCTTCCCCTGCTTTTATTCTTTTTTGCTTCGCCTATGTACTTTCGCGATCTAAAAGGGCCAGTAGAAAACCACGAATTTGCTGAAGCCTACGTTAAGTTCCTTCTTGGCTTCGCCGCGGCACTCTGGATTGTCTCAATGTACCAACAGCGGTCGATCCCGTCTTTGCGACTTTCGGACGGGGATCAAATCAAAGACATAATGAAGAATGTGACTGACGGTCACGGAGCGAGAAAATGACCTTTGATGCAATAAAATTTCCCGCACTCAAGGTTGAGCAGCCAATCGGCGCTTTCTATGTCGGCGTGATGAATTCCAAAGACCTGGCGCAAGTTGCTGTCGCGGATATTCGGCGGTTGGAGGAAAACGAGATTGACCGATATATCGGCATCCAGCGTCGTCTGTCGCAAACGCGTTCTCGGGAATTAAAAGACTATGTGAATTCGTTTGATGCTACATTTCCTAGTAGCATTATCCTCGCCGTCGATGAGGCGAATGCGGTCTGGGATCCTGATGAGCGCGCCCTTACCCTGCTCGCGTCAGCGGATGTTCCCCTCAACGACGTCGCACGCATTATTGACGGCCAACACCGAGTGGACGGCCTTACCAATTTCAACGGAGAGACATTCGAAGTGAGCGTATCTGTGTTTGTGGGCGCCGACATTGCAACGCAGGCAAACATCTTCGCTACCGTTAATCTCGCACAGACCAAGGTGAACAGAAGCCTCGTCTACGATCTACTAGACTACGAAAAGAAGAGAAGCCCTCAGAAGACGGCTCACCACATCACGGTAGCATTAGATCAACTGGAATTCAGTCCATTCTACAAGCGGATCAAGCGCCTAGGAAACGCTACCGCAGGGAGGGAGGGCGAATCGTTGACCCAAGCCGCCGTCGTCGAATCGCTGTTGGATCTTATGTCGAAAGATCCGATGTCGGATCGCAACTTTTTTCTGCGAACTATTTCGTTACCGTTACCTTCTTATGACGAACACCAGAGATATCCGTTTCGTCAATTATTTCTGAAGGAAAAGGATACTGAAATAACGCAGATCGTCCTCAATTATTTCACAGCTGTGCGGGATCGTTGGCCGACTTCTTGGGATGACATGCAAAGAAGCGGAAATGTGCTGCCGAAAACAAACGGCTTCAAGGCGTTGATGCGCTTTCTGCGCCCGGTCTACTTGGACCTGACCGCTGGAACCCGAGAACAAGTCCCATCTGCGCAAGACTTCTTACCTTATCTTGAAGCAGTTCCACTGAAAGACGAGGATTTCAACACCAACACTTTTAAACCAGGCACGTCTGGTGAAGCCGCACTCTACAGGATCCTAACGGGTTCACTAAAGTTAAAAAGCGATCAGAATGACCTCTTCCGCTAGTTTGGCGCGTGCGCCGAGTCCAAAGGTCACAGGTTCGAATCTTGTCGCGTGTGCCACATTTCTCAGATCTTTTCACGCATCGGCGCCGCTCACGTTTGTCGCACAGGAAGTAGGAACCGAGTAACTACAGACCACCTCAAGTTGGTGATGCAGACGACGACATCTAAGCCGTCGTCGTCCACTGGCCTTTGCCGTCCGCCTTGAAACACTGAGGCTTGTAATGGATCAAATCACGAAGCTTGACGCGGCTCGGCGACAATTGTTAGCAGCGATCCACATCCACTGGTATTGTAATGAGCCTATCGCTGTTTACTCCCTTGCAGCGAACGTTTGGGAGATTTGCGACACGCTTTCAAAGCGAGCCAACAAAACTACGATAACTGGTTTCGGAAGCGGTGCGATCAAGCAAAGCTTCCGCATTGCAGCGCCCACGGCCTGAGAAAAGCCGCCGCGGCACGCCTTGCGGATCGCGGCGCGACCGAACACCAGATAATGGCAATCACCGGCCATACAACATCGAAACAAGTGATCCGCTACACCAAGGCGGCTCGCCAAAAAGTGCTGGCGAAGAGCGCTATCAAGCTTAGGGATCAGACCGCCGACGACAGCGACGATTGACCAAAAGCAGAACAAAAGTGTCCAACTTTTCTATACGATGTGAACTACTTGGACATCTAGAGGCGGAAAACCCAAGAAAATCAATGCGATTTTCTGGTAATGGTACCCCAAGCCGGGATCGAACCAGCACTCCTGTTGGTTTCCACGCGGAACTGAGCCGGTTAGGCGCATAATTTCCATTGAGAATTGAGCCATGTGAACCTTCCCCCAACGCGGTGAGCGACGGGGGCAACGGAGTGATCCACATGGGACTGACCTTGCCCCCAAGTTTTATCCAGTTTTGAGTTCGCTCCAGCGGTTTTGGGTTGCTGTATTCGGGGCGGTAGCGGCGGGGTGCGGTGCGGAGCCATT